>CAZLDQ010000005.1:0-57587 GCA_964558295.1 uncultured Planctomycetaceae bacterium | reverse complement strand
GTTCTGCGGGTTCTGGTTGGCGTTGGACAACACGGTCAAACCGGACTGGACAAGGATGTTCGCCCGGGTCATGTTGGCGCTTTCCGCCGCGAAGTCGGCATCCGCGATGTCGCTTTGGGCTGCGGTCAACGTCTCGACCGTATCGGTCAAGGCGGCGATATTCGTGTCGAGGGTCGTCTTCTGGAAGGCCCCCAACCGGCCGCGAATCGTGGTGATCTGGGTAATCACGTCTTCCACCACGGAGGCCGCCCCACCAATGTCGCCGGTCAACGACTTCGTCCCGCCGGACCGCAGTTCGTACAACCGGCCGGTGTCGTTCCCGAGCTTGGTCGTCGAAATGCTGGCGATACCAATCCGGGCCTGCTGGTTGGAGAGCACGTCCGGCCCCAACTGGAACTGGGCGCCACCACCGGTGATGGCGAAATTGAGCCGTGTCCCGTCGACAATGTTGGCGTTGATCGAGAATCGCATGTCGAGCGACGACGTGTTGAACGAGACATTGAGCCCTTCGGCCACGGCGGCAATACCGTTGATCCGCAGGCTGACGTCTTCGCCCTCGTCGCGGTCGGTCGCTGTGCCCGCGGCATTGTAGGTTGCAAACGAGCCGCTCAGCGCCTTGACGGAGACGAACTTGCTGGACCCGTACTCGCTCGACTCGAACGTGAGGACCGAGCCGATCTCATCGCCTTCGTCGTAGTTCTCGACCATCTTCACGGAGCTCGCGACGTCGATTGCATCACCACCCGCAAGGGTCGCGACGTCGGTACCCGCGGTTACCGTCCCAGTGCCGTCACCCAACGTGGAGATGTCGAACAAGGCTCGAATGCCCGCGTCGGCCGTAGCGAAACTGTCCAAGATATTTTGGACAGTGCTCGCGCCGTCCTCGATCCCGATCGTCAGTTTCTTGTTGATGGCGTCGTACTCAAATGTCTCAGACCCCGCCGACACGGTATCCACAAGGTCAACCGTGATGTCATTGTAGGCGGCACCGGGCACTCTGGAGGTGAAAATCAGTTGCGAGTTCACGGCGGCGCTCGTCTTGCCCGAGGCATACTGACCAACGGCAGTCTTGGCGGCTTCATTCGCAACCACTCCGCCCGAGGTGACGCCTTCATCCCCTGCGGTCAGCACACCTTCGCCCGAGCCGAGTGCAGAGAGCGAGAACATGGCAAACTCGGTCGGGTTGTTGGTTGTGTTGAACCGGGCCAGGACGTCGTTGACGGTGCTCACACCGCTGTCGACGTAGATCGCCAGTTCCTTCTTGTTGGCGTCGTAGGTGACCCGCTCATTGACACCGGCGGTAACCGAGTCGTCGTTGTAGACGGTAATCTTGATGTTGTCATAGGCGTCGCCCGCCACCTTGGCCGTGACCGACAACCGGGAGTTCTCACCGCCGGCCGCGTACGTCGTGCCCGAGGCGTACGAATTGCTCATGGTCACCCCACCCTGCGTCAGGTAGGTCTTGCCGGTGGAAACCAAGCCGGTGCCATTGCTGCTTCCAAGGTTGGTAGCACTATACCCCAACGCCTGCAACTCAGCGGAGTTGTTGATGGCCGTGATCACATCGGCGGCGGTAGAGGTAATGGCGCCGTTAGCATCGGTGGCTAGGTTGATATTGATGGCGGAGTACTTGTTGCCGCCCGAGGTCGTAGCTGTCTGGCCCACGGAAATCTGGCCTGAACCGCTGCCAATGATCGAAGCGGTAAACAGACCGGTCGTGTTGATCATCGCCGCGATACTGGTGGCCGAGAGCTGCTCGCCATCGGTAGTCGCATCATAGCTGATCGTCAACGTCTTGGCCGACGCGTCGTAGATGACCGAGTTGTCACTTGCGGAGCCACTGATGCCAAACTGGACAGTCAGCCCATCGTACAGCGTGCCCTGTTCGGTCGCCTGGATCTTAACCGTCGCCCCGACCCCTTGCAGATAGGCTGTCGAGTAACCGCCGGTCGCTGTATTCTCGGTATAGCTGATACTCAGACTGCTGTTGGCAGCGCCCTTCACGAAGTTGATAGCGGTCTTCGCTGCCCCCGAGGTACCGAAGATTTGAATGCCATTGTTCGAATCGCTGGCAAGCCCGACGTTCACCGAGCCGTAGGCGGCTGACAGCGCGTACTGGTTCAACGATCCGGTCAGCACCCCCGTCGACTGGGAGACGTCAAAGAGGCTGTTCGCATTGGTCTCATAGGTTCCACCATCGTCGGCAATGATGGCGTCCTTCAACGCCTGCAGCGTGTTGTTGCTGGAGAGGGTCTTATCGGTGGCGTTCCCGGTAAAGGTCCCCTTGTTGCCGGCCGTCACATCGGCGGTAGAATCGGTACCACTCGCAGTGGCCAGGAATAGCGTGCCGAGTTGGTCATTGATTGCATCTTCGACGTCGTCGCCACTCACCCCTGTCGAAATGTCGCCCGTGACCGTAATGGTCTTCGTCTTGTAGTCGTACGTAGCCGTGGTCGAAGCACCAACGCCACCGTCGACGATGTTCAATTGGACGTTAGCGAAGGCACTTCCCGCATTCCTCGCGGCGATCGTCAGCAACGCCTCGCCAGCGTTAGCATTCAAGTCCCTTGCGGCGAGGGTGTCCGCGGTCGTAGCGGCTTCAACGCCGAGTCGAACGATCAGGTTTCCGTCCGTGCCGACTTCAACGTCCAACTGATCGGCGTCGGGCCCGCCATTTTCGGTGAAGACGATGCCTACGTTGCCTGCGGTAGCGCCGGCGGTCTTCGACAGGATCTTGAGGCTGCCGCCCGCCGCAGAGATGTTGGTCTGACCCGCGCGGTCGGCGGTGGCTCGGACGGCGTCGGTGGTGGCTCGTACACCCAGGGCGTCAGAGACGAGGTTAATGGCCGAAGCAATGTCGGCGACCGAGCTGCCGGCAGCGAACGTGAAAGCTTCATACCCTTCACTGCCGCCGACCTCGAGCACCACGTCGCTGGCGATCGTATTGGAGTTGTAACTCAACTTAGCCTTCTTGGCCTGGGAGACGACGTCGATAGCCACGTCGATCTGGCTCTGCGAACCGAAAGTGGCCTGATCGATCTGCAGGTTGGTGATCTGCGAGTTGGAGACTCCCGTGGTGACGAAATCGAGGTTGCCGTCCAGGAGCCGCTTGCCCTGGAAGGTGGTAACCCGGGCGATGCGGTCGATGGCTTCCAACGAGGAGTCGATCTGCAACTGGTTGGCGGCGATCTGCTCAGCGCTCAAGGCGCCCGTGTTGGCCGCTTCGGAAACCAGACCACGGATATCATTCAACAGCGAGCTGATCTGGCCCAGGGCGCTGTCGGCCGTGGTGATCATCTGGTTGGCCCGCTGGCTATTGCTAATGGCTTTGTTCGTGGCGGTAATGTCGGCCTTGAGGGTTTCGCTGGCGATCAAACCGGCCGGATCGTCTTTCCCGGTGTTGATTCGCAGACCGGTGCTCAACCGGGTCAAGGCTTGCTGCAACTGCGCGTTGGACCGCGCCAACGTCTTCTGAGCATTGAGAGAACTTACGTTGGTGTTAATTCGGGTCATGCCAGACACCCTTTCTGGAGGTAATGAAGGACTTACATCTCCAAGCGTGACCCGAGCGCGGGGGAGCGGTGGTTCCGGGTCCGCTTGCCTGTGTCCCGCTCGCGGTTGTCGGTGTCCTGGAGCGGTTACAGCACGGTTTCTCGTACTATGCCGTATTCAGCGTGTCGTCGGCGAAGGTGCGAAAACCAGAGGTCAATCGACTGGTGTTTCGCGAGTTTGCACCCGCGCAACGGTCACACGAAAACGGCGCCTAGCGTCGAGTATCGACCTGTGAAGCTAAGAGCTTTAGGCAACCTGGGAAATTCTTCTGAATCCCTCGGTCAGCGCCTGTTAATCCTTCTCGGCGCAACATGCGGACCAGGTAGAATAAAAGGCCCCCGCGCCAATGGACATCTGGCGAGGGGGCCGAAATATTTGGAATAATCGGAAGTGTCAGCCGACTCAGGCGGAGTCAGTTGACGGCATTGCCATCGGACGGGACCGGCTTGGGCGGGACAAGCCGGCGGGCATCTTTGGGGTCCAGACGGCTGGCCCGCACGTTCTCCCGCTGAATGGCCTCATAGACCTCGCGGCGATGTACGGGCACCTCGCCGGGGGCCTCGATGCCAAGGCGGACTTTGTCCCCGCGAATGTCAACGATCGTCACGACAATGTTGTCGCCGATGATGATGCTTTCGTCGCGTTGCCTGGACAAGACAAGCATCGCTCACTCCTTGGCGGTCAGTCCGCACGGTTTGGTGGCGCGCCCCCGCGAATCCCGAACACGCGCCGGACCCGTCCGGACGTGTGGTGCGAGACACCAGGTGGCGTCCGGGGCTCTTATGCGCTCTTTTTTAAGGCGGGGGTTTCGCTGGCCAATTCATACTGAACGGGCAGGTCCCCGTTGGTAATCACCTGCCGTCCCAACCGGCGATCAAGATTGATCACCAGCGGGGCCTTCAAGTTGAGCGTTACCGATTGCTCGCTCTTGCCCACGACAATCAACACTTCGGCCGATTGAAGCGACTCGAACTCGAGCGGTTCCAATTCACGCCGCGCAACACGCATCCGATAGGCGGGCACAAAACGCCGAGGGCTAACCACGGCCAAGGCCACTTCCGCCCGATCAATGCTCTGCATCCAGGCCAACGCCTCGTTCTCCCCGTCGGCCAACAACACCCAGTCGCGACACTCTTCCAACCCCAACAAGCCCTCGGGGAAATGGAGAATGTCTTCCTGTTGGAAGCTGATGGAGCCAAATCGCGTCGTGTTCGTGTTCATGATCGTGGACCTATTCTGACAACAGAACCGGTAGCGCACATAGGGTATATCGGTAACGGGAATTCCGGAAGTTCAGGAAAAATAGGGCAGACAGGGCAAACAGCGGAAAATGAGGGGCAAACACGTCATGGCGAATCGACCTGGGCTTTCCCCGTTTGCCTGCCGGATTGTCAACACGGTTCGCCTCCCGCGCTGGTATCAGGAAGAGCGTCACGCAGATCGCGATGACTACGGGATTGGCAACCTGAGAAGCAATGGCCCCCGCACTTGCGCTAGGCGTCTCCCCATTTCCCACTCCCTCAGAGATAATTCAACAGCGACAGGTCATACAGCTTGCCAGTCACTTGCATGGTTGCTTGCATGGTTGCAACGGCCTCGGCGTACGCGCTGACAACTTCCACATAGTCGGCATCGTACTCCAACGAAAGCGTGCTTTGCAGTTCGACGTTTTCGTCTTCCAGTCGCGTCCCGAGGGTATCGAGGGCCTGTTCGCGGGCCCCGAGTTCGGCACGGACGAACGTGGTATTGAGCGTTGTCCCGTCGAGCATCGCCAACGACCGCTCAATCTCCATCAAATCGTCTTTCAAAAGGGCGTTACGCAGACGCAGCAAGGCGGTGAAGATCCCCTCGGTCTCCTGCGGATTGACGTCCCTGCCGGTGAGGCTTGCTGTCGCGGTGGCGCTGGTCACGGAGACACTCGATTCCCCCTTGGGAATCAGGCCAAGATCGGTGGCCGCTGTCGTCAGAGCGGCATTGGCGACAGTCAGCCTGCCCGGTCCGCTCGAATCGGTCAACACAATCCCGTTGCCCGAGGCGGCCAACGTGGCCTGCACCCCTGGGGTGGTACCGGCGCCGACGGGGGTATTGTCAGGATGATTGTTGATCCGTTCCAGGACGTCTTCAATGGTCTTGCAGCCTTGGATATCGATCGCCAAGGCGACGCCGTCGGCCCGGGTGATTGTGAAGTCGGTTCCGTTGCCATCCGCCCCGCTGGTCCTCTGCGGCCCCAGATCGACCAATTCTTGAATGGCGGTCGTCTGGAACTCGTCGTTGGGCAGGGTGAGGGTGAAATCAGCGTTGGCCGCTGGATCGGCGGCGACCCAGTCGGCCAGATCGCGAAGCGTGGTCGTAGCCGGATCGACAAGGAAGGTCATCGTGCGGCTGTAGCGATCATAGGTGAGCCCAGGGGTGTCCATCGGCCCGGCAGCCACGAATTCAACCGTGAAGTCGTTCCAGGCGGCCCCATAGCTGTTGGCAGTCAGCATCAGCGTGTTGTCGTTACCGGGGAGTGCAAACGTCACCGAAGCCCGGCTTCCCTCGTCCCATTGGTTGACCCCGTAGCCATAGTTCAGATCGCTCAATTGGGTATTTTCGGTGAAGGTGCCCACGCCCAGTTGCCTGGCGGTCTGACCGCCGTTTTCCGCGATCGTAAAATCGCACCCACTGACCCGCGAGCGAATGTCGATTGCGGTTCCCTCCTCGTTGATCTCGGCAATCACGCCGGCCCCGGCGCTATTGATGAGATTCAACAGATCCTCAACTGTTTCGGCCTCACTAAAATCGAAGGTGTAGGTTTTGTTGCCATTGGTGATCTGGAGTCCGGAAGTACGATCGAATGGCACGCCCGCTCCGCCGCTGGTTGTTCCGGCGACTTCGCCAATCGGCGTGGCCTCAATGCCCCTCCGGCCTTGGGTAGCGTCGACGGGGTCGAATTCGGCGGTAAACGGCAATCCGGTCGCCTCGGCGCTTGCCTGGATCGCTTTGACGACGTGGCGGATCTGCGATTTTCCCTCTTCGATCCCAATGCGGAGGATCTTGTTCGCCGGATCGGAATCATCGTAGGTGACCGTCTCATTGCCAACGGTGACGGCCGGATCATTCTCAAAGATGATCGTCACGTCGTTATACGCCTCGCCGGCGGTGAGTGCCCGAAGGATGAAATCATCCCCCTCTTGGTTCACCTTGACGTAGGCTAGCGCCCGGCGTCCGACGATATCGTCGAGTGAGGTGGTTTTCGTGAGCACGGGGTTGAGGTCTTCACCGACGAGCCAGTTGTTGCCGGAGCCCGATTTATCGAGAATCCCCAGGTCGGCGGCGGTCGTGCCATTGCCAACCTCGCGGACAATGAGGTTCTCGGAGGCAAAGGGATCGGAACTGGGTACGAGACGCAGTTGGAGGCCGTTGTTGGTGATCTGGACTTCAACGGTCCGTCCCTCGGGCGGATTGCTGGCGATCAATACGGCCACATCGCCAATCGTCTTCGCGCTGCTCAGATCGATCACCGTCTTCTTGGAGCCGTCGGAGATCTCAATGCTTCCGGAAGCAATCCCATTGCCGCCACGAAGCTCGCTCAACGGGGTGTCAACATGGAGCGAGGGATTGAGATCGGCCGTGCTCTGCCCGGCCTCGGAGATCGCACCGAAGACCTCGCTTCCCGGCACGTTGGTCTGAAACAGCAAGTCGATGTCGGCGTAACTGTAGAGCTTCTCATCGTTCCCCATGTACTCGATCAGGTCGCCGTCGGAATAGACGAACGGCTTGGTCTGCGTGGTGGAACCGGAGAAGAGGTAGCGATCGCGGAACTTCTGATTGCCGACGTCAACCAATTGGCTCAGTACCGATTCGACTTGCTGAGCAATTGCCCTACGTTGTTCAGTCGTCGTAGTCGTTTCCACGGCCGTCAAGCAGTCGGCATAGATCTGCGAGACGAAGCCAGAGATCGATGACAACGCCGAGTCGCTGGTCGAGAGAAACGATTGATTCGTTGTCAGGTTGCTCTGCACCTGCGCTTTACGCTCCAGAAGCGACTGGAGGCTCATCACCCGTAGCGAGGAAATGGGATCCTCGCTGCCCATCTGATAGCGATGCCCAGTGCTGAGCTGCATCTGGATATTGTACATCGCCATCTGGGCATACTGGGTCTGAGTCATCAGCCGTTGGCTGCTGTACGACATGGTAATGCGAGTGGTGGGAATGCCAACGATCGACGTCATGATTCACCGGAAAAAGTCAAAGTCGACATGGGACGGATAACAAGGGGCTCGCAAGGGTCGCTACATCGTCAAGAGCGTGTCAAGGATTTCCTGTAGTGTCGTAATCAGGCGGGCCGAAGCCTGGTAAGCATACTGGAAGTAGATCATATTGATCGCCTCTTCGTCGAGGCTGACGCCGCTGACGGAGGCACGTTGTGCCTGCAAGGTTTCCTCGTACACCCGCGCGGCCTCCGCATCGGCCGTGGCCACCGAGGAGCCCTGGGTAACACTGGCCGCTATCTGGTCGTAGATTTCGGAGATCGTCGCACCATCGGCAGAAGCCAGCGGCAAATCGAGAAAGTCGGCCAGGGTGATCGCGTTCTTCGTGTCGGCGCCGATGCCTCCGGTGCTGGCAGCGAACTTCCCCGGGTCGGCCTGCAAGACCTTGCTGACGCCCAAGTCCAGGGCGGACGTGCCCGTGAAGAACGTGTTGATCCCCATTGCCGCCAGGAAACCACTGGTGTCGTTGGCGAAATAAAACACTTCGTCCTTCGAAGTCCCCGTAATGCTTAATCGGCCGCTGTTGTCGACGGTCGCCGAGAGACCGGAGATCGCGTTGAGCTGCGTCAAGACGTCGTTGAGGGTGGTCTCCGTCCCTTGTCCATTGAGATCGATCCGAACGGTGGTCGTCTTCGTAATACCGGTGTCGGTGTTCTGCTGGACAATCTGGAACGAGCCGTTCTCCACATCGTAAGGAAGCCCCGCCGCGTTGAGCGCCGCGGTAACGTCGTCAATGTAGTATTCACTGCTGACTTTCGTGTATCCCGTGAGCCCCTGACCGCTGGAGAAAATCTTGTTGAACTCGTAGGCGAACGTCCGGGCAAACTCATTGAGATCGTCCACGAATCCCCCGACGATCGTATCGCGAGCCTGTATCAATCCGTACAGCTCGCCGGCGCTGATATTCAGCGGGGACTGTGTCTCCATTAGTTGGACTGTCGCAGCAGCCATCCCGTCACGGCTTTCGTAGACCACTTCCACGGGGCGTTGAATCCCCTCGGCAACGAGAAATTCGCCGCCACAATAGACGGTTAGACCGCCGCTGGGTTGCTCGGTAACTTTGATGTCGATCAGACTGGCCAATTCGGTCAGCGCATTGAGGCGCTGATCGCGCAGGCCGACGGCATCGCTGTTCGAGACATCCCCCCCTTCAGTCTCGGCGATTTGCACGTTCAGGGTCCGAATTGTCTCGGTCAACTTGTTGATTCGATCGGCCATGTCGACCACGCGAACGTTCAGGTTGTCGCGGATCTCCACCGCCTTGGTGGCCAAATGCTGGATTTCGCCAGACAAGGTTTTCCCTTGCAAGACCGCCAGATTGCGAACCGACACACTCTCCGGTTGATTGAGAACGTCAGAAATGCAGGCGACGAAATCATTCATCGACGTGCTCAGGTCGGTATCGCTCAAGGCATTGAGCAATTGCTCCAACTCCGCATAAGCCTTCTCCTGGGCTTCGGCGCTGGCGCGTTCGCTGGTCGAACCACGGAGGCGTTCTTCGAGAAATTCGTCAATCTTCTGGGTGATCCCCGTAACCTCAACGCCCATCCCCAGCAGTAGTCCCCCCACCTTTTGGCTGAGGGAGGGGGCCAATTGAATCTCTTCCCGGATGTAGCCTTTGGTATTCGCGTTGGCGATGTTCTGGCCCACGACCTGCAAGGCGATGCTATTCACCTTGAGGGTATTGCTGGCCATCTGAAGCGTACCCATCAACGACATGGTTACATCCTTTGCAGAGGAGCACCCTACTTCGACCGCCTGAGTCCCGAGGGACTGCGGGACTCAGACGCCCGCTTCGCACATTCGCCTAGACCACCTGGTTTACAAGTCCGCCGGTCGTATGATCTGACTCCGCTTTTCCATAAGTCGGCTTCATGCGTCCCCCAGTAGCAATAATCTCCAACAACTGCGAGAGGTGAATCAGAGTACGCTGGGCCAGAACCCAGTTGGTGAGACTGTGGTGTTGGAGCAATCGCGTTCGGCTGGCGGCCTGCTTGACCTGCGTCCGCATCTTTTCCCGGGAGCCCTTGGGAAGCGATTCGGCGAGGGAACGGATATTCTTGGCCGGCAGTCCTTCAGCGGCGGCCTGATCCAGCAGACTCTGGCGCTGCTGCAAGCACGCCTGCAGTTTCGCGATCAACTGCTCCTCCTCTTGGCCCAAGGCGGCCAACCCCTGCCGGTCGCGTCCGGCTAGCAGTCTTGTCTTCCGTGTAAGGATTTCCAAGGATTCCTCCTGAACGGAAGACAAGTCGGTGAGGAATTTTGCCAGTTCCGATTCCCATGAGGTTTGCATGAGATTGCCTGAAATGGTTGCGGTGGGCATCACGTGCGTCAACGTCAAAAGATGAAAACAACCCCTATTCAACCCGGACCTCTCCGGGATGATCGTCAAGGGAGAACAAGTCGTATCAGGAAGTCGAGAATCTTTCCTTCCACACAAACAAAGCGGTCCAGTGCGAGGCAAACGAATGGGTCAAGAGACAAGCCTTTTGCAAGACCGGGCTGCCGGCATTGGCGGATTCCATCGCCTCACCGCCTCTGCATCGTAAACAAGTCATACATCGGTCCGGTAAACGAGTCGGCACTGGCCTCGCTCATCTTCTCAGCCAGTACCTGATCCAGTTGCTCCGTGAAGATCTCTTCGGCGCGACCGCCATGAAAGTAGGCGGTCTCACCGACCGTCTTGCGCATCGACCGGAGCATTTGGCCGAAGAACGTCTGGCCGACAAAGTCATTGAACGCTTTGCGCAACGCCGGATCGTCGGTCCTATCCGCCCGATTGGTCTGACCGTTCAACGTCGTGGCGGCGTTCAACAACGTCTGAGACGAAAGGGAAGAAGCCTGTAAAGCGAAGGAGCTGGTGTTGATTTGCATGATTACTCAATAATCAGTTGAGCGTGCAGTTTGCCGTTGCGATCCAGGGTCTTGATGATGTCAATGATGTCCTGATTGGGCACATGAACCGCATTGAGGGTCTCGACCAGCGATTTGAGCTTGGCCGCTTCGTTCTGGCTCGATTCGAGTGGGACGAACTGCGAGGAGGTTCCCGTATTACCCGTTTCAACGACGAGATTCTTGTGGGTCACAATGACCGGGCCGATCTCTACGTCGCCGCCGATCACAATGCTCCCCGACCGCTGGTTAATCGTCACGCGGGGCCCGGTCTGCGGTTCGAGCACTGGCAATTCAAGGACTTGAGAGATGAACATCACCAGATTGTTGCCGTATTGCGAAGGAATCCGGACCTCGATATTGACCTGATCGAGCGCCTTGGCCAGTTCCGCGCCGCTGTTCTGAAATCCCATGCGGCTGTTGATCAGTTCGGCCACATCTTGAGCCACCCGGAAGTCGGCGTGATTCTCGTTCAGTACGAGCGTGATCTTGCCGTCCTTCGAATACGCGGTGAAGAAGTCCTCTTCGAGACGGCAGCCTCCATGGATCCGACCGCTGGTAGGCAGTTCCGCGTCTTCGATCCGGATCGCCCCTTCGGCCGTGGCGTAGACCCGGCTGTCCTGGGGAACAGGCCCCAACAGCGGTGTGAGGAAGAGGCGGCCACCGGCCAAGCTTTTCGCCCCACCGATCGAACTAACCACGCAGTCGATCTTGTCCCCCTGCCGGCCGCCGGCGGCGGGAACCGTCGCAGTAACCGTCACCAGGGCCACGTTTTTGGCATCCTTCAGTTCGGCCGCCCCATTCTTGCCGATCGGACTGCCCATCAACTGCATGGCCATCGCCAGGCTTCGAATCGTGGGGAGAAAATTGGCTCCGTCCCCCGTCCCCTTCAATCCCACGACGATTCCCAGACCGTGCAGCGAGTTTTCCTCTTGCCCTTTGATCCGGCAGATGCTTCCGAGCGGCGTTGCGGCCTGGACCGGTGCCAATCCAAAGGCCGCCGCTGCCAGGGCCATTACCGCAACAAGAGTTTTAGGGAGAAAAGCGTTCATCATTGGTTGGTCTTGCTTTCGTTCCGACTTGCCACTCCAGTGCGTCAGGTTTCGCTGGCTAGAACGGCTGGTAGGTGTCGAGCCACTCGAGGAGCCAGCCGCGTCGATAGCCGTCGCGGACATGGCCGCTCTCCCGCTTAACAACCCGCAGGTCGGCAATGTTCTCGCTGAGCACGGTGTTGTTGGGAAGCACGTCATCCGCGCGAATCGTCCCGCCCATCGAGACTTCCCACGATTCTTCATTGACCTTGATCACCCGATGTCCTTCAAGGACCAAGGTACCGTTGGGTCGGATATCGACCACCCGGCAAGCAATTCGCAGTTTCATTGCTTCGCGGGTCTCCAATTCGCCGTTGGCGCGGTACTTGTTGTCAACTTTTCCGGCCATCGTCGGATCGCCGCTTGCCTGGGGCGCGGCGGAAAGGCCAAACCCGTTGAACATGAGCCAGTCGGTCAGGGCGATCTTTCCGTCGGCCTTCTTGCGACGGTCGATTTCCCCCTCGCTGATCACTTGGGCCTTCTCGTCAACGATCACGGTGATCTGATCGTTCAAGCGGATTTCCCGCTTCTTCTCCATCGGCTGATAGGTCCAAGATTGCTCTTGCAACGTCAACGGACGACGCTGAGCCGGATTCCCAAACAAGCTGGAACTCTGAGCCCACGTTGCCTCGGTCAGCCCAACGAACAGGCCCGCGCCCACAAGAGCCCCAACGATTCTGGAAAACACTGGCTTGTCGATCATGGTTGGCTCCTCACTGTGCCACCTGAAGATGCATCCGGGCGTTCGAGACCTGCTTCGGTGCATTCCAACTGGTCAATTCCCCGTCATGCGTGCCCAGCGAGGCTTTCGGCGCAACGCTGGCCACTGCTCGCTGGGTCATTGGCCGGGCAGGCTCTTGCGTTTTGACCGCTTGAGCGTACACCTCCACCTCTTGGACACCACAGACTCGGGCGAAGAACGATTTGCGTGTATCGAGCGACTCGACGGTAATCAGGTCATCCTGGCTCCCATCGTCGCGAGCCCGGGCCAAGGTCCGTACCCGAATTCCGGAACTGCGGGCATAGACGGTCACGACTTCGCCCCGCCGCACGATCACGGGAGCCCGCACAAGATCGGGAACAATCGCATTACCGGCCGCAATCGCTTGACAAGCCTGCTTGCCCACCACTTCCTCAATCGTATGAAAGGCCGCCGTTTCGGCCATCGCCGGATCACCGGGCTTGAGCTCCACATCCGCGGCCGTGATCACCTCGCCACGTCCAATGGCCCGAGTTAGGACAACAACCGCGGGCGTCACGGAGACCTGAGCGGGCACCTCGAAACGTGTCCCGGTCGACGCCGTGTACACGGTCACCTCAAAACGTTGCGAGCCTTGCCAAGGGGCCGTCCCTCCGCAAATCGCGATTCGCTCAGCCGCCGCCACAAGCCGAGCCTGGCGACCATCCAACGCAGCCTCCACATGCCACGCCTGCGCTCCGGCACAGTCCTTCAGGTAGCTGGCAATCGCTTCATTCACGCGGCGTTCCGATTTCTTGACAAACGAAAGCGGCAAGGCCCCGGAGTCCCGCATTTGCCCCACGCCGTCGCCTCCAACCACAGTGACTTGAGCTGCCCCAGAAAACCGGTGCTCGGCCAGGTTGACGCTTCGCATCAGCAACATGTCTTGGATTTCCCGAGCGCGGACAAACCGTTTCGCACCGGCCGGAGGAGCCGGGAACAGTTCGATGCTCTCCAAAGCTTCCCGTTCCGACGTATCACTCGAGTGAATCTCGACGACGTCGCCAAGGGTCACCATAGCCCCGGAGCTTCGGCACTCACTCCGCACCTGCAGTTCGGCCGCTTGAACCGACAATCCACAGGCCAGCGCGACCAACCAGCTTCCACCACACGTCACCACTCGGCGAACCAAACCCCGCGTCATCATCGTCAACTCATCTCCCAGTCTTCTGCCTACGGCCTGTTGCCTACCGCCGCAGGTTGGTCACCACCTGCATGAGTTCATCCCCCGTCTGAATCGCTTGAGAGTTCATCTCAAAGGCCCGTTGAGTGGTGATAAGATCAATCAGCTCCTCGACGGGCTCAACATTCGAGGCTTCAAGCGTGCTCTGCCGCAAAACGCCAATACCTTCCTGGCCAGGCTGGCCGGTGGTCGGCGCCCCGGAGGCGTCACTCTGGGAATACAGGTTTTCGCCTAACCTCAAAAGCCCTTCTGGATTGACGAACGTCGCCAGTTCAATGGTGCCAACTTCATTCAGCGTATCAGTGTCGGGCTGCTTGACCGAAACCGTGCCGTCGGCAGTGATCTCGATATCCGTGGCATCCTCGGGAATGGTGATCGGCGGCTCCAGCAAACGACCGGTGCTCGCCGAACCGATCACAAGGTTTCCGTTGGCATTGATCGAGAAGTTCCCCGCCCGCGTGTAGTAGATCTCCCCGGACGGATCGACGACCTGGAAGAACCCTCGGCCTTCGATCGCCACGTCGAGTTTGCGGCCGGTGTCCTGGAACGAGCCTTGGGTGAATTCCGCCTGAGTGCTCTGCACACGCGAGCCGAGACCGATCGAGGTGCCCACCGCCGTATACTGCCCCGCAGCATCCTGGGCGCCGGGAAATTTTTCGTGCCGGTAGAAGAGGTCCTCGAAATTGGCCCGCATCCGCTTGTAGCCGGTGGTTTCGATGTTCGCCAAGTTGTTGGAAATCACATCCAACCTGGTCTGCATCGAGGTCATGCCCGTGGCGGCTGAGTAGAGAGCTTGAAGGGTCATGGATCGTATGGTTTCCGTTTAGAAGACAAGAAGAAGCAGGAGTACAGTGACTAGGAGAACTAGGCTTTCAACAGACGATTGATGAGACCGGAAAGCATCTCGTCTTGGGTTTTCATCATGTTGAGGTTGGCCTCTACGGCCCGCGAGGTTTCGATCAGTTCGACCATTTCCATGGTCGGTTGAACCTGGGATTGTTCGAGGTAACCGCTTACAACGTGACGTTTTTCGGCAGCGACCGCTTCCGGTTCACTCTCTGGACGGAAGAGGTTTTCGCCTGTTTTCTCAAGCTCGTCGAGCGACTTGGGCTGCACAATCGCCAATTGTTGCGTTTGTCCCCGTTGACGGATCACCCCGGTGGGCGAGAGTTCCCACGGCCCATTCGCCCGGTCAATCGTAATCGGCGTTCCGGAGTCGTTTAGGACGGGATAGCCCTGGGTGGTGACCAGTTCGCCGCGTTCGCTCAGGCGGAAATTTCCGGCCCGGGTCAAGAGCTTCTCCCCGCTCTTCTCGACGACGAAGAATCCCTCACCGTCGATGGCCAGATCAGTGGGTACATCCGTCTTTTTCAGCGTGCCAGCCGAGAAATCGGTCTTCGTCTCCCGTACCCAAATGCCGCCGCCCAGATCATTGAGCGACCCCGACCCGGGATAGTCCCGGCCCTCTTGGGTTTCTTCCGCATAACGGGCCTGGAAGATGGCCAGTTCGCGTTTAAAACCTACGGTGTCGACATTCGCCAAGTTGTTGGAAATGACCTCCAACCGCTTGCTTTGAGCATGCGCCCCTTCCGCCGAGATGTAGAGCCCGTAGGGCATCCGTGCCTCACGTTATTTCGAAGCCGTGCCACCCCTGGAACGACCCGCCGTGCAACCTGCACAGCACTGCAGTCGCCCCTATTAGCAATCGGCGTGCCAGATCCTGCCCTGAGGGGCGGAAAAAGGAGAACACCCCCCGTAACCATTTGAACAGCAGGCAGTTACACCCAAGAGACGCCCACCGACGCATACCGCCAATGTGCAAACGCTTCAGCAAGGCGACGCGCAGTTTTTGCCGAACGATCCCGCAGAACTGGCCGAACAGGGCGGTTCGCTGCAGCGGCCTAGTTTTTCTGACGTGCCGCGTGGATCAGTGCGGCGGCCCCTTGCTCAATCAGAGCTTGAGCCACCCGGCGGCCAAGTAGAACGGCCTCAGCCGGCTCGCTCTCAAGCGTGACATCGAGTCGCTCCCTCCCGTCACGATCGAGGACCCGGCCGGTGAGCACTAACCGTCCCGCCACATTCCGTCCCCAGGCGGCGATTGGGGCCAGACACCCCCCCTGCAAAGCCGCCAACATCGCCCGTTCGGCCAAGACGGCCCCGTGCGTGGCCGGATCGTCGAGCAGTGCCACCCGGTCCCGGGTCCGGTGATCATCCGTACGCGTCTCCAGCCCTAGGGCCCCCTGGCCGACCGCCGGCAAAAACTGCGGGAGTGGCAGAGACTGGGTAATATGTTCTGCCAATCCCAGGCGTCGCAAGCCGGCTTCAGCAAGCACCAAAGCGTCGTACTGCTGTTCGCCCAGCTTTCGCAGGCGAGTGTCGACGTTGCCTCGCACGTCTTTCATCACCAGATCCGGCCGCCAGTGTCGCAATTGCGCGCGACGTCGCAAGCTCCCTGTCCCGATCACGGCGCCAGGCGGTAAGGCTTCGAAAGAAGGATAGTCGCGAGTCACAAGCACATCGCCAATCGATGCTCGTTGAGGAACAGCGGCCAGTGTCAGCCCTGGGACCTCGTCGGTAGGCAGATCTTTGAGACTGTGGACCGCCAGATCGACCCGTTCGTCCAACAATGCCCGTTGGATCTCTTTGGTGAACACCCCTTGAGCACCCATTGTGCCGATCGGTTCATGTTGGTCCTGGTCTCCGCTGGTCGTGATCAGCACCAGAACCGTCTCAATCCCCCGTTGTCCAAACTGCCCTGCCACCCACTCGGCCTGCCATCGTGCCAAAGGACTGCCGCGAGTGCCAATACGAAGAGCAGGAGGACGTGTCATGTCGGAGTTTCAGGAAGAAACCGTTTGGGAGAGTTCGGGGGTCAAGGTTCAGGATACCGCGTCAACATCTGTCAGCCAATTCCGCCCACTGCCCAGCATCCTAGGCCCCGGCGTTCTTTCCGTCCGCATCTTTTACGTCGGACGGCAACTCGGCTCCCGGGGCTGCCATTTCGCGCAACTGCTGAACAGGGACGACGACGCCACAACTGACCAGGTACTGAAGCGCTTGGTCGATCGTGATACTCAAATCGCCAGTCTCGCTGTTGAGCAGATTCGTTGTAAACCCGGTCATCGGCATGGGCGATGTAGGAATCAGCACCGAGAGCATCGGTTCGCCGACCGCGGTTTCCAGTTCGGGAATCCCGTCGCCAGTGACTAACCCCAGTTGCCACATTCCCTTGCGTGGATACTCGACGGCCACGACACGGGAATACTCCAATTCGCGTTGGCTGAGCAGAAAATCACTGATTTTTTTGACCGCCGAATACACATTGCGCACCAGGGGCACGCGTTGAATCGCCCGTTCGACTAGCCCCAACAATCCCCGTCCGATCCGGACCGCCATGAAGTTGCCCAGCAGGTACAACACCAGAAGGAAGAGTGACACCAGCAGGGGAATCGACAAGTAGGGACGCAGATAGTTCAGCTCAACATATCGACGATAGACATCCCGCGCCGAATCGAGCGATTCCTCCCCCGGATTCTGCTTGACTACCGCATACACATTCTGGGGGACATAATTTCCATCCGGCAGGCGTTGATAGGTCCTGCCTTGAATCACAGGGTTAGCTTTCCCCCGCTGATCAGGAGGCAACTGTTCTTCGGTCCAAATGTCGGCGACTGACCAAACGACGAGCCCACGTGCGCCCGCATTCACGGGCCGAAAGAAGTAGTCCTGGACAGTTCCACCAATCCAGAGGAATATCACTACAGTCAATAGCGGGGGCAATAAAACCCCCAATCCACTGAAGACGGCCGCGCGAAAGGGACGACCATCGGGACCATTGCCGGATGTGGCTTTGATTGTCATAGGGTCTATTGTCGGTTGATGATTTGACGAGGACAAGCGTACCATCGGACGAAAATCAGGGGACACCGTGGCCCCGCTCCCCGAGGGCTCGTGCCAGCACCGCTATCGAGACGGTTTCTGCCCCGACGGCCTTGAGCATGCGCGAGGCCTCACTGCACGTCGCTCCTGTCGTGAGGATGTCGTCAACGAGGAGCACATGGCTCCCGTTTAAATCGTAGCCTGAACGAACCTCAAAGGCACCACGAACATTGTCAAACCGTTGTTTGGGAGACAAATTGGCTTGTGGCAAGGTGTTACGCACGCGGCGCAGGATGCGAGCGGCTAACGGAACGTTCATTTCTTGAGCCAGACACTCGGCTAGGACCTCCGCGCTGTTGACGCCTTGGACCCAATAGCGCCGCCAATGCATCGGGACAGGGATCACCAGACCGGGAGCAGACGCAGCCACTTCGCCCCCTCGGCGCAATTGAAACAACCGGCCCAACGCCATCGCCAAGGCTCGCCCCGAGGGCCGTTTCATGCGCAGGACAGCCGTGCGCAGGTGGTCACGATAGGCCCCCAACGAGACCACCGCGTCGAATGTCAGCTTCGTCATCCGACACCGTGCGCAGCATTCCGCCTTGGCTTCCTCGGCATTCACCGGGGCCCCACAGCGATGGCAGCACGGCCAATCCATCGGGCCCAACTTGTTCCGACAGTCATCGCACAAAAGGATACTATCGGTCAAGGCCGGCAACTCGCCGTCGCAATAGGTGCAACGTGGCGGAAAGAGCAGATTGACCCCTGCTCGGCTCCAAAAGCGAGCCTGTTGCCCAAGGGCCTCCGAGGCCCCATTGAAAAATACCGTTTTTCGAATTCTGCCCAGCATATGCGTTTATCATACCCCCTTTCCACCCGCAGCAGCAGGGGGGCACCGCCGTGGTGGACCTTGACTTGGAGTCGCCGGTTCCCCTATGCTCCCGGATGGGCTGGGGCGTCACCCCTGAGGATCTCTCACGCTTTCCCACACGATGACAGAAGCGAACCATTTGAGTCGACGGGCAGGTTGGGCCGGCGGCGAGCCGATCGCCAGCCGACTGATGGCCCGCGCTCTAGCCAATCCCGATCTCGTTTCGTTGGCCGCCGGGTTCGTCGACCAGCAGAGTCTTCCGGTCGAGACCACCGCGCAGGCTTTAGTGACGATCTGCTCCGATCCGGAACTCGCCCGGTCCGCTCTCCAATACGGGACCACCATCGGTTTCCCCCCACTGCGCGAAGCCATTCTCCAGCGGATGCTCACTGCCGATGGCCAAACGGCCGCAGAGCTGAAGCTTTCCGCCAACCAGGTGCTGATCACCGCCGGCAGCAATCAGTTTCTCCATCTGGTGGGAGAGACCTTACTCGACCCGGGTGATATCGTCCTCTGTGGGGCACCGAGCTACTATGTGTTCCTCGGGACATTGGCCAACCTTGGCGCTCGGGCAATCGGGGTCGAAATCGACCAAGAGGGAGTGATCCCGGAAGCCCTCGAGGAACAATTGGCTCGCCGGGACCGGGCTGGAGAGCTTGGCCGCGTCAAATTGATCTACCTGACCACCTACTACGATAATCCTACGGGAATCACCCTTTCCGCCAATCGGCGAGCCACCCTGGTCGAAATCGCCCAGCGTTGGTCCCGCGCAGGCAAGATCTTCCTGCTTGAAGATACGGCCTACCGAGAGCTCCGCTACGAGGGAAATGACATCCCTAGCTTGAGGGCCTTTGATCCCACGGGCGACACGGTGATTGTAACCGGCAGTTTTTCCAAATCCTATTCGCCAGGCATCCGGGTTGGCTGGGGAATTCTTCCCGCCCAACTGCTTGCCCCAGCCCTGAGCATGAAGGGCCCCATCGATTTCGGTTCGCCCAACTTCAACCAAACCCTCATGGCAGCCGTAGTGAACCTAGGACTGTTCGACCAGCACGTCGCGCAGTTGCGTAACACGTACCGCGAGAAGCTCGCGACCTCACTTCACGCAGCCGAGGAGTTCTTGGCACCCCTGGGCGCCCGATGGGTGCGTCCAACGGGTGGAATGTATCTCTGGATTCGGCTGCCGGAAGAAATC
The DNA here is from genome assembly GCA_964558295.1 of uncultured Planctomycetaceae bacterium. GTDB lineage: Bacteria > Planctomycetota > Planctomycetia > Pirellulales > Thermoguttaceae > JBDKTH01. Next base: position 37,932 of record CAZLDQ010000005.1, on the reverse strand, counting down.
GACACAGGCCTGTCGGGCCCCCTGTTCGATCGCGCGGTTGCAGAAGGCGTGCTCTACGTACCCGGCGAGTACTGTTATCCTTCGGAAGGCCTCCCCGTCCCCCGCAATACGCTCCGGCTCAGCTTTGCCAATCCGTCGTGTACAAGTATCCGGCAGGGCCTCGAAGCCCTGGCCCGGGCTTTGCGTGAGGTACTTTAATGCGGATCCTTGATCGCTACTTGCTATATCAGTTCCTCAAGACGTTCTTGATCTGCTACGTCAGCCTCACGGGCTTGATGATTGTCTTCGACGCCTTCACAAATCTCGAAGAGTTCATCCGTGCGGCCGACAAGGGAGGCGGCTTGGCAAGACTGATGGGCTCCTTCTACACCTACCGGGCCATTTACCTTTTCGATCGTACCTCGGGATTCCTGGTCCTGATGTCGGCCATGTTCACGGTGGCCTGGATCCAACGTCACAATGAGTTGACCGCCCTGATGGCGGCCGGCATTTCCCGAATCCGCGTCGTGCGACCAATGCTCGTGGCTGCAGTCCTGATCACCTTGTTGGCTGCCGCGAACCGCGAGTTGCTAATCCCTCGGTTTCAGGAAGAATTGGGCAAGCGTCCCCAAGACCTCATCGGCGATGTCGCCCACCCCTTACCGACTCGCTGCGACCACCAGACAGAGATCTATATTCGCGGCAAATCGACCTACGCTGACAAGAAACGGATCTCTAAGCCCGACTTTCTCCTGCCGCCACGTCTCAGCGACTACGGCAAACTGCTGATTGGCGAAAACGCTTACTATCTCCCCCCAGAAGGAGAGCGGCCGGGCGGCTACTTGTTCACGGGCGTGGAGAAGCCCAAAGACCTCCACCTCCGCCCCTCCCTGAAGCTCGACGGACGACCGGTGCTGGTCACGCCGCACGATATGCCCCAGTGGCTCAAACCCGACGAGTGCTTCGTCGTCAGTGGTCTCAGCTTCGACCAATTGACCGGCGGAGCCAGCCAACAGTTCTCGTCCACGCGACAGTTGATCCAGAGCCTCCGAAACCCAAGCTTCAACTTCGGCGCTGACACGCGCGTACTGGTTCACGCGCGCATCGTCCAACCGCTGATGGACCTCACGCTCCTATTTCTCGGCCTACCGCTGGTGCTGACCCGAGAAAGCCGAAATGTCTTTCTCGCCATGGGCCTCTGCGGCTTACTCGTCGCGGCCTTCATGATCCTGACAATCCTCTTTCACCATCTCGGCGCCAATTACGTCCTCAGCCCAGCCTCCGCCGCTTGGTTCCCCTTATTAATCGCCATCCCCCTGGCCGTATATTTGTCCGACGCGATGGGAAAGTAGAACGGCATTGGTCATTCCTTGCTCCTCACCGTGTCCTCCCCGTCCCCGGCCGCCGAGCTTCATCACGCCGGCTGGCCAACCGTTCGGCCTGGCGTTGGATTGCCGAATCAGGGTCTTGCCGGGCGATTTGGAGCAAACGGTCCATTAGCCAAGGATCGGTGGTTGTGGCCATGAGCGTAAACGCAGCGCGCCGCACGTCGGCATTCTCATCACGACAAAGTTGCAACAACCAGGGTGTCGCATCCAGCGAACGCATTTCCGGCAAGACCTGAACCAACTGCTTGCGAACGCCAGGATCGGGATCAAACAATCGCAAGGCGAGTTCCAACTGCACCTCGGAGAATCCCCGCTGCACCAGGGCCGCCCGCGCCGTCGCAGCGGTCTTGGGATCGTTCGAACGAAGCTTGCGCATCAGTTCCACCGTATCAACGTCGATTGGCACTGGTTCTTGGAGTTCCAAGCCCCCGGGTTGGACTTGCTGCGGTACGGCGGCCGACTTCGATATTTCGCGTACGATGCCCTTTGCACCAGACGCCACCTGATCCTCAATCCGATTCGGCTCCGCGATGTCATTCGGCAGCGGGGCCGGCGGAGCAGACGAGGCTTGTGGCGAATCGGCACGGACTCTTTCGGCGAACGGAGACTTATCCGGAAGACGCGAGGGTTGATTTGAGATAGTCGCGGGTTCCTTCTCGATGACGGAGATAGTCGCTTGGGTCTTACCGTCCTGTCCGCCAGCACTGCCCACCGAAAAGGGCTGATTGGGGCGGGATGTGTTTTCCCCGCCTTCCTCAGACGACCGCGTGGGATCGGGAGCCGGCTCCGCCGGCGCAGCCGCCAAAGCCTTCGCACGTTCCGCACGCGCCGCGCTGGTCGCTACCAGCACCCGTTCGCAAGCCGCCGTATAGCGCCACGCCGGTATGGCCGCCTCATCAACCTGGCGCATCAGAAGCTGTGAAGCCAGTTCCCCGGCGTCGGCCTGAGCAGAGGAACCAAAATGCTCGACCTGCTCGGCAAGTGACTCCGCCAGCAACCGGAGTCGCGCAGACGACTCCGCTTGAGGAAGGCGATCCCACCGCGCCAGAGCCTCCCACAGTACCTCCCGGCTCTCCGTAACCACGCCTGGACGGGGCGAATTCAAGGCCTCAACCAGGACCGGGATACTCGCCTTCTCCCAGGCGAGCATCTGGCTCAGAAGAGTGCCGACCTCATCGTCCGGCACCTTGGCTAGTCGGCTGCGCCAATAGATGGCCATCAACCGGTCAGACTGCGACCAGAGACCGGCCGCCAAAGTCAGGAGGCCCGCCGCTAGCATCAGCGTCACCAAGAGGGCTCGAATTCCCTTCATACACGTCCGTCGCGATGTCTCTCCACGCATCCAAGGCAAATCATGCTACCATCCCCCCTCGAAGCGGCCGCATTTTCGGCGATTGTGGCCAGGCTCACAAGAGCAGAAAACGGCGAAGCAGGTTCCCCCATATCGATCTAACCTACCCATCCCCCCAACACCCAAAACGACCTGCAAAGTTTCACTGCTCCCCTTGTCCGATATGAGCCGAATAATCAGAAGCACCTGCAGACTCCATGGCCCCCGAGTGAAGGAGGGGGATCGGACGAGGTGTACGAGGAACGGTCGCGATGACGAGGCCAAGGAAGGGGGGACTATGAGAATCTGGTGGATCGACAGAGTCTGGGCACCTATGGAAGGAACGCGATTGCCCCTCCCCGTGGGCCTGCTGCTAGGACTCCTGCTGGGCTCTTGCGTCCCTCTGCGGGCCGAGCCTCCCCATGCCGCTTCTTCGGGCCTCGCACAACCTGCGTCGTCGGAAGCATTCAAGGCCACCAGCAGCCGGGCTGCCCAAGAACAAGCCGCCCAATCGATCCCCTTCGACAAGCTTGATCCGGCGGCCCGCGCCAAGGTCTCCGCTATCTTGTCCGACGTCAGCATCTTCCGCCGAATGCCCGTCGACGTCATGCCCTGCGACCCGGATCTCTATTTGTTCCTGCTCGACCATCCCGACGTCGTCGTCAACATCTGGCAGGCCCTGGGGATCAGCCGGATCACCATGAAGCAAACCGGACCGGACATGTATCAGATCACCGACGAGGCCGGAACGGTAGGGAATATCCAAGTCCTCTATCACGACCAGAACACGCAGGTGGTCTACACCGAAGGTTATTACAACGGCCCGGTATTTGGCCGCCAACTCCAGGGCCGCATCCTCCTGGTCCTTCGGTCCGCCTACCTCTGGCGTCCCGACGGGCGGTGCTACATCACCACCCGCCTGGACAGCTTCACACAGTTGGACAACATCGGCGCCGAAATCCTCACCAAGACGATTCAGCCCCTGGTGGGCAAGACGGCCGATCTCAATTTCCTCCAAACCGTCAACTTCGTGGCCAGCCTGTCTCGCACCGCCGAGGTCAACCAGATTGGACTCCAACGCCTAGCCCGGCGTCTTCCCCACGTGCAGCCGGAAACCCGTGAACAGTTTGCCCAACTAATCGAGCAGGTGAACCAGAAGGCCGCCGCACGTACAGCCGCGGAAGCCCCCCAAACGCCGATGGTCGCTGAGCATTCCACACAGACGACGGTACGCTAGCACCAGTCCGCATTTCCCCCGACAGTCTTGCCATGGCACTTGTGCCGCGTTCGGGCTCGTGCCTCCGTGAATTCGCCCACCCCTCATGAACACTTCGCCGATTCCGGCGTTTCCTCCTGGGTACGAAACAGCGACCAGCGTAGGAAGGCGGCAGCGTCAACCACGAGCCTGAACAAAAGCGGCACCACCACGAGCGAGAAGATCGTCATCGAGCTCTTGCCCTTGCCTTGGTCGAAGTGAACTGTCTTCTCCAACACGAACTCGACCTGTGGCACGTCTTGCACGCGGATCAGCACGCCCTGGGCACCGCCCTTTACGATTGTTGGTCGCCTCCTGCAAGCGTGACGATGCACACATCCCGCCCGGGCGACAAGCATTCGTCCCTCTCGATGCCCACCCTCGCCCCGGGAACCAACAACTCCCGCCCGTGGTCACTCTCCGGTTTCACAACATACGCCTGGCTCATTGGCGCACTGATCCGCACGAGAACCGGCTGGACTTCGACGCCCTTGTATGAGGCCGGATTCTCCTCCTTGCGGCACGGCGACAAATCGCTGATCGTCCTGGATCTTTCCTGCCCGATCGCTTCAAACGACGCAACCTGAGCGATGACGAGCGTGCCTCAATCAGGCTGACCCGTCCTGATCGAGGCACGACTCGGGAGGCAATGGGAAATCGGCAAACGAATTGCCGCCCGCAGCGATGGCAATCACGCGAAACGTCCCCGTCGGGCAAGGCTTGACAATCCCCTGCGGACTCTTGGGGGTCGTCGGCCCGACCAGGCAGATCGCTGTACACGGAGGGACTGCGGCCACATGAACGGGAACCACCTCCAGGTCACGGCATCCGTCGCGACACTCCTCAATCTGTTCCCAAGACATGCCCAGCCGGTGCGACAAGCAGGCGGCACGGTCGTCTTGGAGATCGAGCACCAAGATAATCGGAGCCTCAAGCCCATTGACTCGAGCTTTCACGTAAGAGAATTCGATCCGTTCCCGGTTGAGCAAGAGAAGCTGCCGGCGATACTCGGCACCAAAACGGTCCGGCGCCGATCCCCGAATTCGCCACGGCTGGTCATCCCATTCCGCTCCGTCATCAAGGCACATTCCCGTCGCCTCCCACCGATCGGTCCTCGCTCATAGCAGGACGCGTCTGCGGAGATCGATCCACATAGGCCGTATGAAGCAATTGGTGCGAGAGATGACCCAGGGGTTTCTGGAGGAACTCCTTGTAGACCTGCTGGACCTCGGGATTCAGGTGCGACTTGCGAAGTTCGTGCCCGAGATCGTCCAGATTGAGCCCACTCGTGCGTGCCTTGCGTACAACGGTGTTCGTAGGGATGATCTGTCCGCCCCCGCCGATGCACCCGCCTTCGCAGGCCATAAACTCGATGAAGTGGTAACCGGCAAACTCGCCGCCCGCGCGGACCGAGTCGCAAACCTTACGTGCATTGCCCAAACCATGGACCACCGCCACCTTGACCTCGAGTCCGTCAACCGGGACGGTAGCCGTCTTAATGCCGTCAAGCGTGCCAAGCCCCTCGAACTCCAGTTTCTCCAACGGCTGACCGGCCACAACCTCATAGGCAGTTCGCAACGCCGCTTCCATTACCCCTCCCGTCCGACCGAAGATCGGCGCAGCCCCCGTGTACTGGCCGAGCAACGGGTCGGGGGCTTCGTCCGGCATTACGGCCAAGTCAATCTTGCCCATCTTCAGCAGTTTGGCCGCTTCGCGGCTGGTCAACACCGCGTCCACGTCCTGGAACCGCTCATCTTCCTGAACCTTGCCCTTCTCCAACCAATAGCGATAGGCAGAATTCATCTCCTCGCGCGTCGCTTCAAACTTCTTCGCCGTACAAGGCATGATCGAGACCACGAACATCTTCCGCGGATCGACGTTCAAGCGTTCGGCAGCGAATGTTTTCGCCACCGCGCCGAACATCTGTTGCGGCGATTTGGCCGTGGAGAGATTGGGGATCAAATCGGGATAGAAGATCTCGCAATACCGAATCCAGCCGGGCGAGCAGGAGGTGAACTGCGGCAGCCGACCGCCGCTCTTGAGTCGATCGAGCAGTTCGTAGCCTTCCTCCATGATCGTCAAGTCGGCGCTGAAATTCGTGTCCCAGACCTGACGGCACCCCAGTCGCCGCAGCCCCGCGTACAGCTTCCCCGTCACCAACGTACCAGGCCCCATCCCAAACTCTTCGCCCAACGTTGCCCGTACGGCCGGCGCAAATTCCACGACGACATACATTTCCGGGTCTCTCAGCGCATTCCAGACCCTACGGGTATCGTCGATCTCTCGCATTGCGCCCAGGGGACGCGAGAAGGGGCAGGGCCTGCAGCCCATCATCTGGCCGACGAAATCCGGTAGCTTGCGGAACCCCATGGGACAACTGAGAATGCACTGGCCGCAACGTGTGCATTTGGCATCGTCGAACAATACGCCCCGCTCCTCGTCAAACGAAAGTGCCCCTACCCCTTGAATCGTGTTACACGTGTCCACACACGCTTTGCAGCGAACGCAAACGTTGGGATCATGAAATACCGAGGGGGACGAAACGCGAGGCTCGAATTGCCACCGAGCCCGTTGCTCCAGATCGACCATCCCGTTCGATTCGGCCTCGGCGGCCGCAAATTCCTGGAGCTGGGCGATAAACCGGCACTGCTGGTGGTCGCGCAGGTGTGCAAGCCGTTCCTGCAACACCCGGTCGAGCTGCGCCGAACGAGTCCGAATCTTCATCCCCTCCTTAACCAGACGGTCCGCCCACACGGCGATCGGCACCACTTGGCCGTCCACTTCCACCAGATGAACCAGCGGACACCGCGGATTGTTGATCCACCCGAGTTCCTCGAACCCTTGAGGATAATGCAACGATTGATGCTGCTCCTCAAGAAGGCTCAAGAGTCGCAGAGGCCCTTTCAGCGTGATTGGTTGTCCGTTCAACTCGATGGAGATCGTCATCGGAAGCAGCCATCCTTTCTCGGCGAAACGCCAGGTGTTATTACGTTTTTACAATTCGTAACACCCCCGTATGATAGGTGGCCGGCCAAAGTTTGTCAATGCAGTCCGGAGGCTGCAAGAAGGCGAAAAGATTCGAAGCGAAGCATACCATAAACATCAGAACGTCCTTAATTTGCTCGTAGTTTGGTTGCATGGGCGATGTCTTGAAGGATAATAGGCTTGTAATAGGCTTGCTCTCCAACCCAATGGCGCCCGAAGAACGATCGCCGGCTCTCGGTTTAACAGAGATTCGGAGCATTCACGTGACTCACTCGCCCCTGCTTCCTTGTCGAGTTCTGTTGGGAATCATCGTGGCAACCGTCCTGACACTGAATACACTTCCTGTTGTCGTGGCGGCAGCGCCCGAGAAGCTGCCGCTCTGGGCCGGTCGGGCCCCAGTGGACGAAGGCCGGTTCGAGGCGGCGGATGCTTTCATTTCCGTCTATCTCCCCCCTCCAGAAAAGGCCAATGGGGCGGCCGTGGTCGTCTGTCCGGGCGGCGGGTACCGTAGCCTGGTGGTGGGCCCGGAAGGACATGGCATCGCCCAATGGCTCGTCCAACATGGCCTAGCCGGGATCGTCCTGGAGTATCGGCTGCCAAACGGCAGATCGTTTCTGCCACTGCTCGATGCCCAGCGGGCTATTCGTACCGTGCGCGTTCACGCCAAGCAGTGGAGTCTTGATCCGAACCGTATCGGCATCATGGGCTTTTCGGCAGGGGGACATCTGGCTTCCTCCACAGGAACCCACTTCGACCAGGGCAACCCTCAGGCGGCCGATCCGATCGACCGCGTCAGTTGCCGGCCTGACTTTATGGTGCTCATCTATCCGCTGATCTCCCTGGGGGACAAAAGCCATGTCGGGTCGCGCAAAGCACTCCTGGGCCCAACGCCCACGCCCGAACTGGTGGAACTCTTTTCCAACGAGAAGCAGGTGACCGCCCAGACACCGCCCACGTTCCTTGCGCATGCCCAGGACGACCGGATCGTTTCTCCGGAGCATAGTCAGATGTTTTGCGACGCGCTGAAGGCCCACGGCGTCGCCGCCGAATACCTGAAATTGCCGCACGGCGACCATGGGCTCAACGGCTACCAAGGCCCGATGTGGAATGCCTGGCAAACCCAGTCCCTCAAGTGGCTGGCAGAGCAAGGGTTTGTTCCAAGGGGAACGTGAACGGCATGCAGATTAGCACTCGCACAGCCATTCGCCCACGGTTGCAGACCTTCCCAATTTCCAGGCCGGTCAGATTGACGTTATCCCGGCTCAGCTCAACCCCTTCCATCGGGTTAGCGGTGAACTCCAAAGAATCTTCGGTAGACTCTTGCAAGTCTGGTGTCCGCTAACGACAATGAGAAACAACGGGGGAGCCATCCCCCCGCCCCACGCGATCCTGCCTACAAACACCCGCCGTGTGAAATCGATATGCCCGCCAGATGCCCGCCCGTGCAACGGCGAGGAGCATTTTCGCCAAGCTGAAAGCCTCTTATTCCTTCAGGCCCTGTTGGAGGTGACTTGTGATGAGAGTAACGGCGATTTTCCGTTTCGTGCTTCCTTTCGCACTCGTCATATTCATACTGGCGTCGTCACACTCGCTTTCGGTCGCGGCAGAGGCCAAGTCCAACGCAGAAACACAGGCAAACGAAGAAGCCAAGGCGAAGGCTGACTACGAAGCCGCCGAGAAGGCCGCCAGGGAGGCGGAGGCGGCGGTCGCGCCCTTCCGAGACGCCATGCAAAAAGCCGACGCAGCTTATGCCAGCGCAAGGAACACGGCCAACGTCAAACGACAACAGGCGACGGAAGCGAAAAACCTAGCGGGAGAACTGGGTGAAAAAGAGTTGAAGCAGGCCGAGGCCAACGTGCCCGCCGCCATGGAGGCCCTGACCGACGCGATCAAAGCCAAGCCGGTCCTAGATCAGGCTTTGACCGACGCCCGGGCTGAGGTAGCCCCGCTCGAACAAGCCTATGAGGCGGCCGAGAAACTGGCCGTTGAGGCCGAGACCCTGGCGAGGAATGCTTGGGCCGCTGCGAACCAGTTGGCAGTGGAGGCCGAAACAGCGACGACCCAAGCGGGCGTCCTGCGTCGAGCGGCCGACGCGGCCAAGGCAGCCCTGGCCCGTGCCCAACAGAATGAGCCGCCCGCAGTCGCTCAAGCCAATGCCGCCCAGCAGAAGCTGACCGAAGCCGAGGCGCAGAAGAAGGCTGCCGACGAAGCCTTGAAGAATCACAAGAACCAAGTGGCCGCCGCCACGACAGCGTCTCAAGCCGCGGAGCAGGCGGCCCAGGCCGCTGAGGCCAAAGCCAAGCAACTGGCCACGGATGCCTCGAAGCCGGACATTGAAAAAAAACAGGCCGCCGAGGACGCCGCCGCGAAACGCAAAGCGGCCGAGACCGCCCAAGCCGCCCTGGCCCAGGCGAAGCAGGGCGAGCAAACGGCCCAAGCACAGGCCGCGGCCGCCGCCAAAAAGCTGGCGGAGGCGGAAGCCCTGGAGGAATCGACCAATGCGGTTCTGACAAGCGTCAGGAATCAGCTGGCCGAGGCCAACAGGGCGTTCCAAGCAGCCGAGCAAGCGGCCCAAGCCGCGGAAAAGACGGCCGAAGCGAAGAATCAGGCAGCAGCGCAAGCAGCCGCCAAACGCAAAGCGGCTGCCGATGCCGCGGAGGCCTTGGCCCAAGCGCAGAAAGCCGAACAACAAGCGCAGGCGCAGGCCGCAACCGTCGCAAAGCGGTTAGCCGAAGCGCAGGCGCAGAAGCAATCGGCTGACGAGGCTCTGGCGAACACGAAGAACCAAGTGACTGCCGCAACTGCCGCCGAGCAAACCGCCGAACAAGCGGCCCAGGCAGCCGAGGCCAAGGCCAAGCAAGTTGCCGCAGATGGCTCGAAGCCGGACGTTGAGAAGAAACAGGCCGCCGAAGACGCCGCCGCCAAACGCAAGGCGGCCGACGCGGCCAAAGCCGCTCTGGCCAAAGTCCAGCAAAGCGAATTGCAAGCCCAAGCTCTGGCCGCAACCGCCGCCCAGAAGCTGGCCGAAGCGGAGGCTCAGAAGAAACTGGCCGAGGAGGCCGTGGCCAATACGCAGAAGCAGGTGGCAGCCGCCCTCACAGCGAACCAAGCGGCCCAGGAAGCAGCCAAGGATCTCCTTCAACTCGATGCGGCAAGCCAGCAGGCCGCCGCCGAGGCAGCCGCCAAACGCAAGGCGGCCGACGCGGCCAAGGCAGCCCTGACCCCCGTGCTGCAGAAGCTGGAAAAGGCGGCGATTTCTGCCAACGACGCCGTGCAAAAGCTGGCCCAAGCCGAAGCACGGAAGCAATCGGCCGAGGCGAACCTGGAAAATCTCAAGAAACGAATCGACGCAGCCAAACAGAACCACCTGGCCGCCGAAGAAGCCGCCAAGGCTGCGGAAGCCGCAGTCCCTCCCTTGAAAGCAGAAGCCGACAAAGCCCGGGCGGCGTATGTGGCGGCCAAAAAGAGCGCTGACGACAAACGCGCGCTGGCTGAGCAGGCCAAAGCCAGACTCTACCGGTTGATTGCCGTCAAAAACGCGCCCAGCATCATGGAGAGCCCCGACCTGCCAAAGCCGGCGAATCGGATTGATGATATCGTATTCGCAAAGTTGAAAGCCCTAGGAATTCAGCCGGCTCTTTGCTCGGATGCGGTATTTATTCGCCGTGCCTATTTGGATCTAACCGGTGAGTTGCCCAGTGCGGAAGAGGCCAAGGCGTTCATTCAGAATCCGGACAAGAACAAGCGAGTTGCTCTCATCGACCGTCTGCTGGAGCAGTATGCACATGTCGATTACTGGGCAATGAAATGGAGTGATATCCTGCGAATCAAGGCGGAGTTCCCTGTCAAGGTCTGGCCCAATGCGGCGCAGGCCTATCACCGCTGGGTGTGGGAATCGATCGCCCGGAACAAGCCGTATGACCAGTTCGTCCGGGAACTGCTCACGTCGAGCGGGAGCAATTTCCGCGTGGGGCCGGTCAACTTCTACCGCGCCATCCAGGACAAGACCCCCGAGGGCATCGCCGCGGCCGTGGGATTGGCACTGATGGGGACGCGGGATCACTCGTGGCCAGAAGATCGTCGCACCGGCATGGCAGTGTTCTTCTCACAGGTCGGGTACAAACCCACCAGCGAGTGGAAAGAGGAAATCGTCTTCTGGGATCCTCTCCACTCAGCCGCCATCCCCGGCTGTACGGCGCCAGGAATCGACTCCGTGGTAAAATCGGTGGCTGTCACCAACCAAATCCCGCAGGGGTTAGACCAACCGCTGAGCGAGAACGGGCCTCTCACCGCTGTTTTTCTCGACGGCACCAAGATCACCATTCCGCCAGACCGCGATCCGCGGGAGGTGTTCGCCGATTGGCTGATCCGTCCGGAAAATCCCTGGTTTACCAAAGCCATCGTCAACCGGACTTGGGCATGGGTGATGGGACGCGGAATTATCCACGAACCGGATGATATCCGGCAGGACAATCCGCCCAGCAATCCCGAACTCCTCGCCTATTTGGAGAAGGAACTCGTCTCAAGCGGCTACAATCTGAAGCACCTGAAGCGTCTGATTTTGACCTCAACCACATACCAGTTCTCATCGATCCCACGGTTCAAGACTCCGGAAGCAGCCGCCAATTTCGCCAGCTATCCGTTACGGCGAGTGGAGGCCGAGGTGTTGATCGATGCAGTGAACCAAATCACCGGCAGTTCGGACCTGTACACCAGCGCTGTTCCAGAGCCTTTCACCTATATTCCCAAGGGAATGCCCGCGGTGGCGTTGGCCGATGGAAGCGTCACCGATACGTTCCTCACTTTGTTCGGACGTTCTGCACGAGCCACGGGAACGGAGAGCGAGCGAGTCAACGAGCTTGCCTCGCGTCAGTGGCTTCACATGTTGAATTCCGGTCAAATTCAGAACAAGCTTCAGAGCGGCCCGAAGTTGATTGCATTAATCTCCGCAAGCAACAAACCACAGGAAATCGCCGAAAGGCTTTACTTGACGATCCTTTCACGGTTTCCGACCGAGGCTGATATCAGGGCCGCAGAGGAACACGCCAAGACCGGAGTGGCCAAAGGGCGCGACGTATGGATCGATCTCGCCTGGGCGTTGATCAACAGTCCCGAGTTTCTTCTGCGGCATTGATTGCCGGTTAGAGTGGTATGGCGTGAGGCAAAATGAGCGGTTTCCTGGTACGACACTCCCCAGGGGAGTAGAAGGAGGATGGAAATCATGAGGACGAACCACGATTCGGACAATCACGAGCATGTCTCCCGACGCGAGGCCATGCGACGTGGCGTGTTGGGTGCAGCGGGTATGTTCGCGGCGGGCGGTCTGACTTCCCGCGTCTTTGCAGAGCCGCCAAAGTTCTCGCCGGACGATCTGGCCAAACAGAAAGCGGTCCGAGATGCGGCGGCCAAAGCCAAGGCCAAGAAAGGCCAGATCAAGTCAGTCATTCAGATTTTCTTATGGGGCGGCATGTCCCACAACGATGCTTGGGACCCCAAGCCGGGGACGGGCTACGACTACTTGGGGCAGTTCGATAAGTTCATCCCCACCAATGTGCCGGGCATCCAACTCAGTGCGTTGTTCCCTCAGTTGGCCAAACACGCCGACAAGTTCTCCTTGATCCGCAGCATGACGCATGGCAATAACGGCCATGAGACCGCGGCCTATCTTATGCAAACCGGCCACCAGCCGGGCGGACGGCTGGCCTTCCCCAGCGTCGGCGCAATCTTCAGCTTCTTCAAAAAGGATCAGTATAATGGCCTGCTCCCCCCCTACATTGTAATGCTCCAGGCGGCCGGACGGTTTTCCGAAGAAGGGTTTCTGGGCCCCGCCTACAAACCGTTCGCCACCGGCGGCGATCCGAACGCGGACCGCTTCGAGGTGCAGGGAATCGTCAACCGCGGAATCACCGACGCCCGGCAAAAGGCCCGTCGTGAACTGCTCGAGAAGACCAATCTCCTGGGCTACACCGTGGCCGACCTCCCCGAGATGGAAGCCATCGATCAGGCCAAAGAAAAAGCCTACGGCTTGATCCTCGGCGAAGGAAAAGAAGTATTCAATCTGGCGAACGAACCGAACGGACTCCGAGACCGCTACGGCCGGAACACCTTTGGCCAGGAATGCTTGGCAGCGCGACGAATGGTCGAGGCAGGAGTCCCCTACATCACCATCAGCTTCCCCGGTGGCTGGGATACGCACTCGAACCACTTCGCCACCATGCAGCGACAATGTCCGGCGTTGGACCAAGGCTTGGCAACATTACTTGCCGATTTGAGTGAGCGAGGCTTGCTCGATAGCACCCTGGTTTGGTGCACCGGTGAATTTGGCCGGACGGCCAAGATCTCATGGGAACCACCTTGGAACGGAGGACGTCACCACTGGGGCGACGTCTTCACTGTTCTCGTGGCCGGCGGCGGGTTCAAAGGCGGCCACGTCGTCGGCGAGTCCGACGCGAAAGGGGAATATGTCAAGGAACGGCCCGTCTATCCGGCGGACCTGCTCGGGAGTTTCTATCTGTTGGCAGGCATCGACACCACAGCCAAATTGCCCAATCCCGAGGGGCTCGATGTCCACGTACTAGACACAGAAAGCGAAGGCATGAAGTCGGCCGGACTTCTGGAAGAGATCATGTGAAGAAGGGACCAGGATTCCGAGGTTGGAGGACGAGGTGGGAAGACTGCCCAGTACCCGCGCCAGGCTCAGTCGCTCACTTCGAACCTCCAATCTCTGATCCACTATCGCCAATCCCTCAAGGGAGCGCACTATGAATAAGCTTCGATTCGCCATTCTCACGTTGGCCATTCTGGTGGCCATGGCCTCTTCGACTCAAGCACAGAGCCAGTACATTGGTTTCGTCTATCCGGCCGGCGGCCAACAGGGCACCACATTCCCAATCCGCCTGGGAGGCCAGGGGCTTATCTATCCTTCGGGCTTGGTGGTAAGCGGAGAGGGGGTCTCCGTGCGGCTGGTGGATTACTATCGGGTTTTGGGCAACCAGGAACTCGGATTGCTCCGTCAGCAACTGAATTTGTTGAAGAAGAAGGAAACGACCATCAGCGACGCAATGGTCGCCAAGATGACTTGGTTCGAATTCCCTGCGCCAATTGGTCCGGTGACCGGATCCGACGCGGTCGAAGCTCTGATCTGCCCGGTGTGTGGTTCTTCCAACCCGTTGGACGCAACGGTCTGCAGCAAGTGTTATGCGAAGCTGGACAAGTCCAGTCTTCTCAAGCAGGGTGGAAAGGACGCAAAGCAGGATGCCCCCAAGTCCGAGAAAGAGGTGGCCAAACAGAAGCTGATCGAACGGATCGAACGGATCTTCGCGGAAGATGAACGCGACCCGGCTGTACGTTCTCAAACCGAACTCGTCTTTGCCGAGGTCACCGTGGCGCCCGACGCCAAACCGGGTCGGCGAGAAATCCGCGTCATCACCAAACGGGGCATCTCCAATCCGCTCCCTTTCTACGTCGGCCAAGTGCCCGAAGTCGCACGCAAGCCCATGAAGACCATGAAACTCCCGGTGCTCGGCAAAGAGCATCTGGCCCAACGCAACCGGCCGCCGGAAGAAGAGGAACAGCGTGTCACCGTGCCATGCACGATGAACGGCCAGATTGCCGCGGGCGAGATCAATCGGTATCGGTTTGAGGCACGCAAAGGGCAACGCCTGGTCATCGTCGCCAACGCACGCCAGTTGGTTCCTTACGTCCCAGATGGCGTGCCCGGCTGGTTCCAAGCCGTGCTCAAGCTCTACGATGCCGCTGGCAACGAGGTGGCCTATAACGACGATTTCCGTTCCAATCCTGACCCGTTGATCTACTATGAGGTTCCCGCCGACGGCGAATATGTGCTGACGATCAACGAAGCCCTCTTCCGCGGACGCGAGAGTTTTGTGTATCGGATCACCATTGGTGAGTTGCCGTTTGTGACCAGCATCTTCCCGTTGGGGGCCCGCGTCGGCGAGCCGGTTACAATCGAGATGACCGGCTGGAATCTAGAGAAGAGTACAATCGCTCCCCCTCCGAAAGACAGCAAGCCCGGACAATATCTGATTGCCGCTACCAACGGGAAGTATGCGTCCAATTCCGTGCCGTTTGCCCTCGGCACGTTGCCCGAGTGCCGAGACCAGGAAGCCAACGATGCGGCGTCCAACGCACAGAAAGTGACACTTCCGATCGTCGTCAACGGCCGCATGGATCACCCAGGCGATTGGGACGTCTTCGAGGTCCAAGGACGAGCCGGGGAGACCATTGTCGCGGAAGTCCACGCGCGCCGGCTTGGTTCCCCGTTGGACTCCTTCGTTAAGGTCACCGACACAGCGGGCAAGGTGATCGCCCTGAATGACGATCATTTTGACGCAGGCTCAGGCCTGAACACCGATCACGCCGATTCCTACCTCATGGTGAAGCTTCCCTCCGACGGGAAGTACTTCGTGCATATCGGCGACACGCCACGGCGTGCGGGCAAGGAATATGCCTACCGGCTTCGGATCAGCCAACCGCAACCCGATTTCGAGCTGCGTCTGGTCCCTTCCCGGCTTTGTATCCGCAGCAAGGGTTCCGCGGCGGTGAACGTCTTTGCCCTGCGCAAGGACGGCTTCGATGGCCCGATCACACTGAGCTTCCAAAGCTTACCGGAAGGACTCGAATCCGCCGGCGCCACGTTGCCGGCCAAGAAGGATGTGGTGTCGCTGGGGATTAAAACGAACCTGGAAGTGTTGGAAAAGCCGGTCAACCTGACCGTCGTGGGCACTGCGAAGATCGGGGGCCAAGCAATCGTCCACGAGGCCGTGCCGGCCGAAGATCGCATGCAAGCCTTTCTCTGGCGCCATCTGTTGCCTGCGGAAACCCTGCCCGCTCTGGTCTTCAATCCTGACTACCGACCGCCTGCCAACCGCATCCGCCCGCCGATCCGTGACGAGGATCGACCGAAGGATCAAAAGCAAACCTTGACTCGGGCGTCGGTCAACTGGTACGTGCAAGAGCTCGAACGGCTCTACCAAGAGTGGCTCTTGACCGATGAGTTCGTCAACCACGAGATCGCAACCATCGAAGCTCGCCTGATTAAATGAGCCCACGCAAGAATTGAAGGCAATCCGAACGGGAACGCCTCGCGTTTGCGCAGATCGAGGACGACTGGTTAACCATGCAGACACAGCCTGCCTGAGGTCACCATTTCAGTGCAATGGTCCGTTCGAGCGGCGTTGCCACATCGGCGCTCAGGTCTCCGCATCGAATACGGCATAACCGGCCCTACCGGAGGCCTTGACGCGATACATCGCCCGGTCTGCAGCGCGAAGGAGTGCGTCGGGGTGAGAGTACCCCCAGGTGCTGTACGCAATGCCGATGCTAGCCGTAATCGACAGCGTCTGGCCCTCACATTCAAGAGGCAACTGAAGCTGGCTCTGAATGCGTTCGGCCACGCCAACCGCATCTTGTTCATCGCGCAGATGGTCGACAAGCACGGTAAACTCATCGCCACCGCGCCGGGCTACCATGTCGCCAGGCCGGAGACAGCCGGCTAAACGCAGAGCCACCTCACGCAAGAGGTAATCGCCGCAGAAGTGTCCAAAGCGATCGTTCACCTGTTTGAAGCAATCCAGATCAAGGAACAAGACGGCAAACTTGTAGTCCTCGCGCTGCCGGGCCTGATCGAGCGCACCGGCCAACCGGCGATCGAATGCGCGACGCTCCGGCAGACCGGTAAGGGAATCCAACGGGAATTCAGAACCAAGCCCTTCCCCTCCCGAATAAGGGGTAGTAACGGCACGCGAGACGACGATGAGGAGCCCCCCTTTGGATTGCGGAACATAGTTGACGAACCAATCCACAGGATACTCCCGCCCATCACGACAGCGCTGCACGGTCCGCAGCGTTCTTCCCCCTGACGGCCCACCGGCCACAGTGTCCAGTTCCTTCGCCAGTTCCATCCGGCTGACCCGCGGAGCGATCTGCGAAAGCGGCAACACCGCAAATTGCTCCCGGGAATAGCCCAGAGCGACGCAGGCCGTCTGATTCACATCGAGGATCGCCAGGGAGTGCCAATCGATCAAGAAGACCGCGTCGGGCAAGGTGTCCAATGCGGCCTGTAAACGCCGAATCTGCTTCTGCCACTGACGGCCACGTCTGCGGGGCACGCCCCGTGAGGCCAGGGCCAACTTGGCTTGGGCCCGAGTTCTGGATTCCGTCGTCATGGGATAATCCCCTTTGTACGTCCTTCCCGGGTGAATCTCAGGCATCATAGGTGTTGCGGGGTTTCTGTCAACCGGGGGAGGCAAAGTCGATGTCACCTACAGAACCCGACAAGACCCCTGAGAGGCTTACTTGTCTGAGCTACTTCACCGAAATAGAATCGGCCGATTCATCAAAAAAAAGGCTTGAATGCAACCGAGAACCACGCCATCCTTCTGACCAACATACCTCGGGCCGTTTGACGCACGGAGATTCTCTCTCGCGATCTGATGCGCACTGGAGAGGCTGAGGATGATGCGCCGACCGCGATCCCAGATCGCCCTGCGCGATGTCTATCGCGCACTGTTTCGTCACAAGTCCAAGGCGCTATTGTTTTTCCTGATGGTCATGGGGGCAGTCGTCCTGGTAACGATGCTTCAGCCACGGGTATATCGCTCGGAGAGCATCCTCTATTTGCGTCTCGGACGCGAGAATGTCGCCCTGGACCCGACGGTGACCCTCAGTCCCGAGACGGTGGTTGCAATTCCACAATCGCGTGAGAATGAACTCAACAGTGTGGCAGAGATTCTCCGCAGCCGGGTTTTCCTGGAAGAAGTGGTCGACGCGGTCGGCCCCGAAAAGATCCTCGGTCCCCAGGCGGCCAAGGAGGCAGACGTTTTGCCGGGGAGCCAATTTGCGGCCGTCAACGGTCAGCGAAGGGGGGAGGTGACCCAACCGACAAACGGAGCGGCCAAATGGTGGCAGACGCTCACACCGGGTACTGTGATGACTGCCCGAGAACGGGCAGTCCTCCAAGTGACGGAACAGTTGGGCGTCGAGCCGATGCGCCGGTCCGATCTCATCCTGGTTACCTACAACGGGTGGAGCCCCGAGGTCGCCCAAACGGTCGTCCGCCGACTCGTCGACGCCTACTTACGCCAACATGTCCAGCTCAACCGAACCGGCGGGGCCTACGAATTCCTGACCGAGGAAACCGCACGTATCCGTTCAAGGCTGGCCGAGGCGGAACAGAAGCTCTTGGAGCTTCGGAACCAGACCGGCCTCTCCTCGCCGGTCGACCAGCAGGAACTCCTCCTGAAGCGGATCGGACGCTTAGAGGACGAACTGCTCCAGACCAAGGCCGCCGCAGCCGTCTCGGCAGTCAAGATCGGGCGACTCCGCGACCAGTTGGCTCGCCTGCCTACGACCCAAGTGACAGGCAGCACGTCAGGCGTAGCCAATGAGGGGACCGACGCGATGCGTGCCCAGTTCTATTCCCTAAGACTCCAGGAGATGGCCGCCGCGAGCAAGTACACCGACGAGCATCCGCTGCTCAAAGAAGTGCGACGTCAGACGACGGAAGCCAAAAAGTCGCTCGACCAGGAAGAGACAACTCGAACCGAGGTGACCACGGGCCCCGATCGGGCCTATGAACAGACACAATTGGCACTGATCCACGAAGAGCCGATGCTCGCCTCGCTCCAAACCCAGGCCGAGCAGCTCGAAACCCAATTGGCCTCGGCGCGTGAAGAACTACGGACGCTGAACAAGAACGAGTTTCGCATTGCAAGTCTTAGGCGGGAGGTTGAACTAGACGAGGCAAGCTACCGAAAGTACGCCGCCAATCTGGAGCAAGCCCGAATCGACCAGGAATTGGAACGGCAACGAATCTCCAATATCAAGCTGGTTCAGCCGGCCACCTACGAGGTCAAACCGATCCGTCCGCGACCGTTCTGGAATCTGATCCTGGGACTGATGGTGGGAAGCCTGGGAGGTTTAGGACTAGCCCTGACCGCAGAATACATGGACCACTCGTTCCAGACACCGGAAGACGTTGAGGAACGGCTGGAGTTGCCGATGCTCGTTTCCATTCCCCGCTTGAAGCGAAGGCAATTGATATTCCATGGCAAAAACGGCTTCTGAATCGTGCACGGAATCCGCCGAACCCCGATCAGCGCAACACCCTGGCATAATGTCCACACTGAGCGATCCGGTACGGGAATACTGTGAGGCCCTCCTCTACCGGTTGCTCTGGTCAAAAGCTCCCTCCGCGTTACCATTGCGAACGCTGGGGATTACGAGTTGCCACCGGGGCGAAGGAGTCAGCACCGTAACCTCCCACTTGGCGGTCGCTGCAGCAACCGCCGGCGGGCTTCCCGTATTGCTCGTCGATGCCAACCTCAGCCGGCCCATGGTCCACCGGATCTTTCCGGTCACCCAGTCGCCAGGCTGGAGCGAGGTACTCAGTGATCCGCCCGGTATGTCACTGGCCATTCAACCCTCCGGGGTAAAGAACCTGTCGGTGCTTCCCGCTGGAAGGCCTAACCAACAGAATTGGCCTTCAAACGTAAGTGCCATCTCCACCGCGTTGAAGAGATTCGCGACCGACTTCGAACTGATCATTTTTGATCTGCCCGCAGTCGGACAAACGGACGCAGCAATCCGGTTGGCCGGATTGCTGGACGGCGTGCTGTTGATCGTGGAGGCAGAACGGGTCCGCCAAGAAGTCGCCCGGCGAACCCGCGAACTCCTCCGGCGAGCCAACGTGAACCTCCTCGGGGCGGTACTCAACAAACGGCGCCAGCATGTACCAGCCTGGCTCTATCGAACCTTGTAAACGGAGTGCGTATGCCACGCAATTCGGCCGATGCCCTCTTGGATTCGAGTCTTGTTTGGCAAACGAAAGCCCGCCGCCGCGATACACGGAGAGGGGCTGGAAAGCCTCCTCTCGATTGCCGCGTTTCGGCGGATTCTCGACCGTGAACGCGCGCGGACGGATCGAAGCGGCCTTCCGTTCTCGTTGGTGGCATTCACGCCGCGCAATCTGGAGACGCGTCATGCCACACTGATGCATTTGGCGAAGTATCTTCGCCGCCGACTGCGTTGTACGGATGATGTGGGCTGGCTCGATGCCGAGCGAATCGGCGCCGTACTGCCGGGCACGCCTGCCAGCGGCGCGTGGAAAGTGGCCGATGATACATGCCGGAGCTTTTCCGAGGAGTGTCCACCACCGGTGTGTGAAGTATATACGTACCCCACCGATCGGGCTGAGAACCTGCCCGTAGCCCTTCAAGATGGCAGTCCGACAAAATCGGCCGAACTGCTGTCCCAGCCTTTGGAGCGTCTCTTCCTGCGGCCTCTGCCCCGGTGGAAACGTGGAATAGATCTCGTGGGCGCAGGGCTCGGCCTCGTGCTTCTGATGCCGCTGATGGCTGCGGTTGCCGTAGCGATCAAGGCTACGTCACCTGGTCCGGTCTTGTTCGCTCAGAAACGGAGCGGCTGGGGAGGAAAACCGTTCTGGCTATACAAGTTTCGTTCGATGCGAGTAGACGCCGAGGCCCGCAAGGCGGAATTGATGGCCCGGAATGAACAGGACGGGCCGGCCTTCAAGATTCGCCGCGATCCGCGGGTGACGGCCATCGGACGGATCCTGCGCAGTACGAGTATCGATGAATTGCCCCAACTATGGAATGTGCTTCGCGGCGAGATGTCGTTGGTCGGCCCTCGCCCGCTCCCTTGCCAGGAGTCGGAAGCCTGTCATGTCTGGCAGAAGCGGCGATTGGACGTGACGCCGGGGATGACCTGTATCTGGCAAGTCGCGGGGCGTTCGACGGTGACCTTTAATGAATGGGTCCGGATGGATATTCAGTATCTTCGCGCCCAGTCGCTTGGCGAGGATCTCAAGTTGCTGGTTCGGACCATTCCTGCGGTCTTGCTACGAAAAGGGGCGAGCTAAAGGTATTATGAGTCTTCCAGAGTCAATGGTCCAAGTTCGCCTCCCCACCCCGTCGACGCCGTCGTCGGGGGTTGCGGTTCGGCCAGTCGCTGCCGACTTCTGGACACGGTTGGTGAGACTCGCGGTGCTCGGCACGATCGGCACTTCTTTCGTGGTGTTTGCCATGCAAGTTGTGCAGGGAATCTTTTTGGCACGAATCCTTGGCCCGCAGGCACGTGGCGAATACGGAACGGCCGTCTTCTATACGCAAACCTTGACCTACGTGGGCCTGTTGGGCACCTTGTTCGCCGTCGCGCGCCGGGCCGCCCAGGAGAGGACTCTCGGGAATCTGCGGCGTGCGGCGGTGCGGGTAGGCGTCCTCACCGGCCTTGGCACGATGGGGCTGGTGACGATCTTGTCGCTCGCCGCCCTTCCCACCGAAAAAGCCTACCTGGCCCCGCTCTGCGTGGCCTGCTCGCTAATGCTCCCCTGGGAACACATGCGGCTCACACTGTTGGCCATCGATCATGGCAGTGGAGCATTTGCTCGCTATAACACCAATCAACTCGTTGGAGCAGCAGCCTTCCCCGCGTTGTTGCTCCTGCTCTGGCTGAGCGGAAGCCATTCACGGACCATCGCAACCCTCTTCCTCGTCCTCGTGCCGTTGCTTGGCTTGGCCTTTCGCCTGGCAACCGATCGAGAACCGCTCCTGTTCGGCCCAGTTGCTCCGCCGCCGCGAACGCTGATCCGGGAAGGCTTTCCTTACCTGTGCTCGGTCGTCGCCTCCGACCTGTTCGCGCGTCTGGATATGTTCTTGATTCTCTGGCTCGCCAGCTTCACCGTCCAAGGCTACTACGCAGCCGCCGTGCCTGCCGCGAGCCTGCTCATTGTCGCGCCGAATGCCTTGGCGCTGTTTGCCTTCAATGCCGGAGCGGCGACGGGCTGCCCCCGCACTCTACGAAGCGTCCTCGCCGCTGCCGCCGGAGTGGCCGGGTTCCAGACGGTGGCAGCCCTTGCGTTTGCCGCGGTGCTACCCACGCTGATCATGCTCGTCTACGGCCAAGAGTTCCTCGGTGCCGTGCCACTCGCGTGGGCTCTCCTGCCCGCCTACGCCTTCAACGGATGCACCGTGGTGGCCGACAGCTACTTGCGCGGCCGGGGAAAGGCCGGCATCGGCGTCTGGTCGCGTCTGACCGCGGCCGGAGTCATGGGACTTGCTACAGCATTGCTCTACAACAGGTGGCACGAACTCAGCGTGCCGTTGGCAGCCTCGGCGGGCCATGCCATCAATTTCCTCTGGATTCTCCTGGCCGTGGTCCTTGATGTTCACAACCGTTCCCATCAAACCGCATACCCGGAGAAGGGCTTGGTAGCAGAAACATGACCACGGCAAGTTCCCCACTTCTGCTCTCGGCTGTCGAGCAGGTCGATGATGAGATCGATGGCTCCGGTCCGGCCACTCTGGTCGGTACGCTCCTCCTGGCTGCAGCGGTTACTCTGACGACCTTCGACTTCACGCTCATTGAGGAAGTGCAACGCTTCTCGGTCGACTGGCAGACACTCTTGCGCTTGGCGGTCTGCGCAACTTGCGGCGTGTATGGTTTGTTCAACCTCCCCTATACGTTCGGAGAGTTTTTCCGGTTTCCCGGGGCCTGGAGCGTTTTGTTCGCATCGTGGGCAATGATTACCGTTCCCTTGGGGATTGCCCAAACCTACTCGGCCGCCGCCGGTCTTTCGCTTTTGTGTATGACCCTGTTTGCTCCGGCCGTGTTGGTCCATCTGAGCGAACGCCGTGTCGCCTGGACGATCATCCTTTCGCACAGTGCGTTTATCCTCGCCTCCTGGGCATTCTACTGGGCTGGCTCGGAACTGGGGATGTCAAAGTTCACGATGCCCGATGGAGAGATCATCTGGCGCGTGGGTGGCGATGCCCAGCAGTTGGGCTTCCAGGCCGCCTGGGCGATTGGGTTTCTGTTGATTCTTGGCTTCGAACGGTTGGCGGGTTGGCCAATCCTGATCTTTCCCTTGGGCTTGGCGGTATTCACCCTGCCGTTCACGCAAAGCCGAACTGCAATGGTGACTGCCGCCGCCGTGGTGACGTCGATTCTCCTGCGACGAATGAACGCATTGCAGGCGATTGGCATTGGATTGCTCCTCCTGTTGGTCGGCTCGCTGGCAATGCTTGTCCTCCCGTCCGATGTCGTGCACATCGATCTCGATAAGCTCCAGGCGAGGATCTCCCGCTCAGGAAATCCGGAAGAACTGTATAATCTGACCGGCCGCACCGAGATCTGGCAACACGTCATGGCAAAGTGCGAGGAGGCGCCGATTCTCGGCTGGGGCTACGGTTGCTCGCGTTACGTGTTGGCCAGCTATGCGGAAGGGGACTACCGTGCGTTTGATCTGCATCATGCCCATAACCTGTTGTTAAATGTTACACTCTGCACCGGCGTGGTCGGCGGATTGCTTCTGGCGGGGATGCTCCTCAACCAGGCATTTTTGGCCGTGAAACATCCCGACGCTGTCCCCGATCTGGCAACTGTGTTCATTCTTGTGGCAGGAATCACCGAGCCGCTCTTGTTCGGGCCGATGCCGCGTTCGCACACCGTGATCTGGCTTCTGGCCTTGTTCTGGCGGCAGTCGGAAATGTCCCTGCACGATCCATCCAAAACTCTTGACACTTCCGAAGAGGTGGAGGCCTAGATGAATTTGCGGGTGGCACTGCTGACCAACGAAATACCTCCCTATCGCGAGCCGCTCTACCAGGCCTTGGCCAGCACCCCCGGCTGGGACTTTGCCGTGTTCACCTGTGTCGATCGCGAAGTAAACCGGCAATGGCGAGTGGCCGAACCGACCGGTTTCCCACATAAGCGAAGTTATTCGCTCTCCTACGTTCACCAAGAGCGATACGACGGCCTCACGGGATTCGCCGAGACGACACAGATCCATCTGCCGCTTGGGGTTCTTTGGGATCTCTGGCACTACCAACCCGACGTAATCATCTCCTTGGAAATGGGGGCAAGAAGTCTACTTGCAGCCACCTATGCCCGGCTTAGGGGCAAACGTCTCCTGCTCTACTTCGAGGGAACGTCGCATACGGAACGCTGCGTCTCTCATGGAAAGCGGCTCCTACGGAGCGTTCTCCGCCGAGCGTGTCATGCGATCATCTGCAATGGCCGGGAGGGGCGGCGGTATCTCGAAGGCCTTGGTATCCCGGTCAATTCGATCGTCGAGATCGGCCAGGCAACCGATACGGCGCCGTTTCAGAGGCCGATCACCTCGTCGGAACGAACGGCCCTTCGAGAGCGATGGGACATTCAAGGGTGGTGTTGCCTCTTTTCCGGCCAGTTGATCCCGCGGAAAGGAATTCGCCATTTGCTCGATGCCTGGCAGCGGTTCTGTAGCGAGGAAAACGTCGAAGCCACCTTGCTTCTCGTGGGCGACGGTCCGGAACGTCCCGCCCTTGAACAGCAGGCAACCCAGCAAGGATTGCGGAACGTGCGTTTTGCGGGATTCCTACAGCGCGACGAGTTGCCGGCCGTCTACCATGCGGCCGACCTGTTTGTCTTTCCGACCCTCCATGATTGCTGGGCCCTTGCCGTGGGCGAGGCCATGGCCGCCGGCTTGCCTGTGATCGACTCGAAGTACAACGGCGGCGCCGTGGAACTCATCCATGAAGGGGTCAACGGTTGGATTGCCGATCCGGTGGACCCTATCGCTCTGGCCGAGAAGCTGCGCCTCGCCTGGAAACACCGGGATCAATGGGAGTCCATGGGAAAGGCAGCCCAAGAAGTGGTAACCCGGATCTCGATTGCGGCGGTCGCCGAGCGGATTCGATTCGCCGTGCATCAGGTGGCCGGTCATAACACGACCGCGGAAGACTCACTGTTCCCGCCCCGGACGATCAAGCCCCCCCTAGAATCCGGGACATCCGCAAGATGAGTGAACCATGAGGATTGTTGTCTGCCACAACTACTACCAACAGCCGGGCGGGGAAGACCAAGTCTTCCGCGACGAGATGGCCTTGTTGGAAACGCACGGTCATCGCGTGGTGCCCTTTGTGGTCCACAACGACACGATTCGCGGGCGGTCAAAGCTCAAGGTGGCGATCGAGACGATCTGGAATCGACGGGCAGCCGTGGACTTGGCCGCCGTAGTGCAACGGGAACGGGCGGAGGTCGTGCATTTCCACAACACTTTCCCATTAATTTCACCGGCAGCCTATCATGCCGTTCGGTCGACCGGGGCGGCGGTTGTCCAGACCCTCCACAATTTCCGCCTGCTCTGCCCCGGAGCCACGTTCACACGAGACGGCGGCATCTGCCAGCGCTGCGTGGGCAAAACAGTCCCCTGGCCGGCTGTACTTCACGGCTGCTACCGCGGCAGCCGAGCGGGAAGTGCGGTGGTGGCCGGCATGTTGGTCATCCATCGCCTGTTGAGGACCTGGAATCGGACTGTGGATCGCTACATTGCGCTGACCGAGTTTTCACGACAGCAGTTCGTCGAAGGGGGACTCCCCCAAGAGAGAGTCGTCGTCAAAGGCAACTTCGTCGCCACGCCCCCCGCGATCGGCCCCGGCCAGGGAGGTTATGCCCTGTTTGCCGGTCGCCTCGTGCCGGAAAAGGGGCTCACGACGTTGTTTGAGGCCTGGACGCACCTGGCTGGCACGATCCCGCTTAAGATCGTAGGCAACGGTCCGCTCGGGTCGTATGTCGCGCAGAACGCTTCGCAGGACCCGGCAATCGAGTGGCTCGGCCCTCGTCCTCATGCCGAGGTCCAACGGATCCTCCGAGAAGCGGTGCTTCTTGTCTTCCCCTCCACGTGGTTTGAAGGTTTCCCCAAAATCCTCGTCGAAGCCCTGGCCGTGGGCACACCTATAGTGGCCTCGCGTTTGGGGGCAATGACCGAGTTGGTCGAGGACGGCTGTACAGGCAAGTTGTTCGAGCCGGGATGTGCCGAGGATCTCGCTGAAAAGGTTCGGCAACTCGTCGACGATCCACCGCGGCTTGCGAGAATGCGAAAGGCGGCCCGCCAATCCTACGAGGAGAAATATACCGCAGAAGACAACTATCGCCAATTACTGACCATCTACGATCAAGCCCGCCAGAGCCGGTAAGCAACGGAGCAATCATGGAATGGCCGCCCAAATACGATCTGTTCGGGGTACAGATCACTGCCACCACATACGCCGAGGCCGAGGAGACGATCTTCCGCGCGGTCGCCCAACGAGTGCCGGCAGTGATTTCACTGCATGCAGTCCATGCCGTGATGACGGCCGCCGGCGATCCAGTGTTACGAGCCAAAGTCAACACGTTCCAGATCGTGGCCCCCGATGGTCAACCGGTGCGTTGGGCGCTAAACCTGTTGTATCACACGGGGTTGCAAGACCGGGTTTATGGGCCAGAGTTGACCTTGCGACTCTGTCGCCGAGCGGCGGAGACGGGAGTTCCGGTCTACTTATATGGCAGTTCTCCCGAGACAGTACAAAGACTCCGGCAGAATTTGGTTGCCAAGTACCCCGGACTCCGGATTGTGGGTGCCGAATCGCCCCCATTCCGCTCGCTGACGGCTGAGGAGGATGAGGCAGTGGTCTGGCGGATCAACCAGAGTGGGGCGGGGATTGTCCTGATTGGACTCGGCTGCCCGAAGCAGGATCACTTTGCCTACGACCACCGCGAGCGGATCGCAGCAGTCCAGGTCTGCGTGGGAGCCGCCTTTGATTTCCACGCAGGGACCAAGAAGATGGCCCCCCGTTGGTTGCAGCGTCACGGACTGGAATGGCTCTATCGCCTGTCGCAGGAGCCGGGTCGCCTCTGGCGGCGGTATCTGGTGACCAATAGCCGCTTTGTGGTCAGATTGTTCGTGACCCTCCTTGGTCCTCGACCGCATTCGACGGCCAGGCCCGAGAAGTCGCCCCAATCGAATTCCCCGAGACAAACGACGTTCCGTTGTCCAGTGGTTCCAACGATGCCGAGCCCACCCCCGCGAGGTTCCCCCAGGAGGAAGCACTTCCCAGACGGCGGATAATGGTTCGTAGAAGGAGTGCTACCATGCAAGACGACCTGATTCTCGTGGCCGGCGCCGGAGGCTTCATCGGAGGACATCTCGTCGCCGACCTGCGACGACGGGGTTATACGAACCTGCGGGCCGTGGACATCAAGCCGCTGGACGAGTGGTTCCAGATCTTCTCCGACGTGGAAAACGTTACGGCCGATTTGAAGGATCGCGACAACTGCTATTGGGCCTGCCAGGGCGTCAGCGAGGTGTACAACCTGGCGGCAGACATGGGGGGAATGGGCTTTATCGAGAGCCATAAGGCCCTGTGCATGCTTTCGGTGCTGATCAACACCCATCTCCTCTTGGCCGCTCACGAACAAGGGGTCAAGCGATTCTTCTATGCCAGTTCGGCTTGCGTCTACAACGCGGACAAGCAGCGTGAGGCGGAGGTGACTCCGCTCAAAGAAGAGGATGCCTATCCGGCGATGGCCGAGGACGGTTACGGCTGGGAGAAGCTCTTTTCGGAGCGGATGTGCCGCCATTTTCGTGAAGATTTCGGCCTCTTGACCCGGGTCGCCCGGTTCCACAACGTCTACGGTCCCAACGGCACCTGGGAAGGAGGACGCGAAAAGGCCCCGGCCGCCATCTGCCGTAAAGTGATCCACGCCAAAATGACCGGCAACCATACGATCGAGATCTGGGGGGATGGTTCCCAGACCCGAAGTTTCATGTACATCACCGATTGCCTTCAGGGAATTGACCAGATCATGCATAGCGGAATCGAGGACCCCATCAACCTCGGCTCCTCCGAACTGGTAACGATCAATCAATTGGTGGACCTCGCCGAGGAAATCGCCGGGATCAAGCTCGCGCGCACCTATAACCTCAATGCGCCGAAAGGCGTGATGGGGCGCAACAGCGACAATACGAAAATCCGTCAGTACCTCAACTGGGAGCCTTCCGTGCGGTTGCGCGATGGGCTGGAGCGAACCTACGCCTGGATCTACGACCAGTATCGGGAGCAGAATCGAGATGCCGTGCTGGCCGACGCCGCTTGGCAGGTAGACGGCGGGGAGGACTCTTTCTTTCGGTATCCCCATCATCCTCGATAGCCCCGAGGGACGAAAGCAGAGAGGCGAGAATGAGCGACCATGTGCCTCGGGTGAGTATTGGCTTGCCAGTGTATAACGGGGAGAACTACCTGGCGGAAGCGATTGATTCGTTGCTGGCCCAGACTTTTGACGACTTCGAACTGATCCTTTCCGACAATGCGTCCACGGACCAGACCCCAGACATCTGCCAGGCATACGCTGCGCAAGATGCCCGCATTCGCTATTACCGGACCGAGGTGAACCACGGAAGTGCGTGGAACTACGGGCACACGTTTGCCTTGGCCCGCGGCCGTTACTTCAAATGGGCGGCCCACGACGACCTCTGCGCGCCGACTTTCCTGGCCCGTTGCGTCGAAGTGCTCGATCAACATCCCGAGGTCGTCTGGTGCCACTCCCGAAGTGCGCATGTCGACAGCCATGGGAGACTGTTGCCGGGGCCGGAAAACGAGGAAATCAGCTACGTTTGCGCCGGCGAGTGCTTGCCGGATTGCCCCTTGGCAAGCCCAACCCGCCAGTCGGCCACAGCCAGCCGGCGATTTGCCGCCGTCTTATTGGGGGGAACCGGCAGCCTGGACCTTTACGGCCTCGTGCGGACCGAGGTGATGCGGAAAACGTCGCTCCATCTCCCCTACTACGGCGCCGACAAGGTGTTCATTGCCGAACTGAGTCTCCTCGGACGCTTCTGGGAGATTCCCGAGGTGCTGTTCTTCTGTCGCGTTCATCCCGAGGCCTCCGGCAACTTGACCACCGCGGCCCAACAACAGCAGTTCATCAATCCGCGAGGACGCCGGTGGTTTACACTGACACGGCTACAGCTTCTTTGCGCCTATACACGGGCCGTAATGCGAACCGGACTACCACCCGTCGAACGCATGCGCTGCCTGTTGGTCTTGCTCCGCTACGTCTTCCAGGTCGGCAAATGGAAACGTGTCGTGGCCCAAAGCCTCAGCGGACGCGGCACGGGGGGCGGATATGTTGAGACTCTTGCCCGCTTCAACCGAGAAACAACCTCCACTTCCCCTTGAACTACCCAGCCCCACCGTTCTGAGAGTCATGATGCCAAGCCTTGCCCGTAGAACCGAGCTGCACGAGATTCTGGAGACGGACCTTGACTATATCTGCACGCAGCTCGATGCCGAATTCGCAGCCATGGCTGGCCAACGGCTCCTGATAACCGGCGGCGCGGGATTCCTCGGATACTACCTCGTTCAGGCAGTGCTTCACTGGAACCGGAACTGCACGCTCCCACGCCAGATCGATCTGACCGTCTGCGACAACTACCTCCGTGGCATGCCAACCTGGTTAACCGAGCTGCGCGACGAACCGTCGCTGACCTTGCTGGCGCATAATGTGACCGACCCCTTGCCGGCTGAGTTGCCTCCCTTCGCCTACCTCATCCATGCCGCAGGGATTGCCTCGCCGATCTTCTATCGTCAGCACCCGCTGGAGACCATGGATGCCAACATCGGGGGATTGCGGATGCTCCTGGACTACAGCGTTCGGCAAGCGGAGCAACGGCACACGATCGCGGGATTCCTCTTCTTTTCCAGCAGCGAGGTCTACGGCGATCCGCCGCCCGATCAGATCCCCACACGCGAGGACTATCGCGGCAATGTCTCGTGCACCGGCCCAAGGGCCTGCTACGACGAGTCAAAACGCTACGGCGAAACGCTCTGCGTAACGTTCTACCGCCAGTTCGGTCTGCCGATCAAAGTGGCCCGTCCGTTCAACAACTACGGCCCGGGATTGAAGCTCACCGATCGCCGGGTCATCCCTGATTTCGCCAGCGACATCCTCGCGGGGCGCGACATCCTCATGTATTCCGACGGATCGCCGACCCGGACCTTCTGTTACACGGCCGATGCGATTGTCGGTTACTATAAGATCTTGGTACGGGGCCGACGGGGAGAGGCATACAATATCGGTACCGAAACTCCGGAGATTTGCGTCCTGGAATTGGCCCAGCGAATGATCGAACAAGGACGGGATCTGTTCGGCTACCGGGGACGATTAATCCGCCAAAGCAGCCTGGATCGGGATTACCTGGTGGACAACCCCACGCGCCGTTGTCCGAATATCGACAAAGCCCGCCGCGACCTGAACTACGAACCGTCCATTTCACTAGAGGAAGGACTCCGACGGTCGCTAATCTGGTACGCCCACAACCGGCAAGCGGAGGACGCCTGATGAAGGTCTCGATCATCGGAACCGGCTGCGTGGGGCTCGTCACAGGGGTCTGCCTCGCCGAGAAAGGCCACCAGGTGGTGTGCGTCGATCGTGACGAACAGAAGATCAAACGCATCTGTCAAGGCACCGCTCCGTTCTTCGAACCGGCGCTTGAACCGCTCTTGAAGAAACATCTCACGCGGCGACTGGCGGCTACGATCGATCTGGCCCGGGCTGTGTGTGAAACGGAGGTAACGCTCGTCGCCGTGGGCACCCCCTTCGACGGCCGCCAGATCGACCTGCAAGCAATCAAGGAGGCCTCGCGTCAAATCGGCGAGGCCTTGCGACGAAAACCGACCTATCATCTGGTCGCGGTGAAAAGCACCGTCGTACCGGGCACCACCGACGAAGTTGTCTTGCCCATTCTCGAGGCAGCTTCCGGCAAGAAGGCCGGCCGGGAATTGGGCGTTGGGATGAATCCGGAGTTTCTTACCGAAGGGCAGGCGGTCGCCGATTGCCTCCACCCCGACCGAATCGTCCTCGGTGCCATCGACGGGCGCGCCCAGGAGATCCTGGACCAGCTTTACGCCGAGTTCACCTCCGCGGAGAAGATCCGAACGAACAACAAGACGGCCGAACTGATCAAATACGCTTCGAATGCCCTGCTGGCAACGCTCATCTCCTTCTCCAACGAGCTGGCCCGCATGACCAGTACACTCGGTGGAGTCGATATCGTTGATGTGATGCAAGGGGTTCACGCCTCCGCATATCTTAGTCCGCGTCTGCCCGACGGCCGCCGGATCACGGCTCCAATCGCGTCTTTCCTCCAAGCGGGTTGCGGGTTCGGCGGCAGTTGCCTCCCGAAGGATGTTCAGGCATTAATCCGCCATGCAGAGCAAGCCGGTGTGCCAATGCCGCTCTTGCAGGCCGTGATCGAAATCAACCGCCACCAGCCGGACCAGGTGCTCGATTTGCTGCACCGGACGTTCCCGTCACTCGAAGGGATTAGGATCGCCGTTCTCGGCTTGGCGTTCAAGCCGAACACGGACGACATCCGCCAATCGCCGGCGATTCCGATCATTCACAAATTGCTGGCCGAAAAGGCAACGGTGAAGGCCTTTGACCCTATGGCCACCGAACAGGCGCGCGAGTTACTGCCCTGCTGCCCGATCGAGTATTGCGAGGACCTGCGACAAGCGGTAACTGACGTGGACGCAATCGTCCTCGTGACTTCTTGGGGCGAGTTCTCCTCGCTTCCCCAGTTTCTCTCGCAGCTTCCCCGGCAACCGCTTGTCGTCGATGGTCGCCGGATGCTTGACAGACGGCGGATTCCACGGTACGAGGGGATCGGTTTGTAAGGGACCTTCCATGCAGTTTTTCGAGACTCCACTGGTGGGCGTGTATTTGGTCGAGCTGGAGAAGATCCGCGACGATCGGGGTTACTTCGCCCGATCCTGGTGTCGTGAAGAATTTGAAGCCCATGGTCTCAACCCCTCGATGGTGCAGATGAATACCGGATTCAGCTACCGCAAGGGGACTCTGCGGGGAATGCACTATCAAGAACCGCCCTATGCGGAAGCCAAGCTGGTGCGCTGCACCCGCGGGATGTTGTACGACGTGATCGTCGATCTCCGGCCAGATTCACCGACCTTCTGCCACTGGTTTGGCATCGACTTGACCGATGAGGCCGGCACGATGGTATACGCCCCGGAAGGATGCGCGCACGGCTACCAGACGCTCACCGACAATACCGAACTGTCGTATCTGACTTCACAGGTCTATCGGCGTGATTCCGCCCGCGGGGTGCGATACGACGATCCGGTATTCAACATTCGTTGGCCAATAAAGGTTGCCGTAATCTCCGATGCCGATCAGACTTGGCCTGATTTCACGGTGGCTCCCAATCGAAAGCACTGCGAGGTGCACCGATGATGGTTGTTGACAAAGCCCTGGAACGCCGCGAGCGCGAGGGACGACCGATTCGAGTCGGTCTGGTCGGGGCGGGGTACATGGGTCGGGCCATCGCCCAACAACTCCTCACACCTCTGACGGGCTTGCGTCTGGCCGCAATTGCCAATCATCGACCGGCAAATGCCCAAGAGGCGTATCGACTCACCGTCGGCGAACCAGCACTCGTCGCCGAGACGGTCGGCGCCGTCGACGAGGCCATCGCCCAGCAGCGGCCGGTCGTCGTCACCGATCCCGCCTTGCTCTGCGCCGCGGAAGGGATCGATGCGATCATCGAAGCGACCGGAACGGTGGAACACGGAGCCCGCGTCGTTCTCGATGCAATCGCCGGCCACAAACACATCATCCTGATGAACGCGGAACTGGACGCCACGCTCGGACCGATCCTCAAAGTGTACGCCGATCGGGCCGGAGTCGTCTACACCGATACGGAAGGCGATGAACCTGGCGTCGCGATGAACCTCTATCGGTTCATCAAAATGATCGGGTACCAGCCGGTCATGGCCGGCAACATCAAGGGCTTTTACGATCCCTATCGCACCCCGCAGACCCAACAGAGCTTCGCCGAAAAGACCGGTCAGACAGCGCGTATGGTCACTTCGTTCGCCGATGGAACGAAACTCTCCATGGAAACGACGCTTGTGGCCAATGCCACGGGGCTAAGCGTTTGCCGACGTGGAATGCTCGGCTACCGCTGCGCCCATGTCAAAGAAGTAATCGAGCACTTCTCTCCGGAGCAATTGCTCGAACAAGGACTGGTGGAGTTCGTCCTCGGAGCCGAACCTGGCACGGGAGCCTTTGTCGTAGGCTACAATGACCATCCCGTAAAGCAAAAGTACATGAGCTATTTCAAGATGGGAGACGGTCCACTGTACGTCTTCTATACC
This sequence comes from uncultured Planctomycetaceae bacterium, assembly GCA_964558295.1. GTDB lineage: Bacteria > Planctomycetota > Planctomycetia > Pirellulales > Thermoguttaceae > JBDKTH01. The sequence continues at coordinate 4,986 of CAZLDQ010000005.1, read as the reverse complement.
CCTTATCATCTGCCACATCTGGAGGTCCCGATTACCGTCGCGCGCGCGGTGTTGTTCCAGGATGCGGCTGTGGCCCCCCTGGGCGCCCCGGTTTGCGACGTGATCTGCATGGCGAAACGCGACCTTCACGCCGGAAAGATCCTCGACGGCGTCGGCGGTTTCACTTGCTACGGAATGATCGAGAACGCCACAATTTCCCAACAGGAGCGTCTCTTGCCAATGGGGCTGTCGGAAGGCTGCCGTCTGGTTCGTGATGTGCCGCGGGATCAGGCGATCACCTACGCCGACATCGTCCTGCCACCTGGCCGGGTGTGTGACACGCTACGCGCCGCGCAGCCGACTCGCTTTGCGTCCGCGGCATTCATGCCAGCCGACGCCATCCCCGGGAGGACACGATGAAAGTCGTCCTGTTCTGCGGTGGGTTCGGGATGCGATTGCGAGACTATTCAGAGTCCATTCCCAAACCCATGGTCCAGATCGGTTGCCGACCGATTCTCTGGCACGTCATGAAATACTACGCCCACTTCGGCCACAAGGAGTTCATCCTCTGCCTCGGTTGGAAGGGCGATCTAATCAAGCACTACTTTCTCAACTACGATGAGTGCCTTTCCAACGACTTCGTGCTTGCCGGCGGAGGCGCCGATGTCAATCTGCTCCATCGCGACATTCACGACTGGAAAATCACTTTTGTCGATACCGGTGCCCATGCAAATATCGGCCAACGTCTCCTGGCAGTCCGGGAACATCTTGAGGAGGAAGAGGTGTTTTTGGCCAATTACACCGATGGACTCACCGACCTTCCACTCCCTCGGCTGCTCGACTTCTTCTATGCCCAGAAGGCCGTGGCTGCCTTTGTGTCCGTCAGGCCGCGCCAAAGCTTCCACTCCGTCGTCCTCGACGACAACGGCTTGGTCCAACGGATCGACGCCATCGCCGATTCGGGGATCTGGATGAACGGCGGCTACTTTGTCCTGCACCGTGACATCTTCGATTACATTTACGCGGGAGAGGACCTGGTCCTCGAACCGTTCCACCGGCTAATCGCCGCCCGCAAGCTTTGCTCGATGCAGTACGACGGATTTTGGGCGTGTATGGACACGTACAAGGAGAAGCAGTTCCTTGACGACACCTATGCGCAAGGCGATACGCCTTGGGAACTCTGGAAACGAGCGGACTCCCCGATTGAGCCAATCAACGGCTCGGTCTGTTGGCCGCCACGCAAGCCGCGACCAAAACCCGCCCATTACCAACCGGCAATGCCTCGTTGATCCCGAAGGAGCTTCCTCGTGAAGATCTGCTTTGACGATCTGCACACCATCCTCTGCCTCGGCGCGCACGCGGACGACATCGAGATCGGCTGCGGCGGAACGCTCCTCACCCTCTTAGCCGAATACGGGCCCCTTGACGTTTACTGGGTCGTCTTCGGCGCGGAAGGGGAGCGGACCAATGAAGCCGTGCACAGCGCCGAACTCTTTCTACAAAACACCAAGCACCAAACGATCGTCATCAAGGGCTTTCGCGACAGCTACTTTCCGTACCTCGGCCCTGAGATCAAAGAATTCATGGAACAGGTGAGGGATGACGTCTCCCCCGACCTGATCTTCACGCACCGCCGCGACGACCTCCACCAGGATCATCGCCTGGTAGCCGAACTCACCTGGTGTGCATTCCGTGATCACTGGATTCTCGAATATGAAATCCCCAAGTACGACGCCGACCTCGGCCGGCCGAATCTTTATGTGCCGCTTGCCGAAACAACGTGCCAATCCAAGATCCAGTCCCTCCACGAGGCTTTCGCTACGCAACGGAAAAAGCCGTGGTTCTCTGATGACACCTACTGGGCCCTCTTGCGAATTCGCGGCATCGAATGCAACTCGCCGACCCGGCTCGCCGAGGCGTTTTACGCCCACAAGCTGGTGCTTTGAAGACGGAATGACCTGACAGCGATCGTACTCGCGGCACAAGTGCCGAGGCAAAATCGGTTAGGGGTTCCGTCCCTCCCCGGTTGCCAAGACCCACGTATCGCCCTTCTTGAGCGACAGCGTAAGCTTGGGACCTTGGCCAACAACGTTGCCGGTCAACATATCGCGGATTGGACCAGCCTTGCCGGTGTTGATCTCGATCGGACCGTCCTGGGAAGCGTGGAGCACCAGATACGGTCCGTTGGCGTAGGTGTTGCAGTCGGCCTCGGCGTACAGGTGAACACCCGCACGCCGGGCCGCCAACCGTAGCAGGTCGGAGGTCAGCCCCGGAGGACCGACGAACAGCGACCAGCCGTCAGCCGTCTTGCGTAAGGCCACTGCCGCCGATCCGTCCGGATAGGTGGCCAGCGTTTCGTCACGCGTAGCGTCGGCCGCGGCAAACAGGGGATCGATCGGCTTCTTCACCCCAAACCCAGCCGTCAAACCAAGCTTCTTGCCCGTCGCAGTCGGCTCCGCCAGAGCGTTTACTCCCGAGATCTTCTTAAGTTGGAAGCCGGTCAACTGCTGCATGGCCGGAAGCGACGTCTGATTGCCGTCATAATAACCTGGCGCATAGCACCAGACACGCAAGCTTCCGCGCGTGTTGGCCAGGAGTTGTTCGCGCTGCAAGGACGTCAAAGTCCAGGCCGTCAGAAGGACATACATCTTGGCTGACACGCGGCCGGCGGTGACGTCGTCCAGCAGATACTGACCATAGGGCGCGCCCATGCGTCCCAAGGGCCGCCGCACTTCGTAAACGCCCGGGCGAGTGACGGCCGAACCACCAAAAGCCACGCGGATCATGCTCGCCTCGTCGATCACGGCCGCCACCTCGGGGCGGAAAGGACGGGGATGCACAAGCAGCGGCTTGTCGAGGGCTTCCAGCCGCTTCATCTCGGCCCACATGCCCGGATCATCGAACCAACCGGTTTGGCCCAGGTCCATCCACCAAGTGCCAAAATTACGCACGGCGCACTGCGCCGTGTTGCGAATCAACTGCTTGTTCGAGTCGGCCAGCGTCGTGACCTTGTCTTGCCAGCCCGGCGCATTGCCGCTCGAAAGATACGTGGCCGTGTCGTCCTCATAGAGCCACATCTTGCCGGCCAGGGCGACACTCTCGGCCGCGGTCATCGCCGGGGCGCTTTGCCCCAGGCCGCGGTCCCAGTAGGAGATGGGCGAGCAAACGATATCGATGTCCGGACAGTCGAGCACCCGACGCAGGGCATAATGCCCCGACGTAGCCGGGCCTGTGCCGACCGCGCCGAACTCGAAGACGTAGCCATAGAAAAAGACGACCAGTTTCTTCCCCTTGCTGGCTTCACGCGCCGCCCGGGCAAAATGGCAGACGCAGTCGGCCATCATCTCTTGCTGGAATTGGGCAAAATCGATCACGGGTTGCTGGGTGGCCGGATCGCGGAAGATGCCGGCCGGCGTGGCACGCCGCGCGGCAGGCGAAGGAACGGCCGCCGTCGCGAGGGTCACTTGCGCGTCGTTCCACGCCGCATGTAAGGCCGCATCGTCTTGATAGCGTTCCTTGAGCCACTTGCGCCATTCGCGGAGACTGGCCGGAGCATAACCGTTGAGCGCCGGTCCCCAAGTCGCCTGGTAGAACCATTCGCCCGTATTCTGCCCGGACGGATGGTAGCCGGCCATACGGTCGCCAAATTTCTGTTCCAAGTGAGTGACCAACGCGGCCAATCGTTCGGCCGCATCGCGACGGTAGAGAGGCGAAGCAACCACGGCCTCCGTGTGAGCCTGCGGGCCCTTGTCCCAAACCATGACCTCGTCCGGATGCGCCTGCTGCCACCAGGTCGGTGCATTCATCGGCACACGCGGCAGCAGGAGGGCCTTGGGATGCGCATCGAGCACCGTTTGGCACTGGCCTTCCACGATCGACCAGTCGACCGGCTCGCCGGGACGCGGCCAGGGAAGCTGAACGGGAAAACTGATGAACTCCGCGCCCGCGTCACAAGCCATCTTGATCTGCGACGTAAAGCAACTTGGCAGCCCACCGAGCATCAGGAATTTGTCGCCAGGCCGATAAAAGGCCACGACCAGGTCGCGCGAGGGCGCGGCGTGGATCCAGAAGGTTACCCGATAGCGTTGTCCCTTGCGCAAAGCGAGGTTCGCGTGGTGGTAGACATGGAAGTCGGGCCACTGGCCGCTCGCCGGGTTGGTGAGCTTAACGTGCAGTCCGGCCGACCCGTCGCGGCCACAACCCGGCTCGACCTCGACCTTGGCCACGGTATTCTGGGAGCCGGTCGGCCAGAAGGTCCAGTCGCGGCTGAACGACTTCGGCCCCTGTTCGAAATCACAGAGCGGAATCACCTCGCGCCCGGTGGCAAGTTCCACAACGCGGATGTCGTCGAGATAGACGTCGCCCGCCTTCTTACCAAACCGCAAGTGCATCGTGGCTTTGGCCGGCTCGTCGTGATTCGGAGTGAACTCAAAATCGACCAACTGAGCCTGAGAGCCAACCGTCATCGGCCGGGTACCCTGGTTGCCCCAAAAGATCCTTGCTCGCACGGGTTTGCCATCGATCAGAATCTGGGGAACCCCAGAAGAGGCGTCCACGCGGACCGTTTCAACGGCCAGCGCCACGGTCGTCCAGAATACAACCAGGACCAGGGACATCGCGAGTGTCGTGTGCTTCATCATGCGTTGCTCTCTCTCGAAAATCGTGCGTTGATCACTTGGCATCCGTGAATTGGTAGTCTTTGGCCTGAAGGGAGGTCACCAGCCAGCCCTTGACCCGTGCGAGCGACGGCTCGATCTTCCGGCCCTTCACGGCAAACTCGTTCTGCGGGAGGACATATTCCTTGCCGGCCGGTTTGGCGAGATAGGGTTGCGGGCGGAAATGGACGATCACCTCCGTGCCATCGGAGAATCGGGAGCGCTGGACGGCCCGATCGGAAGTGCCAGACTCGTGGCTGAGCATCTCCGTACGCGGGTTTCAGCCGCCAGGAAACCGGGCAACGTCAAGAAAACACCGATTCCAGCGAGCAGACGGAAAAACTGACTGGGA
>CAZLDQ010000004.1:0-59628 GCA_964558295.1 uncultured Planctomycetaceae bacterium | reverse complement strand
GCGATGGCAAGCGAACATGCGAACACACTGCCAACGCCCCCCCCAAAGGATGACCAACCGGTCGAGACATCCCAAGAATCGCCTGCCGGTGTTACGGCCCTTCCTCCTGAGTCAAAGCGATGGCCCGTCCCACCAGCGGCCCGGCAGAAAGAACTCCAGCAGCGAATTGACGAGACCTACAAAACCGGGTTGACCGGCAAGCTGGCCGAAAAGATCAAATTGGCCAAGACCCTGCTAGATGCGGCCTCTGAAACACCGGAGCCCGAGAAGCGGTTCGTTCTCTACCGCGAAGCGGCTGAACTCGCCCAAGCCGCCGGCGATGCGACCTTGATGGTCGAGGCCGTGGATCAACTCACCGGGGAGTTTGAACTCGATGGGGTGGCCACCAAGAAGACGATGCTCCTCGCCTTCGCCGGCGCCGCACAGAGTGCCTCGCGAATCGATTCGCTCGTGATCAATGCGGAACCGCTCATCGACCAACTGATGTCCGAAGAGGCGTACGGCTCTGCCTGGGACCTGCTCAACGCGGTCCACTTGGCTTGCCAAAAGCCCGACGGCAAGGCCTTTCGCAAGGCTTACCACGAACGGCGTCAACAGATGCAGACACTTATGGACGAGTGGAAGCAAGTCGAGCACGCCAAGACGACCCTCACAACCCGGCCAGACGACGAACCAGCACAGACCGTATTGGGACAATGGTATTGCTTCGTCCGGCGCGATTGGCGCAAGGGACTACCCCATCTAGCCAAAGGCGCTGAAGCCGCGTTCCGCCCCTTGGCCTTGACAGAGCTACAGTCGCCCCCCGAGGAAGCGATTGACCAGGTCCGCTTGGCTGATGCCTGGTGGGACTGCGCTGAAACGACATCAGGCAATGCCAAGAATGCAATCTTGCTCCGGGCACGATACTGGTATTTGCAAGCCGACGACGAGTTGCCCGACGGACTGATGAAAACACGGGTTGCCGGGCGTCTCAAGGAGATCGACAACCTTGTGCCGCTCGCTCCGGAAACGCCCGGTCATCAAGCACAAGGCCTTGAAACGCCGGGACTGCTTTCGCTCCCGCCTGCCACCCCTGAGGCAGCGAAAGCCTACCAGACGCGTTGGGCCCGACATCTCGGAATTCCCGACATCGAAACCAACACGATCGGCATGAAACTGGCCCTCATCCCTCCCGGCGAGTTTGACATGGGAACTCGGACCGCCGATAGCGACCGTCTCCTCCAAGAAGCCCCAGCAATCCGCGTTTCCCACGGCTCCTCAGAATTCCTTCGTAGCGAGACACCTCGACATTTGGTCCGAATCACCAAGCCCTTCTTCATGGGACTGCACGAGGTCACGCAGGCCCAGTATCAGCAGATCATGGGCGTAAACCCAAGCCAGTTGACCACGCCAAGCGACTCCCATCCGGTCGAAGGCGTCGCGTGGGACAATGCGATTGCGTTCTGCCGGCGGCTATCCGAACTCCCCGAGGAAAAAGCCGCCGGCCGTGTCTATCGCTTGCCAACCGAAGCCCAATGGGAATATGCCTGCCGGGCGGGCAGCCGGACTGCTTTCTATTTTGGCAACGATCCGGTCGACCTGGATCAGTCCGCTTGGTTTGCGGAAAATGCCGATGGCCGCACACATCTCGTGGGCCAAAAGCGGTCGAATCCGTGGGGCCTGTTCGATATGCTCGGAAACGTCGGAGAATGGTGCGGCGACTGGTTCGCCACCGACTATTACCAACACGCCCCCCTGGAAAACCCGTTGGGCCCACCGTCCGGCCATGGCCGCGTTATCCGTGGCGGCTCCTTCCGCGATACCTGGCCTGGCGCATTGCGCTCGGCCGCGAGGTTCGCCGCGTCGGCCAACGCTCGCAATCAGGCCGTAGGGTTTCGCGTCGTCTGCGAGATCCCCTTGAAACGTTCGCCCTAACCCTTCTCTCCCACGCTACGATCGAATCGTTATGGACATCATCGGCATTGGGACGGATATTACCGAGTGCCTGCGAATCGCCCGCATGATCGAGCGACATGGCGAGCTATTCCTCGATCGGGTCTACACCCCGGAAGAGATCCGCTACTGCCAGAATCGCAAGCAAGCAACTCAACACTTCACCGGTCGCTGGGCCGCGAAAGAAGCCGTCCTCAAGGCCCTCGGCACCGGCTGGGTACGGGGAATCAGTTGGCGCGACATCGAAACCCTCAGCGAAGTAGGCGGACGACCGGTTGTCACGCTCCACGGAGGCGTCAAAGACGTGGCCCGACGGCTCGGGGTGACGGAGATCCTCATCTCCATTTCCCACTGCCGCACTCACGCCACGGCCTATGCCCTCGCCGTCCGCAAGGAAGAGTAAGCGAAACGGGCCGAAAGCGATGTCCCTCAAAAACGCCCAACGCTCACGATCCCTTTTTCGTCGCGCGTTTCTTCGTAGTCTTCTTCGCCACCTTCTTCGTGACGGGCTTCTTCGCGGCCGCCTTTTTGGTGGCCGTCTTACGCGGTACCGACCGCCGAGAAGTCTTCTTTCTCGGTGCACTGGCAGCCCGTTCGGCCAGCAAGGCCAAGGCCTGTTCAAAAGTCAACGTATCAGGCGCAGTCCCCTTGGGAAGCGAGGCGTTCGTCTCGCCATCGGTCACATAAGGACCGTAGCGTCCTTCGAGCAAACGCACCGGCTGTTCGGTCACCGGCGAAACGTCGAAGGTCATGAGCGGCTCCTTGCTTCGCGAGCCGCCCCGGCGGGCCTTGGGTTGCGCCAGCAGTTCCAAGGCTTGCTCAAGCGTAACATCCAGCGGCGACAGGTTCGCTGGCAGCGAGCGGGTCTCCGCGCCACACTTCACGTACGGCCCGAAGCGACCCGTGTGAGCCATGACGCGCACGCCCGTCTGCGGATGCGTCCCCAGTTCCCGCGGCAGACTCAAAAGCCGCAATGCCAAATCCAAATCCACCTCTTCGGGCTGCATACCGCGAAGCAGCGAAGCATTCTGAGGTTTCTCGTCGTCGTCCGGGGTTCCCCGTTGCACATACGGTCCAAACCGGCCGATTTTCAGAAATACCGGCTTGCCCGTCTCCGGACAGAACCCCAAAGGTTCATCGGCTTGTGCCGACTTGTTCAGCAAATCCAGCGCGACTTCGAGCGTCAGCTCATCCGGGGCCATCTTGTCGGGAATACTGGCCCGGCGTTCGCCCTGCTCCAAAAACGGGCCGAGCTTACCCACCCGCGCATACACTTCCGCTCCCTCGGCCGGCTTGCCAATCAGAATCCGGTTGATATTCCGGGCATCGATCTCGTCGACCTTGTTCTCCAGTTGCTTCTTCAATCCCGGATGCGTGTTGCCAAAGTAAAACTGGCGAAGATACTCGAGGTGCTCCAGTTCGCCACGGCTGATCGCGTCCAACTGATCTTCCAGCGAGGCCGTAAAGCTGTAGTCGACCAAGTCCGGCAGATGCGATTCGAGCAGCTGGCAGACAGCAAACGCCACCCAGGTAGGCACCAGGGAGTTGGCCCGCTTGAAGACGTAGTTGCGAGCGAGAATCGTGTCAATACTCGCCGCGTAGGTACTGGGCCGGCCGATCCCCATCTCTTCCAACGCCCGCGTCAGCGACGCTTCACTGTAGCGATTCGGCGGTTGGGTCGTATGACTCTTCGACTCCAAATTGCAGCACGAGAGCGTCTCGTTAACCGCCACCTGGGGCAGGAGAATCTCCCGATCGGCCAGATCGGCCTCGGGATCGTCGGAACCTTCGACGTATGCCCGCAAATAGCCGGGGAATTCAATCGTCTTGCCGCTCACCTGAAAAATGGCCCCCTCCGCATCCACCGTAATCGTGATACGATGCCCGCGGGCGTCGGCCATCTGGCTGGCGATGGTCCGCTTCCAGATCAAGTCGTAAAGCTTGAACTCGTCCGGCGTCAGTTGGTTGCGAAGCGATTCAGGAAAATCAAACGGATGGCCGGCCGGCCGGATAGCTTCGTGGGCTTCCTGGGCGTTTTTGACCTTGGTCTGGTAAACCCGCGGCTCAGGCGACAGGAATTCGCGACCGTACTGACTGGCCACCATGTCCCGCGCTGTGGTCACGGCGACCGCCGCCAGGTTGGTCGAGTCCGTACGCATGTAAGTAATATGCCCGTTTTCGTACAGGCTCTGGGCCACCTGCATCGTCTGTCGAGCCGTGAAACCGTACTTGCGGTTGGCTTCCTGCTGCAAGGTGCTCGTCGTAAACGGAGGATAAGGCCGGGTGACATACGGCTTGTCTTCCACCCCCGACACACGCACAGAGCTCCGCCGGACCCGTTCGGCCAGTTCGTCCGCCTGCCGCTGGTCCATGAACATCAACGAGCGATCCTTGAGTTGGCCCGTCGCCGCATCAAAGTCGCGACTCACCGGAACGCGGCGTCCGTCAACCGACACCAAAGTCGCCTGGAACGACTCACCGCTGCCCCGGGCAAACGTGCCAAGCAGATCCCAGTAAGTCGCGGCCACAAAGGCCATGCGCTGCCGTTCCCGGTCAACAATCAGCCGGACCGCCACACTCTGAACCCGCCCGGCCGACAACCGCGGCCGCACCTTCCGCCACAACAGCGGCGACACCTCATAACCATACAGCCGATCGATGATCCGCCGCGTCTCCTGGGCACGCACCAGGTCTTCGTCGATCTGGCGAGGCTGCTTGAGAGCCTCCAGGATCGCCTCTTTGGTGATTTCATGAAACACCAACCGATACACCGGCACCTTGGGGTTCAGCACTTGGCAGAGGTGCCAACTGATCGCTTCCCCTTCGCGGTCTTCATCCGTCGCCAGATAAAGGTCGCTAGCGTCCTTCAAAAGACTCTTCAATTTGCGGACCTGTTTGACCTTCTCGGGGGGGATAACGTAAATCGGTTCGAAATCCTGATTCACATTAACCCCCAGATAGGCCCAGTCCTTCCCCTTATACTCTTCGGGAATCTCTTTCGCCCCCTGAGGGAGATCGCGAATATGCCCGATACTCGCCTCAATCGTGAAATTGCGACCAAGAAACTTGCTGATCGTTCGTGCCTTGGCAGGCGACTCAACGATCACGAGCGACTTACCATCGGGGGCAGCTTTTTTCTTGGCCATTTGGTGTCGTCAGCTTGGTAAGTTGTGACCTTTAGGTAACTTCATCGGTACAGATCGGCTGTTTGACCCGCTTTGCTGAGCCCGTTGTGGGAGAAGCATAGCCAGTACCACCCTAGGGCTATTATCGGCGAGCTGCGAAATGGTTGGTTTCCGCATCCTCCATACAACCAGACCCCTTTTTGGGATTGCATTTACGTCAATTCGCTTTAGAATTGCCAGTTTCTGGCCCTAGGAAGGGTGCGTCACTCATTTATGCCTCCCGGCAACGCTTGTCAAGTGGAATTTCGTCACAAGCGACCCCATCTTTAGCAGGATAAAGCATGGCTAACCCATTTCGCAAATTTCGAAAACACCAGAAGGTTTGGCTAGCATTTCTTGCCCTTGCGGCAATGATCTCTTTTGTGATCCTGCCCATCTGGATGGACTCCATGAGCAGTTCACGAGGAAAGGATCCGGTGGTGGTCTCCACCACTCGGTACGGAAACCTTCACGAGATGAAACTGCGGATGTTGATTACCGATCGCCTAACCCTCAAAGGCTTCTTTGAACATTTAGCACAATCGGCGATGGAAGCCGGGGGGGACGCTCGCGGTCTGATGGCTGTGGCCCGCGCCCTTGGCTCCGGCGGGGAAGAGGAAGTTGTCGAAACTTGGCTGCTGGCCAAACGAGCCGAAGAGCTCGGGATCATGATCAGCGACAAGGAGATCAACCAGTTCCTCAGCGACCTGACCAGCCAACAGAAGATCAGCCGGGAAACCTTTATCCAGGTGATGAAATACCGGCATATCTCGGATAACGATCTATTCCGTATCCTGCGACAAGAGTTGCTCGCCCTACGTCTTCAGCAGATGTTCGGAATTAGTCTCAGGGGAGCCACTCCAGCCCAACGATGGGACTACTACCAGCGACTGAACAAGAAGGCACGAATCGAAGTAGCGGCCTTGCCCGTGGCGGACTTCATCGCTCAGATCCCGGATCCCGATGACACCACCTTGCAGGCGTTCTTCGATCAACACAAGAAGCAGTACTTTGATCCGACTTCCCCGGAGCCTGGCTTCCACGAACCGCAGAAAATCGCCTTGGAATACTTCAAGGCCAATGTGGATGCCGTGGCCGTTTCCGATGCAGAGATCGAAAAATACTACGAAGAGCACAAGGATACGGAGTTCGTCCAGGAAACCTTGCCGGAGGTAAAGAAAGAAGCACCAGCGGCCAAGGAAGAAACCCAAGAAACGAAGAAGACGCCCGAAGCTAAGCCTGAGCCACCTAGGGGTGAGAAGCCGACGACAACCGACGCCAAGCCTGCGGAAAAGACGGAGAAGAAGGAAGAGCCCAAGACACCCGCCAAGGACAAGACTTCGTCGGTGAAGGGGACCTCGCCGTTCCGGCTGGTTGCCTATCAGCCCGAGGAAAACAAGGAAGCTACGAAGGAGGATAAACCCAAGGACAAGCAAACGGCAGCCGAGACGAAGGACGCCCCCCAGCCGGTCGCCCCTGCCCAAGCCCCCAAAACCAAGGAAACCAAGCCAGAGCCCAACACTCCGGAAGCGGAAAAAAAGGCCGAGAAAGAGACCGAATCCAAACCCGTCACCGAACAGCCTAAGTATCTCCCACTGGAGAAGGTTAAGGCACGAATCCGAAACACCTTGGCCGACATCAAGATCCGTGAAACCCTCAACCGGATTCAGGACCGGATGGCACAGTACCATGATGACCTGACGCTTTATGAGGTCCGCAGCGAGGATAAGGCCAAGAAGAACTCGCTCAAGGCTCCAGAGAAGCCCGACTTCACGAAGTTGGCCAAAGAAAACGGCTTGGGTTTCTACACTACGCCGTTGAACTCGCCACTGGAGGTCAACGCGTTGGATATTGGCCAGTCGTTTCTCGGCCAGAATACACCGTTCCTTCAGTATGCCTTTGAGACCCTGCCGAAGTTCCGTCCCGAGATCTCACAGGATATCGAGGGCAACTACTTCCTGTTCTGGAAGACCGATCAGGTTGCTGAGCGGATCCCGGAGTTCAAAGAACCAGGAGTTCGCGAGCGAGTCTTGCGGGCCTGGAAAATGGTGCAAGCCCGGAAGCTGGCCGAGGACAAGGCCAAGCAGCTAGCCGAAGCGGCCCGCAAAACCGACAAATCGCTCAAAGACCTCTTCGCTGACCAACCAAAGATCACCGTACAAGAATCCGAGCCTTTTAGTTGGATGACCTACGGTGCCTTCCCCGCTTGGTGGGCCCAAACGCCGCCGCAGATCAGCAAGATCACCGCTGCCGGCAAGAAGGACGAGAAAGCTGGCAAGGAAATTGAAATCGTCGATATGCCTGGCAACGACTTCATGCGACAGGTGTTCAATCTGGAAAAGGGCCAAGTCGGCGTAGCCCTGAATCAGCCGAAGACGGTGGCGTATGTCGTCCGCGTTATAGACGTCACGCCCGCCGTTTGGCAGGCCTTCCTGACCGAGGATTTCAGCCGCTATGTCCGGGTAGCCGAACAGGACCAGCGAGCCATCGCCCAGGCTTGGCGGGACGGTTTGAAGAAAGCGGTCAACTTCGAATGGAAGCGTACCCCCGAACAGGATCGTCGCCGGATAAATTAGCCGGCCTGCTCATGAACGCCTGAACTCGGCGTCCTTTTCTGCCGCAGAGGAACACGAAGCCCCGGCCGATTCGGCCGGGGCTTTTGTCATCGCCTGGTCGTAAAATCCCCGCTTCTCTCGCGGCTCCCGCTATCGTCGCGGCTTGAGGATCACAGTAGCCAACGGGGGAAGACAGAGTGTAAGCGAAGCCGGCCGACCGTGGCACGACTTGTCCTCGGCCATGCGCCCCGCGCCGTTGCCTAGATTACTGCCGCCGTAGAATTGGGAGTCGCTGTTAAAGATCTCCTCAAACCAGCAGCACTCTGGGACCCCCAACTGATACTCCAGCCGGGGAACCGGCGTGAAGTTGTTGGCAATCACCAGGTAGTCGTTCGGATCCTTGGCGCGACGGAGATAGCTCAGCACGCTGTTCTCCCAATTGTGGCAATCGATCCACTCGAAACCACGACCGTCAAAGTCGAGTTCGTGTAGGGCCTTCTCGCGACGACAAAGTTGGTTCAAATCGGCTACCAATTTCTGTACGCCGCGATGGCTGTCCCACTGCAACAGGTGCCACTGGAGGCTGGTATCGAAATTCCACTCGTTCCACTGAGCGATTTCCGATCCCATGAAGAGGAGCTTTTTACCCGGATGGGTCCACATATAGGCATACAACAGTCGCACATTGGCAAACCGCTGCCAGAGATCCCCCGGCATCTTGTCGAGAATCGAGCCCTTCCCGTGAACCACTTCATCGTGCGACAGAGGCAATGTGAAGTTCTCATGGAAGGCGTAGATTAGGCTGAACGTCAGTTCGTTGTGGTGGTATTTGCGGTGAATCGGGTCATGACGCATATACTTGAGCGTGTCATTCATCCAGCCCATGTTCCATTTCAGGCTGAAGCCTAAACCGCCCAGGTAAGTGGGGCGAGAAACACTCGGCCATGCTGTCGATTCCTCGGCAACCGTTAAGATGCCAGGATACTGGAGGTGGCACTGCTCATTAAGCTCTTTGAGAAAGGCAATGGCTTCGAGGTTCTCTCGCCCGCCGAACTGGTTAGGAATCCACTCGCCTTCCTTCCGACTGTAATCGAGATAGAGCATCGAGGCCACCGCATCGACGCGGATCCCGTCGACGTGGTACTTGTCCATCCAGAACAGAGCGTTGGAAATGAGGAAGTTCCGAACCTCGTGACGCCCGTAGTTGCAGATCAACGTCCCCCAGTCGCGGTGCTCGCCCTTACGTGGGTCTTCGTGCTCATAAAGAGCCGAGCCGTCAAACCGTCGCAGACCATGGCCATCGCGGGGGAAGTGGGCCGGTACCCAGTCGAGAATCACCCCGATCCCGTTCTGGTGACAAAGGTCCATAAAATACATGAAATCGTGGGGCGTACCATAGCGCGAAGTGGCCGCATAATAGCCCACCACCTGATACCCCCAACTGGCCGACAATGGATGTTCCGAGATCGGCAGTAGCTCGATGTGCGTATAGCCCATCTCTTTGACGTAGTCGACCAACTGATGAGCCAGCTCACGATAGCTCAACCAGCGATTGGGATCGTCTCCCGGACGTCGCCAGCTGCCCAAGTGGACTTCATAAATCGAAATCGGCTGTTCCAGCCAGTTGATCTCCGCGCGCCGACTCATCCACTCACTGTCATGCCAGCGATAGCGGTTCAGATCGACTACTTGCGAGGCCGTACGCGGTGGCACCTCGGCAGCAAACCCATACGGATCAGACTTCTCGAACACCTGATCGTGGTGGCGGATCTGGAATTTGTAATAGGTCCCTTCCCCAATACCTGGGATGAACAGTTCCCAGAATCCACTGGGGATGTGCTTGCGCATCGGATGACGGCGGCCGTCCCACGCATTGAAATCGCCGACGACGCTGACGCTCGTAGCGTTGGGGGCCCACACGGCGAAATTCACGCCATCGACCCCATTGACGGTACGCAGCTGGGCACCCAGCTTATCGTAGGAATGCCAGTGCCGACCCTCATTCAGGAGGTGGCGATCATAGTCGCTCAACAAGTGGGGAAATGCATAGGGATCGTGCATGGTCACCTTTTTCCCGTCCGGATCAGTCATCCGAATCTTATAACAGGTCGCCCCGTCACCGTTTGGCAAGGGGCAAATCGCCTCATACAGGCCAGCCGGGTGAATCCGACGCATCGGCCGAGCTGACTCCTCGTGGGCCGAATCAACGACCCACGCCTGATTCGAATGCGGCAGATATGCCCGCACGGCCAAGACCCGACGGCCGGATTCGTTTACCTCATGGGGGCCCAGCAATTCAAACGGATTCTCGTGTCGTCCCTCAATCAGTCGTCCGATATTTTCCAATTCCACCGTCGTACGCACGTACAAACCTCCTTGCGAGCACCCTTGGCGACGGCGAACACCTCCGTCCTCGGAGGTGGCCAACTCCGTCAGGTCCATCGATGCTCTTTATTCTTACTAATCAAAAAAGTCGAATCAATCCGAAGGCTGGGGCAACCCCAGACTGGACACGATTCAAATACTCGCGTCCCTGTCGCCGCGTTTCCCGCACAACCCTACGCCAAGTCGCCAGCAGGCCCTGCCACCGCTTTGAGAGGTCGTCAGAGCCCCTCCGAGACTCTTGCACCAGAGTCTCTTTGGGCGACTCCTTCGAACATGGCCGCCTCCGGCCCTTCGGTCGGGCTGAGGCGTGTGGCTTGTCAATCCGTAGCGTACGGCATTTGAGCCGGTGATACTGCATGGCATGGTCTAGCCGCTGCCACAGGTCGTTGTCTTTGACCGGTACCATTTCGCCATAAAATTCCCACCGCCAGCCGTTCTCCCGCCACTCAGCAATCCCATATTCGATCCCCTTACGCACATAGACGCTTGGGGTGACGATTGTCACTTGCGAGGGTTGGTCGAGCGCTTCGAGACCGCGAACGATTGTCAGCAGTTCCAAACGCTCGCCTCGGACATCCGGTTCGACATCATCGGCCACCAACCGAGCGGTGCCATCCATCGATCGCAGGACGAACCGCCAGTGGCCCGGTTCAGAATCTTTACTCGATTCGGAAAATAGTAAATATTGGGGGGCTGCTGCATTCATCAGGGTGCTCCGCGTACGGGGTGCGTCCGCCAGACTTTTGTCCGAGCGATTTTACTTATCGGCAACCGCAACCTAAACTCCCCAATTTATCTCTCTTTTCCGCTTCGTCCTAAAGCGTCGCGTTTACCCCTCATTCCGTGGGTGGTAGAAGATGCAGACTGGCCATTCAGCGTGGGTGAGTTCGGCACGCCTTGCGAGAAAACGGAGGAGCAATTTGCCCACACTCGCTTGCCTCTGTCTTCGGCAGCACTTGACGAGATGGTTGAAAAGGCAATTCAGAGTGCGCTTCGCAACGGCTGTACGGCGGGACGACCACTATGGAGGGCTTCGAGCATCCGCTGCCAGCTCTGGGGAGAACCCGGGGTCAGACGCCCCAGGACGCGAGACGTCTCGGTACCTGTGACGGTCGGTGGGTTACCCGGGACTTGGTCCATGTGCAAAAACGCCAAGACCGCCACGCCGGCTGGGCCGAGCAGCTCTCCTGCCGCCCCAAATTCGGCGATGCGTTTCAAGGGAACCCCCGGCAAACGAATCCCGATCTCCCGCAACAACATGCCGTTTTGCTGCCCGCCGCCAGTCAGCACGATTTCGTCGAAACGAAGGTCTTCCGGCAGGCGTTGGGTGATGGTTCGAGCGAGGAGTTCCGCTAGGAAATGGGTAGCCGTACAGAGCAAATCGCGAACGGACCACCCATGCTCGACCGCCAGTTGCATCGCGTCGGCCAGGAACCGTTCAGGACGAACGCCGCGCGGCAGCCAACGCGGCAGCGGGGTTCGGAAGTACGGATCATTCAGCCAGTGTTCAATCAACTCAGGGAGTTGCACCCCTTGGACGGCCAATCGGCCACCGGAGTCGAAACGGTGTTCGCCGGCCGTCAGTCGTTGGGCCAACAGATCGAGCAGCCGCATTCCTGGGCCAACATCGAAAGCCAGAAGCCGGCCTGGAGCGACACTCCCGTTGTTGACGGGGAGATAGGCCATACGCAAGGTAGGGCCCAGATCGATCAGCAAGCGGGGGCGGTGGGCATCTCGGAGCACGAGCCACTCGGCCAAGGCGGTGATCGGACCACCGATACCTCCGGCCGCCACATCCCGAGCAGGGAAACTGTCGATAACGTTCAGCCCGGTCAGCTCCGCTAATCGGGCCGCATCGCAGAGTCCCAGGTAACCTGGGGCAACCTGACCACAGTTCCATAGGCCCGGATCGTGAACGCCCACGGCCAGAACATGAACTGGCGCCAGACCGGCCTCGGCCAGCAGATCGCCAATCAGAATGGCTTCCAGATGGGCTAGTTGGGCTCGCAGAGCAGTAATACGGCCCGGCGCAGCCGAATCGGTTGCGGCCGGGCCTCCACAATCCAAGGAGTCGAACAGTACGGCAGTTTCCGAGGGGATGGGGTAGGCCAGGGCTCGAACGAGTTCCGCTTGGAGCTGGAGTCCATGGCCGGTGGCACGAACCAAGGCCGCCCCCAGCCGACGGCAGTCGGAAGAGACAGAAATTCCGACTGCCCAGCGATGGCTATTGCGGACTTGGGGGCCATCCGTCCGAAAACGCTTCAGCATGACTGCTCGCTCGTATGCTCCAGGAGGAATCAGGCGACCATCCGCATTTCGCAGACGGTCCCGGTCACGCCGGCCAGGAATTCCTCAAAGATCCGCAGGTCCAGGGCCGAAGCCGAGTCGGCTTCGGGATGGAATTGGGTGCCAAAGGCGAACCAATCGTCGCGCACGCTTTCAATCGCCTCCACCACACCGTCTGGACAGCGAGCCGTGACCACGAAGCCCGGGGCCACTTCGTCGATCGCCATGTGGTGCATGCTGTTGACGCGGATTTCCCCTTCCCCGTAGACCCGTTCCATCAGCGAGCCCGGTTCAACCACCAGGGCGTGGCGATGAGCCGGGTCCATCGGGTCGCTATGGGGCAGGGCTTTGGGCAAATCTTCGGGCAGATGCAAGAACAGGTTCCCGCCCTGGGAAACGTTCAGCAACTGCATCCCGACCCCCACCCCCATCACGGGCAAGCGGCGGTCGGCCACCAAACGCATCAGCATCCGGTCAAAATCTTCACGTCGCGAGTCAAGCATACGCACCGAAGGATGCACCATGAAGCCGTCACGACGAGGGTCAAGGTCGGCTCCGCCAACCAGCACCACACCGTCCAACAGGTCGAGCACGCGGTTCAGGTCCTTTTCCTCGGCCAGGGGCGGGAGGATCAAGGGAATCGCACCAGCTTTGACCAACGAGTCGTAGTAGCCGGCACAAAGATAACTGAACGCGGGCGAGTCCTTCCTCGCCGAACGGTAATCCGCGTTCAACCCGATCAACGGCTTCACATTCATCTTGCACTCCTTCGGTATAGACACTTCCTGTGTTCGTTCCCTAATCATCGAAACTCCATCGAGACCGCGGAAAGGCATCCCCACACGGAACGGTGGGCTGGCAAGAGGGAAAAGACGGGTTAACCAGAGGCAACAGCGCGAGCGCGCTTGCAGGAAGCCTGTCCGGTGCGTCAGTCCTTGACGTCCAGCCCACAGGTCCTGGTGCCGGCTCCTGTGTCAGGGAGCCAGGATGACCCGGGGCGATATCCGTATCGTTGGTCTCACAACTCCTTATGTGGTGTGTCGCCCAGGAGTTGGAATGCAAGTCTCCCGGAGTGTAAAGCTCGCCTTTCGGGTTTGCAAGGAAATCCTATATTTTGGGGTCAAGAAAATTCTTGCCTACTAGATCCTGTATTGACAGTATTGAAAGCATTGTGGTTTCCCACAACTCCACTTCGGGTGAAAACCGATGCGTCTTGGAGTAAACGCCGGATAGACCGCTCCGTTTCCGCAAGCCCCCGGCCGCTTTACGGATCTCCCATCCCCGGCTATCATTACCGCCTTACGCCTGTCCCATGGTCCTGTCTCGAATCCTTCACTTCATTACGCCCGATGCGCTACGAAAACGTCTGTCTGGAAGCATTTGCCTATACCTTGCCGGAAGAGGTCGTCACGTCGGCGCAGCTTGAGGCTCGGCTGGAGCCTGTCTATCGACGGCTCCGTCTGCCTGAGGGACGCCTCGAACTGATGACCGGCATCGTCGAACGTCGCTTCTGGCCGCCCAACATGCTGCCGAGCGAAAAGAGCGTGGAGACCGCCGAAAAGGCAATCCGACAGGCGGGACTCGACAAGAGCCGCATCGGGGCTCTCATTCACGGCTCTGTCTGCCGCGATTTCCTCGAACCCGCCACGGCCTGCGGCGTCCATCATCGCTTGGGCTTGCCCCAACAGTGCCTGATCTATGATGTATCGAACGCTTGCCTCGGCCTGCTCAACGGCACGCTTCAGTTGGCCAACATGATCGAACTGGGACAGATCGAGGCCGGCGTGGTCGTGGGCACGGAGAGTAGCCGCTCGCTGGTCGATACGACGATCGACTACCTGAACCAGACCACTTCCCTTTCGCGCAACGACATCAAGTCGGCCGTGGCCTCGCTGACCATCGGCTCCGGCAGCGCGGCCATCGTACTGGTCGACCGGCGGATCAGTCGCACGGGTAATCGGCTCCTGGGCGCGGTCGCTCGCACTAACACGCAATTCTGCAACCTCTGCCACAACGATCGCGACGAAACCGTCGGCCTCCAAATGCAGCCGCTGATGTGGACCGACTCCGAACGGCTCATGCGCGAAGGCGTGGAAACCGCCCGGCAGGCGTTCGAAGAGTTTCTCGGCGTCGTCGGCTGGTCTCGCAAGACGCTCCACAAAACCTTCTGTCATCAAGTCGGTCGCGCTCATCGCAAACTCCTCTTCGAAACCCTGGGCCTCGATCCCATCGTCGACTTCACGACACTTGAATTCCTCGGTAACACCGGCTCCGTCGCGCTCCCCATGACCGCCGCAATCGGCATTGAAAAGGGCCATCTCAAGCCAGGCGACCATTTGGCCCTGCTGGGTATCGGCTCGGGGATCAATGTGCTGATGCTGGGAGTGGAGTGGGGAGAAAAGAGTCGGTAGTAGCCGGTAGGCGGTACACGCTGCACGGGACGCGGACCTGGTTGCAGAGGGCATGTCTTTGAATCCGGGCGTTAGGTGGCATGCGGTCCCGTGGCGGGGGCACGGATTGGCATGTCTGCCTGTCGTCAAGACTCGGTGATCGGTAGGGCGTGGCCGAGCTTGCGAAGCCTGCCATCGGTTTTCCGCGGAAGCCCGGAGCGGCTTGCCACGACCGTTGCCTTCTTCGTCAACAGTCTTGATTTTCATCCCCGGGAAAGATTCTTTCAGGGGGTGGGGAGCGTTGGGCTTTGCGCTGCAACTCCCAGGGCCAAGCCTGCCGACAGAGGATTCTCCGCGAAAACCTACCGCCTCGCTGCGTATTCGCCACTTCCTTTCCAGAACCGCCCCAGAGACGACCATTCCCATGGCGTGAGGCAGAACTCCAGGCCTTCCCTGTATGGCCCACTGACGAGTCCCATTCTTCCGGCCCGCATCGTTGTTCGCGCAATCTTCCATTGGCCATTCTCCCCAGCTCCTCAGCAGACTCTGTGGACGTCGCAATTGGGGACCACTTCCCCAATCCCCGGTCAGGGCCGCTTACCTTTGTTAACGGCCTCCTTCCGGTTCATCGCAACGAACAGAAGCCTAGCAAAACCGCTGGCACAATTTCTAGCCAGAAAGATTGGGGGGGGCACGGAATGCCGAATGCTGAATCCTACCCCCCCAGTCCCGAGCCCCAAATCCCAAATCAGAAATCAATCGCCACCACGGTGTCCGATGGTGCCGCGGGTTCACCGTTCCATCGCGCCGTAGGGTGGCGACGAGCGGACCAGGGGATAACGCATGTGGACGCGCAAGGAGCCTTGGCGGAGAAACCGGTTTTACACGGCCTGAAACGCAAGCGAGTCCCACCGGAAGCGACTCTGCGTCAACCGTGTCAACCCACCGCCCCTGTAGCCTGGGGTGTGCCAAGATTTCGTGGCATCCCTGTGCAGGTCTCCCACCCGCCCTAGCTTAAGCATCTTGCCTGAGGCCTACTCGGCAGCCTCCGGGGCCAGGCAAGATGCTTGGCTGACAGCACACAAGCGGGACGCTTATGCTACGATTCAGGCAAGATGCTTGGCTGACAGCACACAAGCGGGACGCTTATGCTACGATTCAGGCAGGATGTCTGTCTGGGCAATTGCCACGAAGATTTGCCACCCCCGTAGCCGAAGCGTCCCGCTTGGGTCGCCCGGACAGGCTTTCAGCCTGCGACCGCGGGCTTGCCCACGGTCCGTTGGGACTGTCTTCAAGCCTCGCCCCCATCACCAACAACCGCTCGATGCCCAATCGTTGATCTGGCCGTTACAAAACGCCAGGTGTTGCCCGTCTGTGAGTCGTGGCCCGCAAAATCCCGAATCGCCAAGCCGTAGCAATCCCCCCAGCCCCTTGCACGCGTCCGCCCGGCGCGCAATAGGGTTTTGGCGAGTCTCGTTTTTTGCACGAACCGTTGATTCTCACCAAAGAGGGCTGACGCGATGGATCTGATCGATCGCCTATGGGAGTTTTCCGTGCGAGTTTCCAGACTGTTGGAGCAGATCTTCGATATCGCGTCGATTGCTCTCTTGGGATGGGCCACACTGAAGGTGCTTTTGCTGTTTTCAACGGTATCCCAGCCCTAACGGAACAAAGGGGCAGGATTTTTTTTGATGATTATGGCTCATGAATGACGGCGGCCGGTCAAGATGGTAGACTGGAAGTCACATCGCCCGCCGTGGCGGTGAAGGTATGCGATTCCTCCATCGAGGTACGAATGGTGTCCTCCGAGCCCCCCCGAGTCTGTCGGGTTTGCCCGCCACGGAAGGTGGCCATGGCGATCGGCTTGGTTCTGTTGATCGGCCTTGGCCATCTGGTCATCAAGATGCCGGGAGTCCGACGACAAGCGCGGGCCGTGGCCACGGTGCGGCAGTTGGGCGGCTGGGTCTTTTACGATTGCCGCTACCAGCCGAATGGCGAAATGGCCGATGCCCGGCCCCCTGGCCCCGGCTGGCTCCACAATCTGTTGGGCATGGATTTTTTCGGGACCGTGACGGGCGTAAAACTCACGGAGGTTGGCCAGCTCGAAGGCCTGGGCGATTTCGAGTTTCTCAGCCGCCCTTGTCCCAAGGTGAGCGACGCCAGCTTGGCTCTTCTTTGCGAGTTTAGCGACCTGGAGTGGCTTGCCCTGAATCGGGCCAAGATCACCGACGCCGGGCTCAAGAATCTTCGAAACCTCGTCCATCTTGAGCGGCTTTGGCTCGACGACACCGAGGTCGGCGATGCTGGCTTGGCGCATCTTCAGGGACTACACGCCCTGACAACCCTTTCCCTGCGCGGGACTCGCACGAGCAACGCCGGCTTGTTGTCCTTGAAACCGTTGATCCATTTGCGACGATTGCGAGTGGAACGTACCCAGTGCACTTTATCCGGGATCCTACACCTGTTGATCACGCTTCAAGGACGCAGCTTGGCCGACGCCTTGGATGTCGCCGGCTTTGCGAAACGCGATCAGCAGGGAAGGGTGATTGCCCTCAATCTCGCTTTGACTCACGTCGAGGATGAGGATCTGGCAAAGCTCGATGCACTCGGGCAACTGCAGTGGCTCTACCTCAACGGTACGGCGATTACCAATGCCGGCTTGATTCGGCTCAAGCCGTTGGCCAACCTGGAGCTATTACACCTGGGCGAGACCGCGGTGACCGATGCCGGCCTCGAACACCTGCACGGCCTGACGCGACTGCGAACCTTGCATTTGACCGGCACTCGCGTGACAGACGAGGGGGTCAAACGGTTCCAAGAGACGATGCCCAACACCCTGCGAATCTACCGATAGAGAGGAATCCTCCCGATACGACAGCTTCTGGTCGGCCTACTCGTTTTCTCGGCGATGATTGGTCCGGTGACCGTCCCGGCGGCAGATCTAATGCTTCAAACGAACATCTGCGGATCACACTCCAAGAGAGGGGCGGTTTCGGAATCGGGCAGATTGAAGATTGGGCCACCAGGTAAGCTTTCCGCGATAACCAGAGCATGCCACTTTGGGAAATCCGTTGGCGGTCTGGCGTGGACAGCATATTCAGAGCATTCCCCCTCGTATCGCCGCCCCTTTTTGCTTGTCAGAGCCGTCGCAGGACATACCGATGCTTCGTGGGGCGGTTTTCCGTGAGCATGTTCTTGAGTGCCTGTTCAATTTCCGCTTTGTACTGCGCTTCTTTGCCTTTTTCTTCGATGTACAGCTTGGCCTGATTTGCGTAATGGCCGGCGTAGCGGCTTTTTTGTTGGCGAAGCTTTTCCACACGAGCATTGAGTGCCTTCTTCACGGCCTCGAAGTCGTTAAGATCGACGGTCTTGAGGTTCCGCAAGTAGATTTCCGTGTTAACGAAACTGCGGAGCTTTTGGGAGATCAGCGAGTGCCGCTTCTCATTGGCGGCGGCGACCCTCGCGGCTTGCTTGTACTGCGGCGTGTTGGCGTTTTCTGCCAGGTTGACTCCTGCGGCCAGGTCGCTGGCCGAGTAGTTGCCGACCGGGGCGCCATCGATTGTTAGTTCATAGTCTCCCGCGCCAAGCCCTTGGACGGCCAGCACCTCTTGATTGAGATCCCGGGTAAAAGGAACCAGCTCCAAGGCTTTTTCCGTACCACGAGGAAGCGGGAAGGGCAGCGCCTTTTCCAAGCTCGTGAAGCTCACCACGGAGTCTTTGGCCGATAGATCTTCCACCGAACAATTGAGCGATTCGACGACGGTCGAAGCGGTGGCGTCGATCACCGTTTTGGAGACGTAGGGACAGAGGCCTTGTGTTTTGAGGAAGATATAGGCCATCACCAGGTGGCCGACCGGGCCGGGATGGACACGGTCGCCGCCGACGATCGTTGCTTTGGGGTCCGCCTTTTGGTACTCGCGGTTGATGCGTCCCATCTCGCCGTGAAAATCGACCACGCTCCCGCCGAACTCGGCGGCCAGTTGTCGAGCGTGTCCGGCGCAGATTCCCAAGGCATCGTTTACGCCGAACAGGTTCTCGTTGTCCATCTTCGAGGTTTGGTCGTAGATCGACGGGGTAATATAGATGATCCGGCAGCCGGCCTCGCGGAGTTGTTCGGAAAGCCTCCGCATGCTAGCCACATGGCGGTCGATGGCGTTCTGACGCTGTTTCAGATTGGCTTGGTCTGGATGATCCTTGCCGTAGAGTCCGCGACTGACGTCATTCATCCCCAGCATGATCGTTGCGACCGTTGGGCGTCTTGCCCCGATGTCCCACGCAAAGCGATCGACGGCGCCAGCGGCAGAATCGCCTGAAATGCCGCAGTTGAAGAACTGGATATTCCGCTCGGGAAACCGGGTGGCATAGAAGAGTTGAATATAGGCGTGATAGAGCCCGCCATGGGTGATGCTATCGCCGATGAAGCAGACGCGGTCGCCGTCCTCAAAAGGCCGCGGCTCGGCCTGTCCCACGTTTACGAACAAGGCCAAGGAAGCCAGGGCGAACCACGTGCCACGGCGAACCGATTTCTGGAAGCGTTTGGTCATTGAGGTGCCTTCCCACGAAGCGAGACAGTTGTTTGGCGTCTACGCCAATTAGGCAATATAGCGAGCTGGCGTTTTTCGGTCAAGTTGGGGGCTTGGGGGACGGCAGGTCGACAGGGAGAATGCGTGGGGTTAAGATGGAGCGATGGCGAGCTAGGCGTGGACCAGGGCCGGCGCCGATCGGTTCTGAGTTCCGTACATCGCCCGAGTGCCACAAGCATGATGGAAAACAAGCTTCCGGATATCCCCTTCACCACCGTCTTTCTTCCTAGCCATGCAACGACGCAATCTTCTACGACTGCTAGCCCTGGCGTTGGCGCCAGGACGATCCCTTTGGGCTCAGACCACGGAGTCGCACAAGCGGCCCCGGCGATTGCTGCTCAAGTCGGGCTGGCAGACTGTCAATATCGGCGACATCGGGCATACGCCGGGGATGCTCTGGTTGCTCGGCGAGCATTTGCCGGAGGTCGAGGTGACGCTCTGGCCCAACAACATCGGCGACGGTGTTGAAGAGATCTTACGCCGCAATTTCCCCAACGTGAAGATCGTCCAAGGGGCAGAGGTCTCCAAGGCGTTTGAAGAGTGCGACTTCCTCCTGCATGGCTCGGGGCCGTCATTGGTGGCGGCCAAGGCGGTCGACCAGTGGCGCACGGCCACCGGCAAACCGTACGGCGTGCTAGGGATTACCTATGGCGGATCGGGGGGAACGCTGACGAAGTCGGTACTCGACGAGGCGAAGTTCGTCTTCTTTCGCGACAGTATTTCCCTCAAACGGGCCAAGCAAGAGGGGATCCGTTGCCCAATCTTGGAATTCGGTCCCGATGCGGCGTTTGGCGTCCGCCTGCGCAACGACAAGGCGGCGGTCGCCTTTCTTCAGAAGCACGGGCTGGAGGAGGGGAAGTTCCTTTGCGCCATCCCACGGTTGCGAAATACGCCATACTGGTTGATTCACGAGCGGAAGATGACCGACCTCGACCGCCGCAAGGATGCCGAGAACGAGCGTCTCAAAGAGCATGACCATGCCATGGTGCGTGACGCCTTAGTGACCTTCGCACGCACGACGGGGCTGAAGGTGCTCGTGTGTCCGGAGGACAAGAGCCACATGGCCGTAGGAAAGGAGATGTTCATCGATCGGCTGCCCGCCGACGTGCGTTCGCAGTTCGTGTGGCGTGAAGAGTATTGGTTGACGGACGAGGCCGTGAGCGTGTACGTCCGGGCGTTGGGGCTGTTGAGCATGGACATGCACTCACCGATTATGGCGGTGGGTAACGGCACGCCGGCGATTGTCTGCCGGTTCGAGCAGCAAACGAGCAAAGGGGAGATGTGGCGTGACATCGGCCTGGGCGACTGGCTCTTCGATCTCGATGTGGAACCAGACGGCCGTCGAATTACCGAGGCCGTGCTGGCGATTGCCCGTAACCCGGCGGCTGCCCGGGCGAAGGTCGAAGCGGCCATGAAGGTTGTGAGCCAACGGCAAATCGCCGCCCTGGAGACGGTACGGCGTTTCGTATGAGGCGAAGAGTCAGCGGACAGGCTGGCAATGCGGCGTTTTCGCCCCATGGTGAAGAATCGCCGAGAGCAGCGCATCAGCCTGGGTGTCTTTGCGCAGGTAGGCTACGGCGCCGGCCTTCAGCATGGCGGTGGCCATGTCTTCTGCCTCGTGCATGGAGAGGCCGATCACTCGCGTCTGCGGCAGCATGTCGGTGATTCGCCGGGTCGCCTCAATCCCACTGATGTCCGGCATGCTGACATCCATCAGGATCACGTCGGGCCGGGTCGCTACGGCAAGCTCGACGGCCTCATGCCCTCCACCAGCCTCTCCGACCACGTCCATCGTGGCCTGTTCGCGCAGCAATCCGGCCAAGCCTTGCCGAAGGACTGCGTGATCGTCGACGAGGAGGACGCGGACTTTGCCGGGAGGCGCGGGAGCCTTGGCCTGCGGGCCGCCGGCTTCTGTCTCGACGGGTGAACGCAACGGGACCGCCGTGGGGGGAATGCGACGCCACGGGACTTCAATCTGCACCCGAGTTCCTTGACCGGAAGTGGATTGCAGCAGAAGCTTCCCGCCAATTAGCTCGAGCCGTTCGCGAATGCTGAACAGACCGAATCCAGTCGGCTTCCCCTGATGCTCGGCGACGGCGGGGTCAAAGCCTACCCCCTCATCGGCTACCACGAGACGAAGCCACTCCTCGTGTCGGTCCAAGGTGACCTGCACCCGGTTGGTCTGGGCATGTTTCATGACGTTCAGGAGCAGTTCCCGAGCCGCCTGGAAGAGCAAGGCACGAATGTCGAGTTCGGCGGGTTCGGCCTCGGGGGCGACGGAAAGGTCGACGGCTATTCCCCATTCTTCTTGTGCTTGGCGGGTAAGCCATTCAAGACCTCCGATCAGCCCCCGGTCATACAACACGGGCGGGCTGAGCGAAGCGGTGAGCGATCGCGATTCGGTAATCGCTTGATTCAAGAGGTCGTCGATCTGGTCAGAAAGTCCTCGGATCTGGGCATCCTGGGTATGGCGGCGAAGTAGGGCCACTCGCATTCGCGCGACGACGAGCAACTGCTGTAGTTCATCATGGAGAACCCGGGCGATCCGGTGGCGTTCGCGTTCTTCGGCCTGAGTCAGTTCGGCGGCCAAGAGTCGCAATTGACCAGCCCGATGTTCGGCCAGGGCCGTACGTTCGAGCACCCGTTGTTCGAGCTGTTCGTTAAACCGCTGGAGCGTTTCTTGGGTGGTCTTCAAGTCATGGATATCGGTGCAGGCGCCGAACCACTTGACCAGCCGCCCCTGTTCGTCGTGGATGGGCCGCGTACGGACCACAAACCAACGATACTGCCCGTCTCGGCTACGGGCTCGAAATTCCACCTCAAACGGTTCGCCGCGCTGTACGCCCTGCTGCACCTGTTGCTGAACGCGTTGGCGGTCGTCCGGGGCCAGCACGTCCAGCCAGGCGTTTCCGTCGCCGGCGCCTGGTGCCACCCCCGTATATTCGTAGAAACGCGCGCTGAGATAGTCCACCGAGCCCTCGGGACTGCCGGTGAAGAGGATATCGGGAACCGTCTCCGCCATCGCCCGAAACTTCTGTTCGCTTTGACGCAGCGCGGCGGCGGTCTGACGGTGCTCATCTATCTCTCGCTGCAGTTCCGCCGTGCGACTGCGCACTCGTTCCTCAAGATGCTCGCGGGCGTCGTTGAGTTCGGCGTTTCGGCGTTCCAAGTCGATTTGCATTCGGCGCAGGGCAAGGTGCGTATTGACACGTGCCAAGACCTCGGCCGCATGGAATGGCTTGGTCAGATAATCAACGCCTCCGGCCTCAAAGGCCCGGATCTTGTCGCGTTCCTCCCCGAGAGCGCTCAGGAAGATGATGGGAATGGACCGAGTCGCCGGTTCTGCCTTCAGTCGCCGGCAGATCTCGTAACCGTCGATCTCCGGCATGCGGACATCCAAAAGGATCAGGGACGGAAGCTGGGCGCGAACACTGCGCAGGGCCAACGCACCATCGTTAGCCGGACGCACGCGAAAGCCAGCCGTGGTGAGGATATCGACCAGCAGCCGCAGTGTACCGGGCGTATCGTCGATGACCAGGATATCCTCCTGCAGAGGTCGATCGGCATTACCGTTGCTCATCGCACTTCCTTTCCGGTCACGCGATCCAACACCGCAAGCAGCTTCTTATATTGGAACGTGTCCACCAAGTATTGCAAGCATCCGCCCAGCGAGGAATCGCGTTGGCCAATTTGGTCGATCACAGCCCGACACCCTTCGCCGTCAAGCCGTTCGGCGGCTTTGCTCAGTTCGGTCAACCACACAGTGGGGAGGTCCGCCAGTTGCGAGGCCTCCAGGCTCGCCACCTGATCGTTGGCAGTAATGGGCTCGTCGTCAAACAGGAACTGCACGCCCAAATGCCTGGTCAGACAGTCAAAGATCTCGGCATCCTGGAAGGGCTTGCGAATGAAATCGTCGCAACCTGCCGCCAAGATCTCGTGCCGTTCTTCCTCCAAAGCATGGGCGGTGAGTGCGACGATTTTCGTGGCTGTGCCCAACCGACTGGCTTTGATGCGACGGATAGCTTCCATTCCGTCCATGACAGGCATTCGGATATCCATCCAGATCAGGTGCGGGCGCCACTGTTGGTAGAGCGAGACGGCCTCCATACCGGTAGTGGCCTCTCGCAGTTCAAACCCCAAGGGTTCCAGCAATCGACGCAGCAGGAAGCGGTTCTCCTGCTGATCTTCGGCGATCAGTAGCCGGTAGGAGGGCTGATCGGGGGCCAGTCCGATGATGCGGCCATGGCGGGATGTCACAGGACGCTCTGATTCGGGAGAGACCTCGACGGAGATTTCAAAGTGGAACAGGGAACCGCAGCCTGCCCGGCTCGTGACGCCGATTTGTCCCCCCAACAGTTCGACGTACTGTTTCGAGATTGCTAAGCCGAGGCCAGTACCGCTCTCGCCGGAAGCGTGATGCGCCAGTTGCACAAAAGGCGAAAAAAGCCGCTGGCAGTCTTCTGGCGAGATCCCCACGCCGGAGTCTTCCACCTCGACCCGCAAGCGAACCTGGTGGGGCATCTCGCGGCCCACGACCCGCACGCGAAGAACTACCTGACCCTGATGGGTGTACTTGATGGCATTGCTGACAAGGTTGATCAAGACCTGTCGCAATTTGCCTTCGTCCGTGGTGACGCGGCGAGGCAAATCCGGGGCGAGATCAACGATGAATTCGAGCCCCTTCTGGTTCGCGTGCACCCGCATCAGCGATTCTATTGCCCAGACGACCTGATGCAAATCAAATGTTACGTCTTCGCGCGCCACATGGCCGGCTTCGATTTTGGACATGCTCAACACGTTGTTAATCAAGCTCAACAAGTGTTCACCGCTGCGGGTGATGACGTCCAACGTCTCCACTTGGGTGGCGGTGGTATCGGGGGAAGCCTTCATCAACCGCGAGAAGCCGAGGACAGCATTCAACGGGGTGCGCAGCTCATGGCTCATGCTGGCCAGAAACGCGCTCTTCGCCCGATTGGCGGCTTCAGCCTTTTCCTTCGCATCGGCCAAGGCCTGTTGCACGCGTTTTTCTTCCGTGATATCAAGATCGGCACCGAACATCTCCACGGGCTCCCCAGTGCTGTCGCACCGGACCTCGCCGAAGACGCGTAGCGTTCGCTCCTGATCGTCGCTTGTCACAATACGGAAGTCGAAGTTGAACGGGCATCGCGTCAGGCGGGCCTTGTGAAGCCGGGCGTTCACCGCTTCGCGATCCTCCGGATGAACATGGGACAGGAAGGTCTGGTAGGTCGGAGGGCTGACTTCGTCCGGCCGTAGTCCGAAGATCCGGTACATCTCATCGGACCAGACAACCGCATTGGTCACAAGGTCCCATCGCCAACTTCCGATGTGGGCGATTTGCTGAGCCCGATTCAAGTCGGCGGTACGTTCGCGAACCAGATCCTCAAGATGCTCCTGGTATTTCTGCAACTGGGCATTGGCTTCCTCGACCCGCTTGCGGGCAAGGCCCATTTCGCCGATCATGCGAGCGAGTTGCGAGAGGAAATCCATTAGCCTCCGCACCGTGTGTTCGGTGTAAATCGGCACTTTGGCCAACGCGTCGAAATAGGCGGCCTGGTCAAAACCATACTGTTCGGCTTGCCGGCGAAAGAACTCCCTGTCGGGCGGCTGCAAGAAGAACTGACCGATGAAAAAGTTGGCGACGTGTTCGCCGGCGATCGTGATCGGTACGGCTACATCGACCAGCCCGTTCTTGCAACGGTAGACATTGTAGAATTGGCCATGCTGCAACTGGCTGGCGAGGATTGTGTCGCTTTCCCGGCAGCGTTCCGCCGTGAGAGGATGAATGCGGTGAAAGCGAGTGCAGATATCTTGCCAACCCGTGGCGGTGAGAACGGTTCCTTCCAGGTCGAGAATCGCGGTAGCCACGCCAGTTGCTTCGGTGAAACTCTGGCAAAGCGTCTGCAACTCACCAAGGTCCACGAGTTCACAGAAACGCATAGTGGACTCCTGCGGATGAGCCGTGCCCACCACCGACCTGCACGTTGTTTGCTCCACCAGCGGGAAATGCAATCAACACAGGCAACGCTAGCAGCTATGCCTGCCAAGACGTATTCGTGGAAAAGGAATACACAGCACAATTGTAGCCGTCGGCAATCCGTTTCGGAAGGCTTCGAGGCCGGTTCCAGAAGAGGCCCCCCATCGCTGGAAAACGGATGGCCTGCCACACAGATCAGCCGTTTAGGACTGTTCTCGCTCGATCCACTTCTGAAGCTGGGGCGGGCGGAACTCGCCGAGACGATCGAGGAGACGGTGGACGTCGTTTTCCACGAGGACCATCGCGCGGTGGGGCGGTCGTACGAAGGCCTCGGTCACTGTGTGGTCGAGAAGCGTTAAGAGCGTGTCATAGTAGCCGGCCACGTTAAGGACCCCGCACGGCTTGCTGTGCAGGCCAAGTTGTGCCCAACTGAGCACCTCGAAGAATTCTTCGAGGGTTCCGAAACCTCCCGGCAACGAGATGAAGGCATCGGCTAAGTCGGCCATGAGGGCCTTACGTTCGTGCATCGAGCCGACCACGCGCATGTCGGTCACGCCGCTGTGGGCCAGTTCTTTGGCTACGAGGGCCTGGGGGATGACACCGATCACCTGTCCGCCAGCAGCCAACGCGGCATCGGCCAGGGCCCCCATCAGACCCAGGTGCCCACCCCCATAGACGAGACCGATTCCCTTTTCGGCTAGAACTCGCCCAAGTTGTTGGGCTGCTTCGCAATAGGTTTTCCGTGCCCCAGCGCTGGAGCCACAGAAGACGCAAATTCGCTTCATGGTAGACATGGCAGAAGAGGCGACTCATCCCAGGGAGGCAATGACGAAAACGTCATTATAAGGAGGCCGCCCCTTGCGGGGTAGATTTGCGACGAATCGTGGCGAGGAGCTGTTCCGGGGTGCCTCCTTTGGTCAAGTAATCAAAAGCCCCCGCTTGACGCATCTGGACGGCCATTCCCTGTTCCTCATGCATCGAGAGGCCGATCACTCGAATTTGGGGCCAAGCAGCGGTGATCTGGCGGGTCGCTTCAATGCCACTGAGCCGGGGCATCGTAACATCCATGAGGATCACGTCCGGCTGAAGACGCTCCGCCAATGCGACGGCCTCCGCCCCATCTCTTGCCTCTCCCACGACCTCCAGATCTTGCTCGTCTTCAAGCATGCTCGCTAGGGCCATGCGAAGAATCCGGTGGTCATCGGCCAGTACAACGCGAAGTCTTCGCGCCCCTTGTCCGGATTGTTCCCCTTGGCCAGCCGAAGGTCTCCAGCGGCTATGTTCAACGAGTTCACCAAGCAGCCGCGCCGAGGTGGCCAGACGCTGCTTGGCCAATTCGATCATGACTTCGGGGCGCGCCTGGTATGTCTCAACAACGCGGTACGGCTGGTCGGCGACGGGGGGCGCGTCGCGGTGCGCTTGCTCGGCCAGTTGCCGATTGTCGTTGGGCGGTTCTTGGTAGCTCAAGGCAATTGCGGCCATCGGTTCGTGCCCGACCACGATCGGGCAGGCTATCAGGCGAAGGCCACGGCAACATTCGGCATCGACAGGCTGGCCCGTCTGGATCGCTTTTTGACAAGTGGTATTCCAACACGAGTCGTGGCAAGGCCGTTTTCCGGACCGCATTGCTTCTCGATCATTTCCGGCCGCACAAAGACTGCGGGCAATGCGATGAGGCTCTCGACGCCACGCCGAATCGAAGAAGGCTAGTGCATAGTCTCCATGCTTGTCGATGACTACGCAAGATGTGCCCAGCGGTTGGAGACAGTCACGGACAATCTGCTCCAGCGTGCTGCGGCCGACGCCATCCAAGAGGGAATGGCCTTCCAGGATTGTGGTGGCCCTCATGGGACCACACACACTGTGCCACCAGATGGGCAAGGAGCCTTCCCGGGGGGCGCGTACAAAAGCCGGTGAAAGAACATCCCTGTTCTTAGCAGTTGCCATTGCCACTTCCCTATGCTTTCCACCACACCGATACGTCGCCCAAGTCGACCCTGAGCCGAACGCCACACTACGATCACACGAGTTGCACTATAAGCTGTCAAACCTGCTGTGAAAATCGGGGCAAACACTAGGCAATCATGCTGGTGGGGTATCCGTTATAGCGATCAGGTCGGAGGACTGCCGAGGTTATGACGGTAAAAGACAGGAGAATCGAATAATTGGCTAGCCATCTGGGTGGGGTAGAGGACATGGACGGATACGGGTAGCTAAACCCCTTCTTCCCAGACAGTATGATAGGCTTCGACCCTTTCGAAATACTCGATCAGGCGACGGAAAAAAGGGTGATTTGAGAGGGTCGCGCTGTCACCAATCACCAGGAGCTTGCGGCGAGCGCGGGTCAACGCCACGTTCATGCGGCGTACGTCGCTGAGGAAGCCGATCTGCCCCTCGGGGTTGGACCGGACGAGCG
The DNA here is from genome assembly GCA_964558295.1 of uncultured Planctomycetaceae bacterium. Classification (GTDB taxonomy): domain Bacteria; phylum Planctomycetota; class Planctomycetia; order Pirellulales; family Thermoguttaceae; genus JBDKTH01. Next base: position 31,922 of record CAZLDQ010000004.1, on the reverse strand, counting down.
AGATAACGACGGCCTCTTTTTCGCGTCCCTGAAAGCCGTCCACGCTGTCAATCTCCACCCCGGAGATGGCCAATTGTTCGCGCAAAAGACGCACCTGGGCCGCATAGGGAGCGATGACGGCAATGTCCTGGGGGGCAACGCCGCAGTCGAGCAACGCCTGGACCTTGCGTGCGACCAAGGTGGCCTCACCTGGATTGCGACGGCTTTCGCCGTCGGGCTCCAATTCCTCGTCATACCCGGCACCGGCCGTGTCGATGAACTCCAGGGGCGTTTGGCAGATGGGACCAGCGTTCAGTCCCGGCAGGTCGCTGAGCAAGTGGTTGCACACCGAAGGGTCGGCCACCAGGGTGTCGTCGTAGAACTCTCTCGACGAGAAGCCCATGATCGATTGGTGCATCCGGTATTGCACATCCAGCCGCCGGGCGATCGCCGGACCATAGAGGTTCATGAGGCGTTCGAACAAGCTTACCGCAAATCCCTCAGCCGCCGCCGCTTGGCTGACGACTGTCGGCGGCAACTGGCAGTGGTCGCCCGCCAACACGACGCGATCACAACGCAACAAGGCGGTCCAGCAGCCCGGCTCCGCGCTCTGGCAGGCCTCGTCGATCACCGCCAGTTCGAACCGCCGTGGACCGAGCAGTTCGCTGTCCAGTCCCGTCGTGGTCGCGCAGAGGACATCGGCCGTGTCGAGGATGTGGTCGACAGCCTGAGCTTCCAGACGCCGGGCGTCGGCCAGCAGACTCTGGGCCTCCTCGCGAGCCTCGCGGCGTGCTCCCGGCTCGGGCTTGGCCCGCGTGTAGCGATTGGCCTGGCGAAAGAGTCCCATTGCCTCCTTGACCAGCTTGCGAGCCAGACGCACATCGGGATGCTCATCGACCAACAGATCGAGCGTGTTGGCTCGCAATTCGGGAAGCACACGTGCTGGATGGCCTAAACGGACAGCCCGCGCACCGGCCGCCAGAAGCCGCTCGAAGATGTTATCGACGCCCAAGTTGCTTGGTGCGACGGCGAGCACCTTTTCGCCGCGTCGCACCGCCCGCCGGATCAACTCGACGATAGCCGTTGTCTTTCCTGTTCCAGGCGGACCATGGATCAGGGCCACGTCGCGAGCAGCTAGCGCGAAGCGGACTGCCTCGCGTTGCGTTTGGTTCAAGCCCGGATCTAGCGGCTCTTCATCCTCCACGGGGTCTGACTGCGGTTGCTGGTGGCCCAGGAGAATCTCGCGCAGTTGGGCCAGTCGATCGCCGCTGGCCAGGCGTGCCCGTTCTAGTGCCGCCTGTTGGCGCTGGATGGCAATATCGTCGGTCGAAAGGTCGAGTCGCCAGGTTTCATCGTCGGCCGCGTCCTCGGGCATGAGGGCCAGAGCCACGCGGATCGACGACTCCTCGCGTTGGCAGACGACGCCGCGATAACCGGAGGTGTTCCCCTTTTCCGGGGAGAGCACTACGGGGCTGCCGACCCCCAGTCGCGTCCAGGGAAGCGGATTCCGCTTGCGTTTCATGAGCTGGACGAGAAACCGACCGCCCAAGCCTGTATCCTCGTCCGCAATGACGAGATCGACGAGACTATCGCCCATTTGCTCGGCTTCTGCTGGGGAAAGGCGGCGTCCACGCTTGCTCACCTCCTCGGCCTCAGCCTTGCTTTCCATCGTCAGCAGTCGAGCAAGTCGCTGGAAGTGGTCCTCTTGCCCCAGGACCGCCGAACCGTTACCGCTGGTCCAAACCCGCACGCGTCGCTCGCCGAGCCGCTGACCGTCGAGGGCTTTGGTGAGTCGAGCCTCCCAGCCGGCAGGCACTTCAACCACGGCCTCGGCGCCGCGCAGTTCGATCCGTCCGACGCGGTTCCGGTCCAGCCCACCGACCCGGTCGAGAAACGCGAGAAGATCGGCCTTGGTCGTCCGGCGAGGCAGGGGTTCGAGATGCAAAAGGGGCATACGCAGCACTTTGGGGGGAAAAGAGAGACGGGCAAGATCCGTTCCGAGTCTTGAGTATACGATGCCTCCGGGCAACGGGAAACGGACATCTGCGGCTCACATTTTACCGACCTGCCTTGCTGGGGGGCTGGCGGCGACTATACTAGTGTCTGTCGATTACAGAATCTGCCCCTTCGAGCATAGGTGCGATGATGAGACCGTCTGCAAGCCTAGGATTCGTGTTCGTGTTGACGACGACAATTGCACAACTTGCCGCCGGCCAAACACTCGTGCGCGACGGCAAGAGCGATTATGTGATTGTCTTGCCCGCCAAGCCTACTGCCGTGGAAACGACGGCCGCCCGGGAGCTTCAGGAGCATCTCGCCCAAGTCACGGGCGCTACACTGGCGATCCGGCCGGAAGATCAAGTGCCGCGGGATTCGCTTCAGATCGTGCTCGGCGGCAGTGCAAGAGCGAAGGACTTGGCGCCAGAACTTGATCCGAACGCGCTTGGCTGCGACGGGATCGTGATTCGCACCGTCGGAAAGAACCTGATCCTTGCTGGACGGCCGCCGCGGGGGACGCTCTACGCGGTCTATACGTTCCTCGAAGACCTGGTCGGCTGCCGCTGGTGGACTTCGACAGAGAGCTTCCTCCCGCGCCGGCCGACGCTCGACATTCCTGCGCAAAACGTCGTGTACGCCCCGCCGCTGCATTATCGGGAAGTGTATTATTCCGATGCGTTTTCCAGCCCGTTTGCCGCCCGACTAAAGCTGAACGGCCACCATCAGGCGATTCCGGCCGAGTATGGCGGGCATGAGCGATTTGTCGGGTTCGTGCACACTTTCTATCCGCTCTTGCCGCCGGACAAGTATTTCGCCCAGCATCCGGAGTGGTACAGCGAGATTAACGGAAAACGAACCGTTGAACGTGCCCAGCTTTGCCTGACGAACGAGGACATGCGCAAGGAACTCGTGCGCAATGCGTTGGCTTGGCTTCGTACAACGCCCGACGTCGGACTGATCTCGATCAGCCAGAATGATTGGCATGGCCGCTGCGAGTGCGCGAAGTGCAAGGCGATCGAGGAGGAAGAGGGCTCGCCTGCGGGGCTTCTGGTTCGATTCGTCAATGCGGTGGCGGAGGACATCGAAAAGGAGTTTCCCGAGGTCCTCGTGGAGACGCTGGCCTATCAGTACACACGCCAGCCGCCGCGGCATGTCAAGCCGCGCAAGAATGTGGTGATCCGCCTTTGCTCGATCGAGTGCTCATTTGTCGAGCCGCTGGGAACCGGCAAGCAGAACGAAAAGTTCAAGAGCGACATTGAGGGCTGGAGCCGGATCGCTCCGCAATTGTTTATTTGGGATTATGTGACCAATTTCTCCAATTACATCCTCCCGCATCCCAACATGCGCGTGTTGGCGCCCAATTTGCGATTCTTCGTTGACCATCGGACGATCGGGCTGTTTGAGCAAGGAGATGCGGGCACCACCGTGGGCGACTTCGTGCGTCTGCGGGCTTGGCTCTTGAGTCACCTGATGTGGAATCCCCAGGCTGACGAGAAAGCCCTCATCCGCCAATTCCTCGAAGGTTACTATGGCCCAGCGGCCCCGCATCTGGCCGCTTATCTGGAGCGGACGCACGATGCGGCCGAGCGGTCGGGTATTTACTTGCGGTGTTACATGAATGATACGTCCGCCTGGATGAGCCTGGACGACCTGAATCAAGCCACTCGGCTGTTTGACCAAGCCGAAGCGGCGGTCGCTAGCGATGCGACGTTGGCGGCCCGCGTGCGCCGCGAGCGGATGCCTTTGGATCATGCGTGGCTCCAACGCTATTACGGATTGAAGCGGCTCGCCCGGGCCAAAGGCCTGGAGTTTCTAGGGCCCAAGGACCCGGTTGCAGCCGCCGCGGAGTATGTACGTCTGGCCGGCCAGTGGAAGACGAACCAGTATGCCGAAGGTCGTAGCTTTGCCGAGTATGCCGAGAAGCTCACTCGCCAGTTCCGTCCGTCCGGTCCACCGCCGGAACCGTGCAAGGGGCTCCCTGAGGACGACTGGATCGACGTGCAGGACAACGAGTTCCGGTTGGCCAATCCGGGCGAGTGGGCCGAGATCGCCGACGATCCGTCGGCCTCCGACGGCAAGGCTGTGCGTATGCCGGGCAGTCACTACGAATGGGCCACAAGTTGGCCCGTGTTGGATGATGTTAGCTTTGGCAATCCCTGGCACTGCTATCTCGTCGCCCGTTGTGAGGCCAAGGCGACCGAGGGCACGGCCATGACCATGGGAATCTACGACCCCAAGGCCAAACGCAACGTGATCCATCACCGAGTGACCCTGGAGCAACTTGCCAAGCAACCGGGTTACCAGACCTTTGATCTCGGCGTCCATGACTTGCACAGCGAGATGCAGTTCTGGGTTGCCCCGCCCAAGCGTCCCGACGACGTGACCGCTGTGTGGATCGACCGGATCTTTTTGATCCGAGAACGAGCGAAGAAGTAGCTTTCAGCAGGAAAACGCGGTTGTCACACAGGGCAATCGTGTTCCACCTACGGAGTTGCGCTGCTCCTTGGTTTTCTTGCCCTTGGTTCTTCCTCCCTGACGACAACGGAATCTGCGATGAGAGACGAGCAGACAATGCCGGGGTATCTTGTGTTGATTGTGGGAACGGTACTGGCGTTGAGGCCGGGAACCGCTCAAGGACAAACCGTGTTGCCGGGACCGGTGGGGCAAGCCGTGGAGGAGGCTCACGCCGTCTTGTGGGGGAAGTTCATCGGCGCCGAGGGCCTGATTCACGATTTTGTCGGGGATATTCCGACTCCCGAGGATTGCACCCTGGGAAGGCCCAATGCGATTGGCTGGTGGAGCCCGATCGAAAACGGGCCGATGTTCACTGGCTTGTACCTGCCGGCGGCCTGTGAACGGGCGCGCCGGAGCGGACTGACGGTCGATCGGAACCAGGTACGACGCTTGGTCCAAGGGCTTCTTCGGTGCGCTTCCGTTTCCGATGTGCCAGGATTCATCTGCCGAGGCGTGGGAACCGATGGCCACTGCCATTATCCCTTGGGGTCAGAGGATCAAACCTTTCCCTGGTTCTACGGCTTGCACGCCTATGTGACGAGCGATCTGCCTGAAGCGGATGAACGCCGACAGGTTGTGGCCAAGATGAAGGAAGTGGCCGAGGCGCTCGAAGCGAACGCCTGGAAGTGTCCTTGCGACGGTGCCTTCAAGGGCCAAACGCGGGGAGATTTCCGGGGAAGTCTCTATCTGACCGTCCCCTGCTATCTGTTCCTGCTCCGGGCGATGCACGAGGTAACGCAAGAGAGCATCTGGCTCGAACGCTATCACAAGGCACTTGCCGAATGTCCGGCCGGCACGGCCCAAACGCGGCTGGAGTTCAGCGCTCTTGGATACGGGACCGATCGCCAGGCGATCAAGGAGCTTGATCAGCGACAGCTTTGGATCTATGTCAAGTGTCAGGGGGCGCTGGCGCAACTTGCCGTGATGGAGACCGACGAATCGATTCGGGCCCACTACCGCAAAGGGCTTGCGCAAAACGCGGCCAACGCCCTGGCGGTCATCGAAGCGTACAAGGAGTTCGACAACGACGACACGCAAGTCTTCGGGCACGCCAATTGGCGGGAAGGTTATTCCACGTGGTTTCCCCAGAAGACGCAACACGACGCCGAACGGTTGGCTTCCCTGGGGAACAAGGATAAGCTGGGCACACGAAAAGCGTATGAGCGAACCTTCATGACCAATCCGCTTGCCGCGGCAACGATCATCGCGCTGGCCGGCGATGCAAACGGACGTGAGCAGGTCGAGCGCGCGATCTGTCACTACCGGTACTCGCGGCTGAACCTGTCGGAGTTTTTCTTCGCAGAATCCGCGTATTACGCATTGCCGGCGAAGTGAGCCGCCCGTGCTACGCCACGAGGTTTCAAACAACAAATACCGCGCAGGGGTACTTCGCCACCGAGGAGCTTAACCGATGGGCTGGCCCAACTTTTAGCCCGCCTTATGGGCTATTCGTAGCGTAAGGCTTCGATCGGATCCAACCGTGAGGCTTTCCAGGCGGGGTAGAAGCCGAACACCACGCCCACGGTCACGGAGACCGCTACGGCGGCGATAATCGTCGTTAACGAGGCCTGCGTCGGCCAACGGACCATCCAGCGCACCAGGAGCGAAGCCCCGCGGCCCAGGAGGATTCCGATTGCGCCGCCGCCGAGACATAGCACGACCGCCTCGACGAGAAACTGCCGGAGGATGTGGTGACTCCGCGCGCCGACCGCCATACGGAGGCCGATTTCCCGGGTGCGTTCGGTGACGGAGACCAGCATGATATTCATGATCCCCACGCCGCCGACGACCAGCGAGATCATGGCCACGATCAGAAGGAGGCTGCTCATCAATTGGGTGGTCGAGGACATCACGCGAGTCATTTCCGCCATATCGCGAACGCTGAAATCGTCTTCGTCGTCTTTACCGATGCGGTGGCGCTCACGCAGCAACTCGGTGATTTGTTCCATCGCCCGCTTGATCTTTGTTTCCGACACGGCCTTGACGATGATCTGATCGACATTGATGAACCGCACCAGTTGGGGCGTGTCGGCTTCCTGGGTGCTTGTGCGCGACAGGTACAAGTCGGTTGCCGCAGGATAGAGGGCACTCAAGCTGTTGACAGAATCGCTGGTGGACGACGAACTGCTGCTGGCGCTACTGCTCTGGTTGGTATTGGTCAACGTGGACCCACTGACGCGGAACTTGACGGTGGTCCACGGGGCCAAAACGACGTTGTCCTGGTCCATGCCCATCATGTTCGCCCCTTTGCGGCTCAAGACGCCGACGATGCGGAACGCCACATTGTTGATGCGGATTTCCTTGCCGAGGGGAGACGTCTTCGGAAAGAGGGTTTTCTTGATTGTGTTTCCAATAACGCAGACTTTGTTGCTATTGCGCACATCGCGATCGGTAAACATCTGACCGAGGCTCAGTTTCTTCCAGTCGCGCACGTCCAGATATGAGGGCGTAACGCCAAAGATATGCTCCGGCACGCAGTTGCGGTTTCCGTAGATGATCTGCGAACGGGCGCGAACAAGCACGGCCACATGTTTGACGGCCGGACACTGGCGTGCGATCTCGTCGGCATCCTGGGGGGTCAGGGTCACGGCCGTACCGGAGCCCTTGTTGACGCCGCTGGTGTTCGTTGACCCGGAAAAGATCATGATCGTGTTGGCCCCCATGCTGGCAATCGCCTTCTGCAGGGTGGCTTTCGAGCCTTGTCCGATCTCGGTCATGGCAATGACGGCCGCCACGGCGATAATGACGCCCAACGCGGAAAGGCATGCCCGCATCTTGTTGCGTCTCAGCGCGCCGAACGCGGTGCGCCAGGTAGCCGGCATCAACGCCGAAGCCATGGCCAACCAAGGTTCCTCCGAGACCGTGTCACCCGGCTCGGCAACGTTTGTGGGCATGAGGTGTTCGGCTTTCGTCCCCTCTTTCTCGGAGACTGAGGCCGCGGCGAAGACGCCCGAGTCGGCAAGGGGGAGATCCTTGCCGGATTGGTTGGCTTCATCGGCTTCGATCATCCCGTCGACAATCCGAATCGTCCGGCCGGCGTAGCTGGCCACCTTGGGATCGTGGGTCACAAGCAGGATGGTGATTCCCTCAGCGTTGAGCTGCTGGAACATCCGAAGGATCTCGATGCTTGTATGCGAATCGAGGTTGCCTGTCGGCTCGTCGGCCAGGAGCAGGGCGGGACTGTTGATCAACGAGCGGCTGATCGCCACGCGTTGTTGTTGTCCGCCCGACATCTGGGAGGGGACATGACCGATTCGGCCGGACAACCCCACGCGGTCCAAGAGACTCCTGGCCCGCTGGCGGGCTTTCCAGGCGGTCGGGCGTCGCAGGGAATAGTCCAGCGGCATGAGGACATTCTGGAGCGCCGTGGTTCGGGCCAGCAGATTAAAGCTCTGGAAGACGAAACCGAGTTTCTCGGTGCGCACGAGCGCGCGCTCGTTGGGGGTGAGCCGGCTCATCTCCCGCCCGTCGAGCCAATACTCGCCCGAGGTGGGATGGTCCAGACAGCCGAGGATGTTCATCAGCGTGCTTTTGCCGGAGCCCGACGCCCCCATCAGCGCGACCATTTCACCCTGGTGGATGGTCAGCGAGATTCCGCGGAGCACGGGGACTTCCACTTCGCCCAGATAGTAGGTCTTGTAGATATTTTCCAGGCGTATCAGTTCCATGGATGCGAGTCTCCTCTGGGGACGACTGACAGCGCTCTCCCGGTCGCCGCCGGTTGCCTACATCGGGCCGGGAGGCGGCCGGCTGCCCTTGGGCGGTTTGGGGAGGAACGGATTGCTGGTTCCGTCGCCGTCGTTCGCCTGCTCTTGCCCCTCTGAATCATCAAGGTCTTCCTCGCCGGCCACGACCCGCATCCCTTCCCGGACCTCGCTGCCGCTGACGGCGGTCAACGATCCATCGCTGGCGCCGACCGTGACGGCAACCGGCCGCACCAAGCCGCTGTCGGCCACCACCCAAAGCCGGGCGTGGTCTTCGGACGCCTCCAACTCGCCAGCAATCGCCGTCTTATCCACCGCCGGATCGATTTGATTGGCGTCCGGCTCCCAGCGCAAAGCCGCATTGGGGACCAGCAAAACGTTCTCGCGTTTGTCGATTTCGAACTGCACATTGGCCGTCAGATAGGGAAGCAGTTTGCCGCTGGAGTTGTCGGTCGTCACAATGACGGTGTACGTGACGACGTTCTGCGTCATCTGGGCGTTCATCCGGATCTGCGTCACTTTGCCGTGGAAGAGTTCACCGGGATGAGCGTCGACGGTGAAGCGTACGGGCATGTCGAGCCGAATGCGTCCGATATCGGCCTCGTTGACTGAGGCCCACACCTGCATCTTCGTCAAATCCTTGGCAATCAGAAACAGGCTGGGAGCGTTGAGACTGGCCACCACGGTCTGGCCGATGTTCACGCGGCGGTCGACGATCGTGCCGCGAACGGGCGAGGTAATGGTGCAGTAGCCAAGATTGACTCGAGCCGTTTTGACCGCGGCCTTGTGTTGGCGAATCGTGGCCTTGCCCACCGCCACATTGGCCTGGGCCGACTCGTAATTCGATCGGGCCGCGTCGTAGTCGGTTCCGGCAATGGCGTTATCGACCATCAACGACTCGGCGCGTTTCCACTCTCGCTCCGCCTGACGGAGCTTGGCTTCCAGTTGGAGCAGATTGGCTTCTGACTGGGCGAGCGCGGCCTCGGCATGTTCCAACGCCGCCTCATAGGAGGTGGGATCGATGCGTGCCAAGACGGTATCCTGTTCGACCACGGAACCGTAATCAATCAACCCGGAGGGCGTGTGAGGATCCGTTCCAAACGCCACAATCCGGCCGGCCACCTGCGCGCCGACGTTAACGAGCTCTTCGGGCTCAAGGGTTCCCGTCGCGCTGATCGTCGAAAGCAGATCGCCTCGTTTAACAACCGTGGTGAAGAAGCGTTCGGTGGGTTGGGTGGTCGTGTACGATTTGTAGTAAAACGCGCCCCCCCCGCCCAGCGCGGCGACCAAGGTGATCAGCAGAATCAGCTTGAAAAGGGCAGCAAGAATTCTCATACCAACCTCGTAGCCAACTGTTGCATGCCCGTCGCGCCACTCAACGGGGTGGTTTGTCTCGGCGGCAGGCGGAGTCATCGGGCGAGTGTCCAGGAGTATGGCTGCGAAGCCTACGTGAATGCCGCCGCGCAAAATGTCGCGGTTTTGACCATCCCCCATCCGTAGATGCAGGCAGCCCCCCGTCGGAATGGTGGCGGCGGCTTCCCGATGGAAAAGGCACCTTTGTACTAGGGAGAAGAGTCGTCAGGCTTTCTTTGCCCCCATCAGATAGACTGAGGGAAGAGGGAATCGATGGCTGCCGGTGTTGAAGAATTGCTCGTTCGTGCGGTTCAGGAAGGAGGTGAGCCCGTCGGCCACTTACTGGAGCTTTATCGCAACTACTTGCGGCTTCTCGCTCGTGTGGAGATTGGCCAACAACTCCAGGTGAAGATGGACGCGTCGGATCTGGTTCAAGAGACCATGCTGGCCGCCCACAAGGATTTTGCCGCCTTCCGGGGGACTAGCGAAGCTGAGTTGGTCGCCTGGCTGCGGCAAGTCATGGCGTCGGTGCTTTGTGGGGCATTGCGGAGGTATTTGGGGACCCAGAAACGGGATATTCGCCTCGAGCGGACCTTCCAGGAAAACTTGGACCGTTCTTCCCTGCTGTTGGGGCATGGGTTCGTCGATCCACACAGTTCTCCCAGTCAACAAGCGGCCCGGCGTGAACAGGCCGTGCTGCTGGCCAACGCGCTGGCCAAACTACCCGAGGATTATCGGGAGGTGCTGATCCTTCGGAACCTCCAGGAGCTTTCCTTTCCGGAGATCAGTCAGAAGATGGGACGCAGCTTGGATAGCGTGCAGAAGCTTTGGGTGCGAGGTTTGACACGGCTTCGACAGACGATGGTTGAGCAATAACATGGACGATCCTGGACATCCCGCCGACAAAACAACCAGCGAGGACCGGCTTTTTCAGGCCGTCCAACAATACCTGAAAGAGATGGAGGAGGGGCGACGTCCGAACCGCCAGGAGTGGTTGGCCCGCTACCCGGACCTCTTTCCCGAGCTGGGCCAGTGCCTCGACGCCGTGAATTTTATGCGGGATGCGGCGGCCGGGGTTAAAGCGTCGGCCGCTCGTGATTCGGGGATGGCGTTTGGATTGAAGCCGGGGATGCCGCTTGGCGATTTCGAGATTGTCCGGGAGATCGGGCGCGGCGGCATGGGAATCGTCTATGAGGCGATTCAGCTTTCACTTGGGCGTCGCGTCGCCCTGAAAACGCTCCCGTTTGCCGCCGGATTTGATCCGAAGTATTTGCAGCGATTTCGCCAGGAAGCCCAAGCGGCAGCGCAGTTGCACCATGCCAACATTGTCCCGGTCTATGCGGTCGGCTGCGAACGTGGGGTGAACTTCTACGCAATGCAATTGATCGACGGCCAGTCGTTGGATTGCATCATTCGACAGCTCTCGCGGGAGGCGGGCGCCACGAAGGGGGACTTGTCCGCGTCCCGCGCACGGACTGGTCCAACGTCGGCGGGCTCCAGCTCCGATTTGCCGGCCACCGAGCCTTTAGGGCAGACTACCCTATCCCTGAGCCACGTCTCGAGTGTTGCTGCTCATCGGAGCGACGCTGAACGGATTGCGCAGCTCTCGGCCGATCTCTCCACCGAGTGTAACAAGAGGGGAGTCTACCGTACGATCGCCCATCTGATGGCGCAGGCGGCCGAGGCCTTGGAGTATGCTCATCGACAGGGGATCATTCATCGCGACATCAAGCCGGCCAACTTGCTTGTCGATATGAACCATAACCTCTGGGTGGCCGACTTCGGGTTGGCGCACTTGCACAGCGAGCAGAACCTGACGCGCACCGGCGATTTGTTGGGTACGATTCGTTATGCCAGCCCGGAACAGATTTCAGGACAACGGGTGATTCTGGACCATCGTACCGATCTCTACTCGCTTGGGGCCACGTTCTACGAATTGCTTACGCTTCGGCCTGTTTTCACGGCAACCGCCAAGCACGCCTTGCTGCAACAGATTCTCAATCACGACCCCATCGCGCCGCGTTCGATCGACCGTTCCATCCCCCCGGAATTGGAGACGATTCTCCTCAAACTGCTCAACAAACGCCCGGAGGAACGTTATGGTTCGGCCCAGGAAGTGGCCGACGATTTGCATCGCTTTCTCCGCGACGAGCCGATTCTGGCCCACCCGCCCGGCTTTGTGGAACGCCTTCGCAAATGGGGACGGCGTCATCCGTCGTATGTGGTCGCGTTGGTGATCGTGATGTTCGCCGTTCTCGTGACCTCCGGCGTTAGCAATTGGCTCATTGCTCAGGCGAATCGCCGCACCGTCGAGGCGTTGCATGCCGAACGGCTCCGGGCGGAGGAAGCGGAACGCAATCTTCAACAGGCGCGACAAGCCGTGGATTATATGATCCAGGTTTCCGAAAACGATCTTGCCACGAAGTTTCCTCTCCACCCGCTCCAGAAGCGGATTTTGGAAATGGCCCTGGTCTACTATCAGGGATTCGTTACCGCTTACCACGACAATCCCACGAAGAAGGCCGAGTTGCTGGCCGTCCAACAGAGGCTTCGCAAGGTCCTCGATGAAATCTCCGTGATGGAAGGAGCGGGACAACTGATCCTTCTTGGCGAGAAGGACGTTCAAACGGACCTCGGGCTCAATCAAACGGAACGGCAGCGGTTTGACGCAATTGCCCAGCAATTCGCCGAACAACGCGCGGAGATGCTGCAAGGCTATCAGCAACTGACGCTTGATCAACGCCGTGGCCGGTTTGTGGAGCTTGCCCGTGCCAGCGAACAGGTAGCGCAATCCGTGCTTAGTGAGCAGAAAATCCGGCGGCTAAAACAGATCATCCTTCAACTCCAAGGGATTACGGCCTTTGATCAGCCGGACGTTGTCGACGCATTGCGACTGACCGAATCGCAACGACAGGCTCTGCGTCAGATCGAGGCCGAGACGTTTATCATGCTCGGCGAACGTTCGGAGGCGGACGACCAGCAGACTCGCCGAGAGAGAAAACGGCAACTACTCCAATCCGCGATGACGAAGTGCCTCGCCGTACTCACCCCTGCGCAATCGACGACATGGCGGGAAATGATCGGCGCTCCTTTTGAGGGCCGTGTGTCAGTCGGACTGCCCGGCATATTGCCGCCCCCTTAACGGGGATCAGTTCGTAACCAGGACAGCGTGACACAACGGAGTCTGGTTGCCGTGCGCGAACTTGCCAAGCGGTCGCGGTGCGTGGCATGTCGTTTCGATGCGTGGACGATCATTTCCCCTTCTTCGCGATCGCCTGCTCGACACACTTGACGGCCTTGGCAAGTTGAGGGTCGATGTGCGGATCAGCCGGGTCGGCGTCGGCGGGGGCGTTGGGCTTGTAGAGGTCGCGCTCGGCACGCCAGCGGAGCAAGCGGGTCAATTCCTGGCCGTCGACAGGCACGTCGCAGCCGGGGTCTGGAGAGACGCCCCAATTGGTGGCGTTCAGACGGCGGTGGATATCCTTGCCGCTGGGACGCCAGTAGCTGGCCATGGTCAACTTCACCACGCCTTGGCCCGGCTCCAGATCGAGAATCTCCTGAACCGTCCCCTTGCCAAACGACCGCTGGCCGACGACGACGGCACGCTGGTGATCTTGCAGACAGGCGGCGACGATCTCACTGGCGCTGGCCGTGTACTGATTGACGAGGATCACGACAGGGAAGTCGGTATAAGTGGCCGTACCGGTGGCTTGGTAGGCGGTTTCAATTTCCCCGTTGCGGTTGCGGGTGGTGACGATCACTCCCGACTTGATGAACATGTCGCAGATATTGACGGCGCTCGTCAAGAGTCCGCCAGGGTTGTTGCGGAGGTCGAGGATCAAGCCTTTCATGTCGTGCTTGACCAGCCAACTCAAGGCTTTTTGGAGTTCGTCTTCCGTCTTCTCGCTGAACGAGTTGAGACGCACGTAGCCGATATGGTCGTGCCGCTCGAGGAAGAAGTTCCAGGAACCGTCGGCTTTTCGAGTGTCGCCGACGACGGTGTCGACGTGGATCACGTCGCGGAGGATCTCGATATCCACCGGTTCGGTTTGATCAGGATGGAGGATCGTCAGGACGACCGGCTCGCCCGGTTCGCCCCGCATCCGTTCGGTGGCGTCGGCCAGCGAGAAGCCCTGGGTGCTGCGGCCGTCGATCCGCAAGATCTTATCGCCCGCCTGAATTCCCGCCGCATAGGCAGGCGAGCCGACCAGCGGACTGGCAACGGTCAGTTGCTTGGTCTCCGGATCAAGCAGGATCTCAATCCCCACACCGCCGAACTGGCTGTCGAGCGTTTCTTGAAACTCGGTCAAGGCCGCCGGGGGGATGTATTCCGAGTACTCGTCCAACCGCCCCAACATCCCTTCCATCGCCCCCTCGAACAACACCTGCTCGTCAATCTTCTCCAGGTAACGGGTGTTGACTTGATCCAGGGCGTAGACGAACATGCGACCATGACGGGAGACCTTGGTCGCACAAATCAGACAGAAGATGGTCAATGCCAGGAGAATATGGAAATTGCGTCGCGGCATGGAAGGGGGAAGAGGAGTTCAGGATTAGGGGTTAGGGATTCGGAACTGGGGGATAAGTCTCGTGCGCCGTAGTTGCTGCCCATCCTGCGAACACCCGAACCAGGATTCATGCGAGCAAGAGTCGGCGTAGCGGGCGGGCCTGCCCGCTGTCTCTCCAGCCCTCGCAAGGGACTGGGGAGGGCAAAGATGGCCAGACCTTGAGTGTAGCGTTTGTGGGGAGGGGAGGGCAAGGCATCGTGGAGAAGAGTGTAAGAGAGGGGAGACGGGGAGAAATAGGGGAAAGGGAGTTCCCTACAGAGGGCATTACCGGCTTTGTTCGTCAAAGCCCATAAGTGGGGTGACGCCACAACCATTTTCCGCGGGAAGATGGACGACGCCTTGGTGGATTGTCACACCGGAGGCGATGTCCTGGGCGAGAAGCAGGGCACCGTCCATGTCGACATAGTCGAGCATCGGCAGCAATTGGGCAATCGCCGAGATCCCCACGGTTGATTCGGTCATGCACCCGACCATGGTCTTGAGGCCCAATTGGCGAGCCCGGGCGAGCATTCGGCGGGCCGGGGTGAGACCGCCGCATTTGACCAGCTTCACGTTGACCCCATGGAAGCAAGTGGCGCAGCGATCCACGTCGGCCTCGGTCTGGCAACTTTCGTCGGCGATCACCGGCAAGGCCGATTGAGCGTAGACCGCTCGCATCCCTTCCCAGTCGTCGGGGCGGAGCGGCTGCTCGATGAACTCGACGCCCAGCGCTTTGAGGGCGGCCGCGTTACGGATTGTCTCCTCGGCTGTCCAGGCACAGTTGGCGTCGACGCGGAATACGGCCGTGGTGTGCTTGCGCAAGGCGCGCACAATGGCGAGGTCGTTGGGGGTACCGAGCTTGATCTTGTAGATCGGCCAGCCGGGAAACTCTTCCATCTTCTTGACCATGACGTCAATTGAATCGATGCCGATCGTGTAGTCGGTCACGGGAAGAGCGTGGCAGGCGAGTCCCCATAGTTTCCAGAGCGGCTGACCGTGGGCCTTGCCCCACAGGTCCCAAGCAGCGATGTCCAGGGCACACTGAGCGAAGCTGTTGGACTGTAACTCCGGGTGGAGCCGGTCCCACAATTCGACGGGATCGAGCAAGCCGGCAGCCTCCAATTGCGGTTGTACCCGCTGGAGGGCTGCCTGCATGTTTTCGAGCGTTGCCCCGTAGAAGCTGTTTTCGCCTGCTTCGCCGAACCCACGCAGACCGTCGTGCTGGAGTTCCACGATTAACGTGCGGCTGACATGGGTGGAACCTCGCGAGATCGTAAATACGTGCCGCAAGGGGAGATCGAACTGATGGAGCAAAAGTTGCATGGCAGCTCGACTGAAAGCGAGATGGATACTACGGAATCCGCAGGCCGTCGACCGCCGACCGCTAAAAAGTTGTTATCCAACGAACCCGTGCAACCAGGCAACCGTTTAGTGGCCGGCGGACGATGGCCTGCGGGTGGGCTATTTGTTCAGCTTCTGCTTCAATGCGAGCACGGCTTCGACCAGTTCGTCGGAGCCATGGCGAATGACGTCGCAGGCAGGCAACCCCAGCTCGCGGCGGACCCGTTCCTGCTCGGCCGCCACTTCGGCGTCGGAGAACTGGCTGCCGTTGATGGCCACGCCGATGACGTGACAGGGATGCATGAGGTTGGCCGCCATTTCATAGACTTCGATGGCTCGTTGGAGCGAGGGCAAGGGGAACTGTTCCATGCCGTAGATCCGATCGCGTCCCATCTCATAGCAGAGAATCAGGCCGTCGGGCATGACGCCGTGCAGCAATCCGAGGGTGACGCACGAGTAGCGCGGGTGAAAGAGGGTTCCTTGTCCCTCGATCACAAGCACCTCGTGATGCTGGTTGGCCAGGACGAGTTTTTCGGCGGCGCCGTTGACGAAATCGGAAATCACGCGGTCGATCGGGCAGCCGTCGCCTTCGATCATGATTCCGGTCTGGCCGGTGGCCACGAACTTGGAATCGACGCCGCGGCGTTTCAGGCCACGCGTGATTTCGACCGAGGTGAGCATCTTGCCCACGCTGCAGTCGGTGCCGATTGTATGGATCCGCAGACAGCCTTCGCGGATGCCTTCGCGGTTGGCCACGTCGTGTTCGTCGTTCTTACGGACGTCGATCAGTTGCACGCCGCACTCCTGGGCGGCCTGGGCAAACTCCGGATCGTCGCAGAGGAAGTCGTGCAGCCCGGAAAGGATGTTCAGCTTGCGGCGGATCGCCTCCAGGATGATTGGCCGCCAAGCCGGCGGGATCTTTCCACCGGGAGGGGCAATGCCAATCAACAGGGTGTTGGCCGTCGGCGCCTCGGCCAGTGAGCCGACCACAGGGATCGCCCCCCCCACGCCCAGCACTTCCTGGCACGTCTTTCCCGCGCCGGCGCGGTCGAAAACGGCTACAACCTCCTCAGACTTATAGCGAATCACGCAGATGGCGGTCTTTGCAACATGCGCGTGGTTGTAACCATCGGTGAGGATAAGCAAGCGGCGAGACATGGGAAGAAATGCTGAATGTTCAGTGAGGTTTGATGAATACGACGGGTTGTGGATTACGGGTAAAATACCGGTGCAAACTGGTGCCCCCAGAACGATCAATGATAGACTCTTCCCAAGCTGCTTTCCACCTCTATCCATTCCTCATTGAGCATTCAGCATTCAGCATTTCTTGTTACACCTGGACCACTCCAAGCTCGTGATAGACCGATTCGACCGTGTCGACATCGATTTGGTCGAGATTGCGTCCCGCGCCGGCCAACAGGGCCAAGTCGGCCAGTTGACTGATCCGGCGTGGCACCCCCTGGGCCAACTCGTGCAGCCGGACGACGGCCGGCGGGGCAAACACGGGTTCTTTGCGTCCGGCCTGGGCCAGCGAAGAGTTCAAAAACTCTTCAGTGTCGTCGGGTTGCCAGGGATCCAGGTCGATTCGTAGTTCCGTTCGTTCCAGGAGCGACTCGTTCAAGCGTCCGAGATGCTGCGGTCGAGCGGTGAGGACGATTGTCAATTGTGAGTCGGGGGAGAGATCGACTTGGGCCAGACGAGCCACTTGCGTGAGAACCTCGGGGCTGGCTCGGTCGGCGTCGTCCAAAAGCACGACCACCTTGAGCTGTTGATAGCGGTATTCGGCGAGTCGGTCGGTCACCATGCGCCAAAGCAGTGGGATAGGGAGTTCCCGTTCGGGGTTGAGGCGAAACTCACTGGCCAGGAGCCACAAGAACTCGGTGGGTTGAACCCCCAAGAGGTTGAAACGCGCAACCGCGTGTCCCGCCCGGTGCATTTCCGTGGCGAAGATTTCCAGGAGAAACGACTTGCCGCTTCCCTCTCCCCCTATAAGGAGACCAAGGCGACGGTCCTGCTCGACCAAGAAATGGAGCCGGGCCAGGGCCTCCTCATGGGTTGGGCTCTGATAGAAGAAGCGTGGATCCAACTGGGTTTTGAACGGCGTATCGTCCAGGCCCCAGTGTGCTTGGTACATGGAGAATCGTCCCACGGGCTGGCTGTCCCTCGACAAACGACCGGCTGGGCCGGTGCCTTTACGCAAGATGTTTGAAGCAGACTCTGGATCGTGCAGGGGCTTGACGCCCCCCACTATCCAGGGGAAATCAGTTCCGCAGCACTTTCCTTTTCGGTACAATCCGCATGGAAACTTCATTCGGAATAACCGATCCGTCTTAACACGAGCCCATGTCCGAGCGATACTTTGTTACCCCCCCTATCTGTGGAGATCATGTGGTTCTCGATGGTCCGGAAGCGCATCACCTGATCCATGTGATGCGTGCCAAGGCGGGCACCCGTGTGACGCTTTTCGATGACACCGGGGCTGAATTCCCCGCCCAAGTGGAAAAGGTCGGGCGGTCGGAGGTGCAACTGACGGTCCTTTCTCGCCTGGAGACTGATCGAGAATTGCCGCTGGAGCTAGTACTGGGCGTTTCCCTTCCCAAAGGGGATCGGCAGAAGTGGCTCGTGGAAAAGGTGGTGGAATTGGGCGTTGCCCGGTTGGTTCCCTTGATCACGGCGCGCTCCGTGGCCCAACCTGTCCAACAAGCACTCGATCGTTTGCGACGGACGGTAGTTGAGGCCTCGAAGCAGTGTGGGCGGAACCGCCTGATGACGATCACGGAGCCGGAGGAGTGGAGCGCGTATGTTGCCGCCGCTCCGGCTGGCACCCGACGGCTGTTGGCCCACCCTGGCAAGGCGCCCCTTCATGTCGCCCCGCCCAGCCTGGAGATGCCGAAGGGCCGACGTCCCACGGTGTTCATGGCGATCGGTCCGGAAGGGGGCTTTGCCGCGGAAGAAGTCGCCCTGGCCACCAGCGCCGGCTGGCAGACCGTGGACCTGGGCCCCCGGATTCTACGAGTCGAGACGGCTGCGGTGTTTCTCGTTGCCACCGTGCTCCAAACGCCACACAATGCGTAAACCGGCGCGTTCCGGAAGCTCGGCCTTGCCCGGCTTGGCTGGCACAGTGTCCTTCGGGCATCAGCCGGCCGCGTGGGACGGGCGTTGTTTGAGATAATCGGCTCGAGCGATCCCGGCGGAGCCGATATAGCCGGCATCGCCGCCGAGAGTGGCGAAATCAATGACCGTGTTTTCCGCGGGCACGGCATAGGCGCGGGCTTTGACTTCCTGACGAATCCGCTCGAGGAATGTCCGGCCCAATTCGGTGTCGTTTCCGCCAAACGTCATGGCGCCGCCGACGAGGATCCCATTGGGGTCGATCGTATGCATCAGGTTGACGATCCCGACGCCAAGATACTTGGCCGTGTCAAAGATAATCTGTCGAGAGAACTCGTCGCCGGCCTGGGCCTCTTGGGCGATCAAGAGGGGAGTGAGTTCTTCGCCGTTGGCAATCCGGGCTTTGAGCGAGCTGGTCTGTCCCGCGTTGAGTTGTTCCTGGGCCCGCTTGGTGACGGCCGTCGCACTAGCATACGCTTCGAGGTGTCCGCGCCGGCCGCAGGCGCAAATCCGAGCATCGTCGTGCCAGTCGATGATCGTATGGCCATATTCGCCGCCGTGGCTGTGCTCGCCGTCCAGCAGCAGGTCGCCGACAATGATCCCGCAGCCGATCCCCGTACCCAAGGTGAGCAGGACCATGCTGTGGAAGTCGCGTCCGGAACCGATCCAGAACTCGCCATAGGCGGCAGCCGTAGCATCGTTGGCAAACGTGACGGGGAAACCGGAATGATGGGCTACGCGATCACGAATCGGGAAATGCTCCCATCCCTTGAGATTGGCGGGAATGACTAGTTTGCCGGCGGGGATATCCATCGTGCCGGGGGATCCGAGTCCAACCCGAACGATGTCCGAGCGGGTCAAGCCGGCCTCGTGGATGACTTTGTCGACCGCCTGAGCCATCCGACGTGCGGCGTCTTCCCCTCCTTGCTCGACCAGGGTGGGAATCGTCAACCAGGAGAGTGTGCGCCCCAGATCGTCGACGACTCCCATCTTGATGTTCGTGCCACCAAGATCAATTCCGACGAAAAAGGGGGGCTTTGCTTCGTGCTTCGCGATGAACTGACGCTGCTGTAACATGTTTCACTAACCTGGATTACGCAAGACAAAAGATGGCCCGGCCAACCGGGAAAGACGTAGTATAAAGACTGCCACCCAAGTTGCAACCCAACTGGTGGGTGCGACTGAACGAGGGCCCGTTACCAAGGGCATTCGCTACAGGGGCGGGGAGAGGGTCAGACCGTTTTCGCCGGAATCCCCTTGAAACGGACATATTCCGGCAAGGGGCCGACCAGTGGCTTGAGGTACTCAAGGCACGCCGGCGTCACGAAGTTGGCCTCCGCATTGATATACTCGTCGGGCATCGGTTTGGCCTTGACCGCCACTTCCGACAGGGGGGATGTCCCGAGTGTCCATTGATAGGGGGTGGTTGACGTGCGGACAATGCTCACCATTTGGCCGGTCACCCCCTCGACGGCCAACTGAACGGCTTTCTGCCCACAAGCGTAAGCCTCTTCCACATCGCCGGCAAAGGTCCGATCGGCGGCCGCCATCTGGAGGGATTCACAGACCTGGAACTCGCCGCGCCAGCCGAAGGCGTTGGCGATCATCCGGTGGAGCATCATGGCCGCACTGGTCCCACCCATCGCCCCGAACTCGATGTTGGCGAACTTGTCGGTCGTGTTCGACGCACTGATCGGCCGGCCGTCGGCGTAGCAAACCCCTTCGCCGCAGACAATGCTGCACCAACCGTGCTTGTCGTAGCAACGTCGGACGTCGGCAAGGAACTTTTCTTGCTCAAACGGGCGCTCGGGGAAGAGGATGATGTGGGGGGCGTCGTCCTCGTGGGTTTTGGCCAAGGCGCTGGCCGCCGGAAGCCAACCGGCTGAACGGCCCACGGTCTGGAAGACCACAAACTGGTCGACCCGCTTCATGTCCCGCGCCAACATGCCCGCCTGCTTGACCGAGAGAGCCACATACCGGGCAGCACTGCCGAAGCCGGGGGTGTGGTCGGTGCCAAACAAATCATTATCGACCGTCTTGGGTACGCCCACTCCGATGAGATCGTAGCCCTGCTGGCGGCAGTAAGCTTCCACGCGGTGGATCGTGTCCATCGTGTCGTTGCCGCCGATGAGGAACATGTAGCGGATGTTGTACTCTCGGAGTCTCTTGAGGATCGGGGCGAAATCGGGGTCCTTGAGCTTGTGACGACAACTGCCCAGGGCGGAACTGGGGGTCGACCGCAACCCTTCGATCGTGGCCGGCGCTTCGCGTCCTAGATCAATCACCTCTCCGTTCATGAACCCTTCGATGCCATACTGCATGCCCAAGACATTCTCGATCGCCTTTTGCTTGAGGGCTTCTTGGATGATCCCGCAGAGGCTGGCGTTGATCACACTGGTCGGGCCGCCACTTTGGCCGATGATGGCATTGCCGTGGAGCATGGTGGGAAGAACCTTTCATTTCGAGGATGATTCAAGGGGAGCGAGCAACTTGCCTATCCGATGTTCAACGGCGCACGAGCCGCCCGGTCCACGTCAACAGATTTCGGAAGAATTGCGCATACCAATTGCCGACGTCGATGAACCCGCCAGCCACCTCAACGACGACCCGCTGGTCGCCCCAGTCGACCATGCCGCCGATCCAATGGGGCGCCACATCGCAGGCCAGGGCGGCGGTGCGTCCCTGGCCGTGCTGACCGATCACCAAGAGCGGTGCTCGTCGCTTGGGGGTAAAGTGAAACTCACCGGCCGACTGCGTCACGCTGAATTGGACCGAAGTGAGCAGCGTTGTTGCGTCCGGCTTCGGGGAAAATGCGTTGAAGCCGCCAATGCCCGGAGGGGTTTCGAAGGGAATGCCTTCCAGGATCGGATGATCGGCCACCTTTTCGACGAGGCAAGGCTGAGCACAGTTTCGCCGGTCGTCTTCGTGGAGCATGACGACCGGCAACACGTCAACTAGCCGCGACTGGTGGTATTCGCCGAGCCGGCCAAAAAAGCTCTCCCAACCGCCGAGCATCAACAGCCCGGAACCGTCGCGCACCGCTTGGGCGACATGATCGAGGTGCTCGCTGTTGAAGCGAGCGGCCGGATAGTCACTGATCACGTACAGGGCGTACCGCTGGGCCGTGAACCCCTCGCCCGGGCTTTCGGCGCTGGGCACATAGTCGTAGTCCAGGCCGAAATGGGTCATGATTCCGGCCAAGTAGATCGCCGCGCCGGTCAGGAAGTCGTCACCGAGATAGCAAATCTTGGGAAGCACGGTAGATCACACTCGCGGGAAGGTCGGATCATTCCTTATCGGAACTGCTCTTCGTATTGCCCGGGATGGAGGACATTGAATTCAACTTCGCGGATATATTCCACCGGGCCGGCCTGGCGTTGTACCTCGACCAACAGTTCGATCTGTTCCTGGCTGGCGTAGGCACGAATGCCGTCCAACTTCCGCGAGAGTAACGCTTCGGGTACCTGAATGCGAATCTGCGGCGGGGTGGCGAAATCGCAGTAGGTGGCATACTCATAGACGCGAGGGATTTCGGCAATCGGTTTGCCTAGTTCCGGCCAGATGTTCCCTTGGGCGTGGAACAGACTGATGAGCATTTCTTCGTGCACGATCCGGTGGTCGGGGTGCAGGTCGGTAAGCGTCGGGAGGAACACCCGGGTCGGCCGGATCTTTCGCAGCATGTACGGGTAGGCATTCTGGAGTCCGCTGGCCCCTTCAAGTTCGGTGGGATCTCCAATCGTGGTGAAGTGCCGGCCGCGATAGGGGCTCAGATTGCAATCGGGAAACTTGAGGAAGTGGAGATTCTCCAGGGGCAAGCCCAGGGCCTGGAACGACTCCCGGGCCTCCTCGTAACGGATCTGCGAGATCGTGCGTCGCTGCTCCGGCCGGCAGTAGCCCATGCGGCCGTCGGTCGTGACCACGGCGTGAACCTCGATTCCCTCTTGGATGGCGGAGAGAAAGGTCAAGCCGCCTCCGGTCACGATGTCGTCATCGTGGGCCGAGACGAACATCCAGCATTCGTGCTCCTTCCAACCGGTGAACACGTCGGCGGGATTCGACGATTTGACGACCTTCTCAGGCGTCCGACGATAGTAGGTAATACCTGTGGGCATGGTGGTGATGTCCTTCACACGGAACTAGCCAAGGAACTCGTTGCCAATCTTGCGGGCCCGTTGCGGCTTGTCGAGATTGATCCCCAAAGCCACCCCCACGTGAACGAGGATGTTCCAGCCGGCCAACAATTGGAGCACCGAATCGTAGCCCTCGACGCGGGGAATCCGGATCGTGGGAAAGATCGTCGGCTCGCTGGCCAAGGCAATGACCCGCATCCCAACGCCGTCGATGAGGACCTGCTTCATCTTCTCGGCTTCCGCGGCGAACGGTTCGACGACAATCACCACCTCATCGGCGTTCATCACCTCTTCGACACCATGGACCGCATAGGTCCCTTCGAGGAAATCGCTCTTTTTGCGGGTGATCTCGTTGGTCTTGAGCGTGAGTTCCTCGACGACGCCATTGTTCCGCCCGGCAAAGTAGATCATCGGAGCGTCGGCGATTGCGCGGACGATCTCCGCGTCGAGTTCCGTTTCCAGAACCTCCTGGGCCTTTTCGGCGCCGAGGGCCTGGTTCTTCGCCATGGGGGAGTCCTTCTCGAAAGGAGCCAGGAGCGAGCGGTAGAACAACCCCTGCTCGACGACGCTCTTCGTGGCGGCCACTGCATTCTCTTTGCCACAGGTGAGCACGTAGCATTTGTTGGATGCGGCCTCAAGCCGCGTACCGCGGTTGGCGGTCAGGCCGAACCGCTTCTGGTGACCGGCGGCGGCCAGTTGGGTGAATAGGGAGACGAGTTCCTTGGTTTGCCCGCTGTTGCTGGCTCCAAAAACAGCGAAGTCCGCCAAGTCGTACTCATGGGCTTGTCGGGATCCCTCGGTGAAGACCGCCAACGGAGCCCCCCGCCGGAGCACCTCCACCAAGAAGTTTTTGGCGGGGAAGATCCGGCTTGAACCTTCTCCAGTGAGTAAGAGCTTGCCGGTCTGGCGAATGATCTCTGCGGTATCCTGGGCCTGCGCAAAATCGAAATGGCGGATGACCTCGGGCGTCTGAAGCATCTCCGCAACCAAGGCGAAGTCTTTGTATTTGGCGTCGTTGAGATTCATGGTCGGCGATTGCTAGAGGGTGGAGGGGGCCAGACAACGTGCGACTTGCCGACGGCAAGAAACGGCCAGTATAAGGAGTCATCGCCGGTCCAGCAATCGCCCCTCCAGTTTCCAGGCTCTTGGGCGGGAAGAAAAACCAGAAAAGTTGAGATTGTCAGAAATTCCGTTCCGGCGCAGAATGGGGCACTTACGTGGCGAATGGCTTATTCACCCCCCCGCGCAGCACCAGACTGCGCAGAACGAAAAGGAGTTCGCACGGGATCGTACTACCTGCCGTCGTCGACCAAAGGGGTTTCGGCCCCGCGCCGGGCGGAGCTCGGCTTTGCGGTTGAACGCTGTACGATCCGCGGTAGAGACGGTGACAGGAGGTCGCCAGCAACAGGGATTCCCTGTTCATTCTTCCTGCTCTCGCTCGCAATCCTCGGATCCGACACCTCAGGCGGCCGGCAGGGAAACGCCCCGTTACGATCAGGAGGCGGCCGATGGTTCCGTTGCAAGCAGTTCTACTTGTCCTGGCTCTCACGGGGGGTACCGAAGAGAATACCGTCCTGCTGGACTTCTATGCCGACTGGTGTGGCCCCTGCCAGCAGATGGACCCTGTTGTCCGTCAACTGGCCGCCAAGGGGTATCCTGTTCGCCGGGTAAACTTTGATCAGCAACGGCAGTTGGCATCCCGCTACAGTGTTGATCGCCTTCCCACCTTCGTTATGATCGTCAATGGCCGGGTGGTCGATCGGGTGGTCGGCGCCACCAGCCCGGAACGTCTGGAACAGATGTGCCGGCTGGCCCAGGCCAGTCCACCGGCCACGATACCGGCCGCGGCCCTTGCTTCCACCCCTGCTCCATCGATTGCGATTCCCGCCGTCAACAGTGAACCGGCATTTGCGGCCGGGCAACCCTCGGTGATTCCGGTCTCGGCGACGAGTCCGGTGGCGGGGGTCCCGGAGTGGCGTCAGCCCCCTCCCCGCGCAGAGTCGCCCCACCGACGGAGCCTCTCGGACAGTGAATTGATCGCCGCGACCGTGCGTCTTCGGATTCAGGACAGCACGGGCCAATCGTGCGGGTCGGGAACGATCATCGACGCCCGAAAAGGGGAAGCGTTGATTCTCACCTGCGGTCATTTGTTCCGCGATTCCAAGGGGAAAGGTCGGATCGAGGTCGATCTGTTTGGTCCGTCGACCGCCCAAGGGATTCCCGGGAATCTGATCAGTTACGACCTCGAACGGGATGTGGCCTTGTTGAGTATTCGCGTGCCGGGTCCGGTCGTTGCCGTTCGCGTGGCCCCGCCGGGGTACAAGATCTCGCGGAATGATCGGGTAATCAATGTCGGCTGCAACAATGGGGCGAACCCAACGGTGCGGCACAGCACTGTGACGGCCCTGGACAAGTTCATGGGACCGGCCAATCTAACCGTGGCCGGCTTGCCGGTTCAAGGGCGCAGCGGGGGCGGGCTCTTTTCCACCGATGGATATGTGATTGGGGTATGCAATGCGGCCGATCCCTCGGACAACGAAGGACTCTATGCCGCCTTGGAGTCCATCTATGCGGAGTTGGACCGCGTCAAACTTGCGGAGCTTTATCGCCCCGAGGAGAAGGGGCAAAGCGATGCGGCGTCGTTGGTGGCCGTCGAGACGCCTCGCATGCCCAAGCAGATGCCCGAGCCGCCCAAGGACCTGCAACCGACCGAAGCCCCGCTGACTCCTCGCGAGCAACCCTCTCCTTCCTCATCGGCCGAAACCGCGGAGCCGTTGACGCAAGAGGAACGCGACGCGTTGGCTGAGATCCGACGACGCCGTGCCGAAGGAGCCGAGGTCATCTGTGTCGTGCGTTCCTCTGACCCGAATGCGCGGAGCGAAATCATCGTGCTGGAACGGGCAACCCAGTCGTTCTTGAAGCAGCTCGAATTGGAGACACAACGATTATCGGCATCGACGGTCTCCAGTCGGCTCTCATCGCCGGCGTCACCAGTTGATCCGATGGCCGCCTCGGCGGAAACGCCTGCGGAACGGACCCGCTTGTTGGAATGGACCGCGCCACGGCCGTAGGTTCACAAGGCGGGCTGATCCGCCTCGAAGCGTTTCACTCCTCGGTGACCAGTTTGTCGTAGAATTCGACGAACTTGTCGCGATCTGGACCGCTGCGGGCGGCAATTGCGCTGCGGGGATGCTGGTTGAGCTGGCCCGTGATGTTGTACTGGACGTAGGGCCCCCACTCCACTTCTTTGCGCAGCGGCTCGATGTAGGACTCGAGAAGCTGATAGATCGGACGGATCTTGAACTTTGGATTGCGAAGGAAGCCGATCAACAATTCCATCGGGCAATTGCCCGCGCCACGGCCCAAGCCGGCCATCGTGGCGTCAACCCGATTGGCGCCGTGAATGATCGCCTCGATCGTATTGGCAAAGGCAAGCTGCTGGTTGTTGTGGGCGTGCATTCCCACTTCCTTGCCCGTTGCCTTGCCAAAATCGCGATACTTCTTCACGAGTAGTTCGACCTGTTCGGCGTAGAGCGAGCCGAAGCTATCAACCACGACCAGCGTGCTCGCCGGCGTGTCGGCAAGCAGCTCGAGCGCCTGATCGACCTCGCGTTCCGAGACCCGGGAAACAGCCATGAAGTTGGCGGTCACTTCGTACCCCTTTTCGGCCGCATCCTTGATCATGTCGACCGCTTCGGGAACTTGGTGGACGTAGAAGGCTACCCGGATCACGTCGAGGACGCTTTCCTTTTTGGGCAGGATATCGGTGCGCCAATCCGACTTGGCCGCGTCGGCCATCACGGCCAGTTTCAGCGGGGTCGGGTTGTCGTCGACGATTCGCCGCAGCGAGTCCTCATCGCAGAACTTCCAGTCGCCAAACTGGTCGCGGGCAAAGATGTTCTTGGAGCCCTTGTAGCCCACCTCCATATAGTCGATCCCCGTCTCCACGCAGGTTTGATAGACGGCCTTCACGAAACCATCCTCAAATCGGTGGTTGTTGATCAGACCTCCATCTCGGATCGTGCAATCCAGGACCTTCAGTTCAGGACGGTAGGTGATCCACGGCGCTGTCACAGGGGGCTCCTTATGGTGCATCGGGTGGTGGGAAAATACATTCGGGGGGAACTCACCGATGTATTGTCGCGCGGAAGCTTACGACTGTCAACGAAGCCCCCCTGGATGGGACATCCTCCAGAACGCCACGGCGAACGGCTCGGGGGATATAATCCCCTCGTCGTTGTTGCTTTCGACCCAATCAGGCGATATGGTAATCTCGTCACGGTAGTTCGAAGATGTTCCAGAAGTCCTTTGAAGGAGTTCTCCGCATGCGCCGGTCTGAACACGAATACGAGCAGGAACCGAGGATCCGCACCTGTTGTCCCTGCGGCTGCTATGTGACTGAAGAGCCGGATGGTTTGACGCGACGAGGTTTTTTGGGCGGCATGGGGGGCGTTGCCCTGGGAGGCATGGTTTTAGGCGGTCTGTCTTGGTCGATGCTGTCGGCGGCCGAACCAGGACTTCCGGCAGTGCCCTCGCGACGTCCGCTAATCGTCAAGCCGATTCTCTTGTATCGCGTCTACACGCGCCAGCCTCAGACCAGTTGGCGTTCCTGGGGTGGCATCCAGACCCAGCAAGATGCCGACCAG
The DNA here is from genome assembly GCA_964558295.1 of uncultured Planctomycetaceae bacterium. Taxonomy (GTDB): domain Bacteria; phylum Planctomycetota; class Planctomycetia; order Pirellulales; family Thermoguttaceae; genus JBDKTH01. The sequence continues at coordinate 4,599 of CAZLDQ010000004.1, read as the reverse complement.
GAGGTCACGCGGATCCAGGGCGAACTGGACAAGCTCCAAGCGATGGCCGATTTTCCGGTCCAGTTCCTGCCGCTCACTGCGACCACGAATGCCAGAGAACTGGAGGCGGCCGAGGAGGTCAAATCGGCCGATGTCCTATTGGTTTACGCCGCTGATGGGGACCTGAACGCGATCAACCGGCTGGGAAAGGACACGATTTTCTTCATTCGGCACAAGTCGGGACCGCTGTACCTCTACTACGAGATCATCAGTCCGAGATTTCTACGCCAGCATAGCGATAGGCTGGCGGTCCAAGGGGTCGACGACCAGGATGTGGTGATCGACAGCCTGGACGAGGTGTTATGGCGTCTGCGGGGGCTTTGCGGCCTTGCCAATACGCGGGGCTCGAAGATTTTGGCCGTCGGCGGCGCCAGCGGCTGGGCGACCCCCAAGGCACCGGATTTGGCCCAGGACCGTTGGAAGCTCGAAATTCAACCGTTTCCCTATTCAGAGCTAGCCAAACTGATTCAAGCCGCCCGGCAGGACAAGGCGGCCGTGGAACTCGCCCGCCAGCGGGCGGACGCCTATCTCAAACTCCCCGGGACAACCCTCGAGACCGAGAAGAAGTATGTCGAAAACGGCTTCTTGCTCGATCAGATCTTCCGCAAACTGATGGCCCAGTGCGGCTGCCGGGCAATGACGATCAACAGTTGCATGGGAACGATCATGCCGATGTCGGAAACCACGGCTTGTCTCCCCTTGAGCACGCTCAACGACGACGGCTACCTGGCTTTCTGCGAATCGGACTTCGTGGTGATTCCCTCGGGGATTCTCTTGGCCGGAATCTCGGGCCGACCAACGTTCCTCAACGACCCGACCTACCCGCACGACGGCCTCATTACGCTGGCCCACTGTACGGCCCCGCGCAAGATGGACGGCAAGAACCTGGAGCCGGCGCGGATCCTTACACATTTTGAGTCGGACTACGGCGCGGCTCCCAAGGTCGAGATGCACACTGGCCAGAAGGTGACCAATATCCTCCCCGATTTCAAGGCGGAACGTTGGGTGGGTCTGGCCGGCGAGATTGTCGCCCATCCGTTTCTACCCATCTGCCGCTCGCAGATCGATATTCACTACACCTGCCCCGACAAGCTCCTGGCCGAACGCATGCCCGGTTTCCACTGGATGACCATCTACGGCGACTATCTCCGTGAATGCGGCTATGCGTTGAAGCGGGTCGGCATCCAGTGGGAAGTGTTGGGGTAGACAGCGGTGGAGGGAGAACGGAGGATGGTGGGTGGCATGCCGCGAGGGGCCGGCATGCCACCCAGAAATCACGTTTTGTGCAAGACGCGGGCTAGGCTTCTTCGAGGACCTTCCAGCCCAGAGCATCCGCCAGGGCGTAGACGGGCTGCTTGAGGTCGCCGTAGAAGGTTACCCGGTGCCACCCCCACGTATCCCACTCGGTAAATAGTTTTTCCAGGCTGCCGACCGGCTCGGCGGCAAGCTTGGTGCGGCAGGCTCGATCGTCCAACACGTTGGCCACGGCCTTGCCCTGGTGGAAGATGATCTGCTTCTTGTGCGGGCTAAACTTGACGGTCGTTGTCAGGTAACCCAAGGGGAGCAACGAGCGAACCGCAGCCCCCTGGCGATCTTCCGAATGGGTGAGGATTTCGAACGGGTTGGCCTTGCCCTGGGGACCAAACGGTCGGTTGGAAGCCACGCAATGGGCATAGATGATTTGCCGGGTCGCCGTGTCAATAACCGGATCGGAGATGAACCCCGGCCGCCCTTGGGTCAGGGCCGTCATGGTAACCATCGTTGCAGTCGACAGCACATCACACTCGCAGGCTCCGATCAGCCCTTCGTTGGTCAGTTCGTGGAATCCCAGGCATGGGTAGGCGTGGATATGGCCGCCATAGAATCCGCCGAGGCAATTGATCGTGATGGCGTTCGCCCCGTGCTTCTGGAGCACGGCCTTCTCGCCCAAGTACATGGCCGCCGAGCTCTCGAGCGTCTCCCGTGACACATCGACAATCTTGCTGGCCGTCTGCTGCCAGCGGTCGGCAATCGCCCGGGCTTGGTCCTTGTCGGCGGCTCGCCAGGCGTCGTTCAGTTCGGCAAACGACACGGCCACGACTTCGATTCCCATCTGCTGCTTGATCGCCTCGCCAAGCGGCGACTCTCCGTTGCTCACGGCGAGGATCTTGGCCTCTTTCATCTTCGCCAGACATTCTTGGGGCGAGAGGACCGCCACCGGATCGGCCGTGTAGCAGAGGTCGCCGGCCGCTGGTGTGCGCTGCTGGCGTACCTGGGCGGTCAGCCTCGCAAAGTCGGTTGCCGAGCCGCATTTCTTCACGGTTGCGAAACACTGAACGGCCGCGGCAATGTCCTCCATCTTCGAGGAAGAGACGAAACCCGCATTGGGGGTCTTGTTACGCAAGAAACTGGCCGCATAGACAAGCAATCCGCCGCTGCCGCCGTAGGGGAAATCGACTAATAGGGTCGGCTTCCCTGTAGCCACAACCGGCTGCACGACTCGATTCCACGGGTTTAACTGGTAGACCAAGTAGCCGTCGATGGACGCTGACTTGTCGTCCTCAAGAATTTTCTTGGCCGTTTCCGTACCGTCGGCCCAGGAGGTGACGAACTCGAAGCCCGGGCAGCGGGCACGCAACTCGGCCACAAGTTGATCCATGACCGGCTGGAAGTCGAAGCCGATATTCGGCCAGTCGGGCTTGGCTTGCTTGACGGAATGCCCAGTGTAGATGATCCGGATGCGTACGGGATTGCAGTCGTCGGCCGCCCGAACCTGAGATGCCACGGCGGACAAGCCGGTTAGGCCGGCAGTGCACGCCGCGCAGCCGGCCAGAAACCCACGTCGCGACAACGAACAACATCCACATCCCGTCAGGAATGGTTTGGTATGAGCAGCTTTCATCGCATCGACCTTACTGGTTAGAGGACAGGAACCGCTTCCGGCGAGTGCCCAGGCAAGCCGGGACGTTTGGGGCCGTTTATGCCCATTGTCCCCGATTACTTCCCCGTTGGGCAATGACAGGCATCGTCAATCTGACTGACATTGGTTGTCAGACGGATCCCCATTCCTTGCTGTTCATTTCGTCGGCAGGCCCGCCGGCCAGCTCGTTGCGATTCGTCGCGTGTCGGAGGTTTGGGCTTGTTTTGGCAACCGCTTGACGGACAGCCCCTGCCGTGCTACTTGTCAGAGAGCATGACCATCGTTGTCATCAGTCCACGGCCCAAGCAGCCCCAATGTCCAGACGTCGGCGGATTGCGTTGTTGATCGAGTCGTCGCGAGCGATTGGCCGCGATTTGTTGTGTGGAATTGCAGACTACGCCCACACGTATGGTCCGTGGACGTTCTATCATGAGGAACGGACGTTTGGCGATCCTGTTCCGGCCCGCTTGCGGGCCTGGGCTCCGGACGGCGTCTTGGCCCGGGTGGAGGCGGCCCGACATGCCCGGCGACTGCGTGCGTTAGGCGTACCGGTGGTGGGACTCTTGCACCATGACGATGCACGGGGCTTTGCAAGCGTGATTCCCGACCCGGCGGCCATCGTCCGTTTGGCCGTGGACCATTTGTGGCAGTGCGGCCTGAGGACGTTTGCCTATTGCGGGTTCGCCGGATTTGCTTTTTCCGATCATCGCCGCGAGCACTTCGTGAAATACCTCGCGCAGCTTGGTTGCCCGGCTCATGTGTTCGATGCCCCCCCACGTGCACGCTCCCTGGGGCTTGCCTCCACGGAAGTCCGCGCTCAACGGGACATGCTTCGCCTGGTCCGCTGGCTCCAGGCGTTGCCCAAACCGGTTGGGGTCGTTGCTTGCAACGACATGCGGGCCTACCAGGTCCTGACCGCCTGCGGCGAGGGCGGTCTGGCGGTTCCCGACCGAGTGGCGGTCATCGGCGTGGACAATGATCCGGTTCAATGTGCCTTGGGCGACCCACCCTTGTCGAGCGTGGACCCGAACGCCAGAAAAGTGGGCTATGAGGCCGCGGCGCTTTTGGACCACCTGATCGCCGGCCGCCGACCACCACGACGGATGGTCCTCGTCGAACCGCTGGGCGTCGTCGCACGCCGTTCGACCGACGTGTTGGCCGTTGCCGACGAAGAGTTGATTGAAATCCTCCGCTATGTCCGGGAACATGCCTGTACCGGGCTGACGGTGGCCGAGGTCGTTGCGCACGCCGCCCTGTCGCGCAGCACCCTGGAACGATGGTTTGCCAAGAACGTGGGGCACTCAGTCCAAGCGGAGATTTCCCGTTTGCGGATCGAGCGGGTCCGACAACTCCTGCTGACGACCGACCTGCCGCTGCAGACCGTGGCCCAATTGGCGGGATTCTCCCATGTCGAGACGCTGCACCGGCTGTTCAAAAGGGCTACAGGCCAGACTCCAGGCCAATACCGCAGCGGTCGGCAGGTCGGGAAGCTCGGTGGATTGTGAGACAATGATCGAGCTGCTGGAATCGGTGACGAGGGTTACGCGCCTCGGTCGATCTTCCGGCATAATCTCCCACGGAGTGTCTTGCTTGAGCGATGGCCGTCTCTAGTGCTTTGTCACAGCTAGAACTTGGGATTGGTCATACTGGGATTTTCTGAG
>CAZLDQ010000003.1:8933-62459 GCA_964558295.1 uncultured Planctomycetaceae bacterium | reverse complement strand
GACTGTTGCTTAACCGACCCCGGGCTTTGTGCCACTTCCGTTGAAACAAAACACGAAACCTCCACAGTTCCGTTAGCCGGTAGCCCGTATAGCGTCCGAGGAGAATAAGGACAGCCACAGTGAACAGATGGGATTCGGGATAAGCCAACAAGAGCCGCCCCACCGCTTCCCACCGTAACACCAGGTAACAACATGAAGCCACTAGCAACGTGCCTCCCATCACCTGGAAAGCATACCGTAACCCGTCTTCCTCGGCGTTGAGGTAGAACCGTTCGACAGTCATCGTAAGGATAACCATGGGCAACAGGACCGCCTGGGCACCTGGGGTCACCCCCAGGTAGTCCAACAGGGAGACAGCAAAAATGATGCACATCACGACCAGGGCAAGAATCACACTCAACCGGGGAACCAAGAGGAGCTTGAGCCGGTCAAGATACGATCTTGCAATCAGTCCCAAGGAGACTGTCACGACAAACACCACCAGCCCAGTTCGCCAGTCCGCATAGACGAAGCTTAAGGCCAATAGAACCGGCGTGAATGTTCCGAAGGTGGGAATACCGACCAAGGTGCGAAAGACCGCGGTAACCAAAGCGCCCAGTGGCATCAGCAATAGGAGAATTACTACCTCGTGCATTTCCACGGGCAGCCGAGCGAGATCCAGGATGTCCAAGGGAGTCTGACGATAGCGGCCAATTGAGCCGTCGGGCGGCGGGAGGGAAGTTACCGAAAAATGAGTCTCCAACTCCTTGACCCCCGGGGCACAAATGATCGCTTCCCCATCGTGCCGTGCGGCCAGAAAGTGAAGGGGCAATTCACGAGCATAGCCGTTATCCGGGTCGAACGGTTCCCAATGCGAATTGGTCAGCACTTCGACCCAGACGTGGGGGCGAGCCTCCTGGGCCTCCTGGATCACAAATCCCGTCACCAACCGCGCCGGTACTTTTGCCGCCCGACACAATGCGACCATCAATCGAGCCCGGCCCAACGGAGAAGCCCGCCTTTCCTCCAGTGCCCGAACCGCATTGGACGGCCCGGTTTCCGCATTGCCGGCGAGATGGGCATGACAGTACTCGAATAATCGTTGAACCAACTTCGCCTTATCGGTCTCATCTCCTTGAATGTTCTGAAGGGTTTGCCGCACGATCGGACTATCCGTAGGAATGGCACGAGTGCTGCGCAGATACGTGGCCCGCTGGTCGGCGGTCAATTTAGCAGGAGGCGTCCACGTGCGGAATGTGGTTCGCGGGCTAAGGTGGATATCGAACCGGGCTACGAGATGGAACTCACCATCCCGCTGAGTGACCACGCTTAGTTCGCGGGTTTCCGTCCATCCCGGCCTGAGCCGTTCCGTCTTCAGGCCCGAATAGCGAAGATCCTGACGAAACACCCGACTGTGGCGTCCGTCGTCTGGCATGGCGGCACGAAGGCGAATTCCGGCCTCGGCTGCTTGAAAAGTCACATCATAACTCAGCCGCCAAGCCGTGTCGCCCTGTGTTATTGGGACGCCATAGCGGCTATGAAGACGCAGGCCAACCGCAATCGCCCCACCCAACAGAATCGCGGCTACGACCCACCCGGTAGCTCGTTGCCCTTGCACAGATACCCCAGTCCGATGCCTCTTGTTGTCTATCCTGTTCCGGACGGGACATTCCGCGATTCGGAGGAAGTCCCATCAGCGAGCGTTGCCGAAACTGGCGTCTGTTCCGAAACGCCGATCGTGCAACGGTAAGCTCCATCTCTTCTATCGTACCTTCAGCCTACCGGATCAACAAAGGGGGGGGGCGTCGAAGAATTGGTACGGGCCAGCCCCCTCTCCCCCGAAAGATGAGGAAAGCTGACGACTCGACATGGGCTCAGACCTCCAGGCGGTATCGCTCGCCTCCACTGTACGATCCACCAACACCTGGGGCTCTTCCGGACCGATCAGGTTGCAGGTGACTTCGGCACTGAGCCCGGTGCCGGTCACCGACTGCGCCGGGCAGGCCAAGGTGATCGCCGCCACCTTAAGCTTCTTCTGCTGGTCATACAAGCAAAGAACATCGACTGCGTGAGCTTCATCTTCATACCCTTCGATTCGCCGGAAGGTCGCAGCGTTCGTATTGCCGCATATCACCCCCTTGCCGTCGCTGAACACCACACGGCGATTGCAACCCACCACTGCATGTCAGGCACCTGTCCCCATTGAACGGCTTTCCCAAGCCTTCATGACAGCCTCGGCTATCCGCTCGTTACGTTATAAGCAGTACATAGTCCTTGGGCTGCACCGCGTCACTATCGCTCTCCTACCGGTCTTGCAAGAGAACCGGCGAGGCGTGGATATGCGTGGCTGCTAGGAAGAGTTGGTTGATGTCGAAACCGAGCAGCCGATCGGCCAAGTGCTTGTAAAACCCTTTGAATGTCGGGGCAGATCACACACCGCTCACTAGAGACCAGAATCGCCTGATCAACGACACGCACGCCTTCCCATCCTCGACAGTCAATACGTTGACCATGCAACGGCTCCTGGATTTCGCGGGTGATCCGCACGGTCTTCATCCTGGTCAACACCACCGGCCCGTCGGGCGTGATATCGGCCGACGCCCTGCCGATCCAGCGATTTTCGCCAGGAGCTCGACCAAGGTGAATCCAGCCGCAAAACACCGCTTGCAAGAACACGGATTGCTCATGACGCCCTCCTTTTCCTCAAAAGCAGATGCCGACGGCAGCAGTCCGTGTACTACCTTTCCGCCACTCGACTGGGTTGCGTGCTCCGAATACCATAGTACAATTGCGCATATGGACGTTCCTCCACCGGTGCCCTTCAAGGTCCACCCGGTGGCCGAAAGCCCCGATGATGCAGGCTATGACCGCTGGTATTCCCAAGGTCGCTTTGTTGGTTGAAACCTCGTTGGGTTACGGCCGGGCCCTTCTTCGGGGCGTGGTCCGCTATGCACGACTCCACGGCCCTTGGGCCTTCTATATCACGCCGGGTGATCTCCGACAGGTGTTGCCACGTATGGAAGAATGGGGCGGCACCGGCATCATCGCCCGGATCGAGACACCGCAGGTGGCGAACGCCATCCTCAACTCGGGTTTGCCGGTCATCGCACTTGATCTGAACCAGAAGCAGCTCGCCCCCGACAACCCGCTTTCCCGACTGTCCGAAGTCTGCCCCGATTCTCAGAAGGCCGGCTACATGGCGGCGCAATACCTCCTGGATCGTGGTTTTCGCCATTTGGCCTTTGTCGGCGTCTGGGGCGAACCTCCCTGGTCCGCACGCCGGGAAGTCGGTTTTTCCCAACGTCTGGCCGAAGCCGGTTTGCCTGCGCACGTCTTCCCTCTCCCCACGGCGCCCCAGAATCGACGTTGGGGACGCGAACAAGCGATCCTCGGCGCTTGGCTCCAGAAGCTTCCCAAGCCGCTGGGCGTTTTGGCCTGCGACGACGACCGTGGCCGCCAAGTCCTCGAAGCGTGCCGTGCCGCAGGGCTTCAGGTACCTGAAGATGTGGCCGTCTTGGGCGTTGACAATGATGAGCTGCTTTGCGAACTCTCCGATCCCCCTTTGTCCAGTGTCTGCCTGAACGTGGAGCAAGCCGGCTACGAAGCCGCTGCCTTGCTCGATGGCCTGATGGCCGGACGCATTCGCGAACCGCAACGGATTCTCGTCAAACCGACTCATGTGGTAACGCGGCGGTCAACCGACGTTTTGGCAATGGACGACCGCCAGGTGGCCCGTGCCCTCCGGTTCATCCAGGATAACGCTGTCCGGCCGATTGGCGTGGCCGACGTCGTCCGCCATGTCGGCTGTTCCCGCCGTACCCTCGAGCTACGGTTTCAACAGATCCTCGGCCGATCGGTCAATCGGGAAATCCAGCAAGCACGCCTCGAACGGGCCAAGCGTCTGCTGGCCGAGACCGAACTCCCTGTGGCGCGTGTCGCCGTTGCCTCTGGATTCAGTAGTGTCAACTACCTGATCCGTCTCTTCCACCAACGCGTTGGTTTGGCTCCCGCCGCGTACCGCGAACGATTGCGACATCCTTGAGTTGCGCAATTGTGCAATTCCGGTGCGCAAGCTTTCATCGACAAGCCTGCGTTTCCCGGCTACGATCAGTAACAAAGTCTGACGGATCATGCAATCAAAATCTGTCGGCCGACCTTGACGACAGGAAGCCAACCATTCGGAGCATTCATCATGGGTCAAATATTCCTTGGCATGAACATGGAGGCCATTCGCCGCCATGAGAAACCGTTCGAGTGGGGGGTGGAGAAGGCGGCCGAGTTGGGCTACGAATACATCGAACCCATGGTCCATTGGGGCCGTGAGCTGATGAGCGAAGCCAAATACTACCACACCGTGTCCATGTGGGACGACCCGTTCCGAATCCGCCGTGCCGCTGAAAAGGCCGGTCTGAAGGTCTCCGGCCTCCAGGCGCACGGACCGGTTTGTCGCCCCGATGTCCACGGAGATTATCTGAAACAGGCCATTCGCTATGCAGCCGAATGCGGCGCCCCGGTCGTCAATACGGATGAAGGCGTAAAAGCCTCTTGGACGACAGAAGAAGAGGACCACGTCCTGATGCGCTACATGCTCTACGAAGCGGCCCTCGTCGCCGAGCCACGGGGAATCAAAATCGGCCTGGAATGCCACTCGCAGTATTCGAACAGCCCGGAAGGCCTCGATCGGATCTACAACCTCGTCCAGTCCCCGGCCATCGGCATTAATCTCGACACAGGAAACGCCTACCTCGCTGGACACGATCCCTACGCTTGGCTTGAACGCGTCGTCGACCGTTTGGTCCACCTCCATGCCAAGGATATCACCGTGGAACACTCCACGGCCGAACGTGGCAAGGTCACCGGCACGCCCGTTGGCTGTGCCTGCGGCGATGGAGTGATCGACTGGCGGCGAGTAATCGACATCGTACGCCGCTGTCCTCGCGATATCGTATTCTCCGTCGAATGCGGTTCGATCGACCAAGCCGCCCGCAGCATCAAGTATTTGCGAGAATTGCTCGGTTGAGTTGTTTTCATTGAAACCCCATGGTACCAAGCGAACAAGACTTTCACCGTTCATTCGTACCATCTGCGACGCATTTGGCAGTTGTTCTCTGGTAACGCGGACCATCCAATATTGTTCTTGACAGCTACGCCATCTCTGCTCCTCAAGGGCCCCCCATGGTTGATTCCATCGCTCGTCGTCTCTTCCTCAAGCTGGTCGGATCAGCAGGTGCCGCGGCAGCTACTATCGGCCTGGGAAACGTGGCCGCCGCCCCACGTCCAGGGGCAATGCATGCTGATCGACTCGGCTGGCGACTCGGCTGTGCGGCCTATAGCTTTCGTCACCTGACGTTTTATGAAACGATTGACAAGGTCGCCTCGCTTGGCTTGCGACAACTCGTGGGGTTCAACTGGCAAAAGCTCAGCCCGCAGAAATCCGAAGCGTGTATGTCCGAGACCATGTCGGAGAGCGAACGCCGCGAGACCAAGGCTCGCCTCGGCGACGCAGGCGTCCAACTGGCAGCCTGCTATTGCCGGCGGCTCGACAACAAGGACGCCTGCCGGAGGTTGTTTGACTTTGCGAAGGACTTAGGGATCGAAACGCTCGATGGTGAGCCTCCCGTGGCCGCCGTTGACATGCTGGAGCCACTCTGCGACGAGTATCAGATCAACGTAGCTGTCCACAATCACGCCAAACCGTCGTTCTATTGGGAGCCTGAAACGCTCCTGAAGCTGTTTGCGGGACGCAGTAAACGGATCGGCGCCTGTTGCGATACTGGACACTGGGCTCGATCTGGCCTCGATCCGGTCGCCACGCTGGCGAAGTTGCAAGGTCGAATTCTTACGTTTGATCTCAAAGATGTCAACGAGAAAGGCATCTGTGTACCTTTCGGCACAGGCAAAGGAAGCATCCGAGCCATCCTCCAAGAACTCCATCGACAGGGTTTTCGGGGTGTCTTCGGAATCGAATATGATCAAACCCCGGCTTATATTGAAGCAGATATCGCTCAGTGTGCAGCCTATTTCGATGACGTCGCCCGACAACTCGTTGCGGCCTAGCCGAGTGGCGGGCAAGTTTCTTGTGTGGTCAGAAGTGGCATACACGATTGGTTGTCAGTGAGAAGGCTTCTTATGAACCAACGTACTACCCGCCGTCAGTTTCTTGCAGCCGCCACGACAACGACAGCGTTCCTGGCTTATTCCGGTCCCAGTCTTCATGCCGAGGCTGATCAAACGGCCAAGAAGTGCTTTCGTGCCGGCGCCTATGCCATCGACGTCACTCCCGCGACGTTGCCGGTTATCGTGAACGGTGGTTTCACCGAGCGGACCGCCAATCAGGTCACGGATCCCCTTCATGCACGATGTCTCGTCCTCGACAACGGCACAACCCGTCTAGCTATCGCCGTTGTTGACAGTTGCGTGATCCCTCAATCTGTCATCCACGAGACGAAGCGGCTGGCTCGTCAGGCTACCGGCATTCCCGACCAACAAATCCTGATCTCGGCGACCCATACTCACTCGGCCCCATCGCTCGCCGCCCTACTGGGCAGCCGTGCGGACGAAGTCTATACAAAGTACCTGCCCCGACGAATTGCTGAAGGAATCCAACATGCGGTAGCCAATCTCGCTCCGGCCCGGATTGGCTGGACGACCATCGACGTTCCGGAGGGGACTTCATGCCGCCGGTGGATCAAACGCCCCGATCGCCTGGGGACCGATCCATTCGGCGCAAAGACCGTGCGGGCAATGATGCACCCAGGCTTTCAGAATCCCGATTACATTGGGCCGGCGGGACCAGAAGACTCCGAGTTGGGGGTTCTTGCCGTGCAATCCATCGAAGGACGGCCGATCGCCCTTTTGGCGAACTACTCCATGCATTATCACGGTTCACCAGCCCTTTCCGCTGATTACTATGGTGCTTTCGCCATAGAGATTGCGAGGCTGATCGGAGCCGAACACACCAATCCGCCGTTCGTCGGCATCATGTCTCAGGGAACCAGCGGCGACCTGCACAACCGCGATTACGACCTGCCCAAGTCCCGTTGGGACAAAGGAATGCACCAGTATGCGCAAGCGATTGCCCAAAAGGCCTTCGTGGCCTATCAGACCATCAAGTACCACGACTGGGTTCCACTTGCCGCCGCCGATCGTGAACTGACACTCCATCGCCGCGTGCCCGACGCCGAGCGGCTGGCCTGGGCCAAGGACATGGCCGCCAAGATTGGCGACCGGCTGCCCAAGACTCAACCGGAAATCTACGCTCTTGAGGCACTTCACCTCCACGCAGATCCCGTCCGGACCTTCAGACTCCTAGCAATGCAGATTGGCGACCTGGGGATCGCGGCCATTCCCTGCGAGGTGTTTGGGATTACCGGGCTGAAGCTTAAAGCTCAAAGCCCTTTCACAACCACGATGAATTTCGAATTGGCCAACGGCTATGAGGGCTACATTCCCCCTCCCGAGCAACATAGACTGGGTGGCTACACAACTTGGCCGGCTCGTTCGGCCGCTCTGGAAGAGACTGCCGAGCCGAAGATCGTCGAAGCGATGCTCGGCCTGCTCGAACAAATCGCCGGCAAGCCACGCCGAAAGAACAATGAGCCGCACGGGCCGTATGCCCAAGCAGTGCTAGCCGCCAAGCCCGTAGCCTACTGGCGACTCGGTGAATTCCAAGGTCCCGTAGCCCACGATGCGTCTGGCAACCGACACGACGGTCGATATGAAGACAACGTGGTGTTTTACCTTGACGGTCCCGCGGCGGACGCCTTTTCTGGTCATGGCGTCATCAACCGCTGTGCACACTTCGCCGGTGGACGCATGCTCGCGGAAATCGCCGGGCTGGGTATCAGCTACAGCGTGGAACTCTGGTGTTGGAATGGTCTACCCAACGACGCTCGCACGGTAACCGGCTATCTCTTCGCTCGAACAGGCGATGGCGAGACGCCAGCCCAGGCCGATTGCCTCGCAATCGCAGGAACAGCCGGGCAACCGGGCCGACTCGTGTTTTCCGCCAGTCAGGAGCCCAGCGACATGCTTTGCGACGGTCCGCAGCTTTCAATGCGCACTTGGCACCATGTGGTCCTCGTGCGCGACGGTCAACAGGTCATTGTCTATCTCGACGGCAAGCCGGTCATCCAAGGAACAACGACGACGCCCGCCAGCGATCGTGCCTCACGTCTGAGCGTTGGTGGCAGGTACGACCAGCAGGATACCTTTGAAGGCAAGCTGGACGAAGTGGCCGTCTTCGCCCGAGCCCTCACGGCTGACGAAGTGGCCCAGCATTTCGCCGTGGCCAACCAGCTTCATTGACCGATCCGATCAAGTGCCGCAGACACCGCCACACGAACGGTTTCGCTACGCTCCTTGCTCACGGCCTTCAATGCCGGCACGAATGCCGGCACGAATGCCGGCACGGCCGATTTAGCCTGTGGCCAAAACGGGTTTAGGTTTTGGCGACCTGGATGCGGGTAATTCGCCCAGATCGACTGTGCCACACTGCCCGCCGTATGCAACAGCGTGCCACGGACAACGGTAATCGGTTTCATTGGCACGAATCTCGCCATTCGCTCTTTCCTTTCCACCACGCCAGAAGCTCCCTTGGGACCGATTGGTGAGAGTCCGTGGAAATCGGACGACGCGACCCATTCTTCCTATTCGCCCCAATCTCCATGTGGCATGGATGCCGTGTTATCCCGAAAACCGAATGCCCCCCATGCTGGTGGTATTTGTCGATGCGAGATTTGCCAATCGGAGTATGACAAGCGGTCATTACTTCAACTTCCGAGCCATTGACTTCACGCCCCCTCGCGCTACTTTTGTGGGTGTTGTTGGCACCCTGACTTTTGCAGAAGGGAGGTTCCCATGCGTCTCTTGATGTCGCTCCTTTTGGTTTCCGCCTTAGCCGTTGAGGCGGATGCGGGACGTTTCCGATGTCGGACCTGCGGCCCCGTGACTTGCGGCCCGGTGACCTGCGCCCCGTCAACGTGCAGCCCGGTGACTTGCGGCCCAATTACCTGCGCCCCGTCAACGTGCGGTCCGGTGACCTGCGGCCCAATTACCTGCGCCCCAGCGACTTGTGCTCCGGTGACCTGCGGCCCCGTAACATGCCGGTCGATCCACTGGAGGCTGAGGACCTGCCGTCCCAAGACGTGCTTCCCGCTGACCTGCATGCCTGTCACCTGTGCTCCGTCGACCTGCATGCCGCTGACCTGCACGCCCGTCACCTGTGCCCCCTCGACTTGCGCACCGGCCACCTGTGCGCCGGCGACCTGCGGTCCGATCGTCAGCCCGAGCCCCATTATGTCTCCCGGGACAGTCGCCCCAGCGGCCCCCACTGCGCCGTCTGACGCTCCGCCAGCCCCCCCACTCCGCGAGGAGCAAAAGGCTCCCGCACTCCCGCCGGAGCAAACCACTGGCCAACAAACCGACGCTGGAACGATTGTTCTCCATGTCGCTCAATCGGCCAAGGTGCTGATCAATGACCGGCCAACCACGTCCGTGGGGACCCGACGCGTCTATCTGGCCCATCTTGTCCCCGGCGTTAGCTACCGCTTTGGGGTTCGGGTGGAAGACCAAGGCCAGATCGTCCAGCGGGAAATTATCCTCAAAGCAGGTCAAACCGCGACCGTTGAACTCCGGGGAACCGAACTAGCCCTCCGATAGTTGCCACCGGTCCCGACCTTAACACCCGTGTCCCCCGGCTTCAACGCCTCCTCACTCTCTCGTGAGTGAAGCCGGGGGATACACGTTTTCTTGCGTTCATCCGGGGCCTTTTGGGGATTGCCTAACGGTTTTTCGTCAACAGTTTCGATCAATCGTTGGGGAAAAGGTTCTCCGGGGGGATGGCAAGCTTTCGCCGGTTCTTGCTCGAGGAACAAACGGCAGTCGTTGGGACTGCCACTTGTTGAACGTAGCAGATCCACTGGCACAATTTCAAGGCAAAGCTCTGGGAATATGTCTATTTCCGAAAATTCCGGAGGAGCGTCCTTTTATCTGTAGCCGATTCATCGATCAAGACTGTCTGACCCATTCGGCGTGCTTGGAAACGGAGTGTCCAAAGACATTTCCTGGCCGATCCTGCTGAATCCCGAGCCGCGAATGGCCTGGCCGTCAGGGAGTACGAGGTGCCCCCCCCACCTCAAGTGATTGGAGAAGATCGTGGCCAAGAAATGTTGAGCCCCCCATGGCTAAGAGGTAGAATGAAGTCCACATAACGCCTGTTCCAAGAATGAGTCCAGGTCCTTTTGTTGGAGCGGCTCAGGCATCTGTCTCTTCTGTTCTTATTCCAGGGAGTCCGACATGATCTCTTTCAGGCTTGCGAGAACCGCCGTCCCCAGACCCTCCGGAGCCTTTACCCTGGTGGAGCTTCTGGTCGTCATTGCGATTATCGGGATCTTGATCGCCTTGTTGTTGCCGGCCGTGCAGGCCGCGAGGGAGGCGGCCCGCCGATCGGAATGCAGCAACCATCTCAAACAGATGGGTCTGGCCTTTCACAACTATCACGATGTGTACCATGCGTTTCCCGACGGCGGAAAGAACGGTTGCGATACACCTACGACTCCCGGTTCCGATTGCAGCAGCGACGTCTACAAGAATGGTCCCTACAATCGCAGCGATTGGAGTTGGCCCTACCAGATCCTCCCCTTCATTGAACAGAAGACGGTCTACGACAGTACGAACAACAATACGATTTACCAGACACCGATCTCGACCTTCTACTGCCCCTCGCGGCGATCTGCCCAGCTTTACAATAGCCAAGCCAAGGTGGACTATGCGGGTTGCGCGGGCACGACCGGCAGTGATGGCATTCTTGTACGGCGTGGTACTGGCTCTCTGACGTTTGCCTCCATTGAAGACGGCACGTCCAATACAATGATGTTGGGCGAGAAGCAACTCAATCGGGGCAAACTTGGTGAGACCTACGATGACAACGAACCGTACGTGGCCGCTGGGTGGGATACGGAAATCTACCGCATCTCGGGAGGCTTCCCCGCCACAGGCTCAACCGTCACGGAATATCCCCCGGGGCCTGACTCCGAACACACTTCCCTAACCGCCTCCGACAAGTACTCCGGTTCAAGTCGTTTTGGTTCATCCCACCCGGGCACGTTCAATATCATGTTGGGCGACGGTTCGGGACGAGGCATCTCGTACACGATCGACATGGAAGTGTTCCGTTGTTTGTGCTCTCGCAAGGACGGAAAGACCACCAACCTCGGCCCGTAGCTGTCCTCTTCCCTTTTCCACCTGCAACGAAGGATCTTCCACCGATGCGTCTAATCACACTCCTGTTGTTGCTCATCGTCACGACTCTACCAGGACTCGGCTGCTCGAAGACCGATTCGGCGCCGGCATCCACTCCAGACCAGGAACGTCAAATGGAACAGCAACTCGAAGCCGCCCGAAAGGCCGAGGGCGCCGCCCAAAAGACGCCGTAAGGGCCCGCATCAAAACAAGGGGCACCACTCCAGATTCTGTGGGGGCCGCAATTGGGGACCGCCGCAGCCGCGTGCAGATGAGCCCAGTCCCTTTTGGATGGCGATTACCCGCGAATCTTGCTGAAGAGCCAAAAACAAAGCCCGCCCACTCTCTTGAGAGAACAGGCGGGCTTTCTGTTTTCGACCGAACGCCTGATTGACGCAGCGTCTCGGCCGGCTACTTCTCCGCTGGCTTCTCCAATCGGAGCCGATACATTGTTGAGCCAACCTGCCGGCTCGCCTCGATCGTTTCAGGATAGGGCGTATCGCAGACGTCCACGAAGCCGATCTGGTAGTTTTCGCCATCGCCGCGGCCGGTGGTTGCCTGGTCAGCATATTGGAACCAGTGCGTGCCAACGATCTGCGGGTTGCGTAACGCCCCTTCCAGGTAGTGCCGGTAGGCTTCCGCCCTCTGGGCTTGGCTGTCGACAGGGCACAACCCCGTATGGAACATTCCCCGGTCCAACGCCCCGAAGTGGAATTCGCCAACAATCACCGGACGGTCGAGATTCTCGGGCAACCGGAAATCCTCGATTGTGTAGCGGTAGAGGTTGTAGCTAACCACGTCACAATATTTCGCACTTGCCAGGACTGCTCGCGGATTGACCCACGCGAAGCGGCATCCGAGATACAACTGCCGCTGGGCCACCTCCTTAACCGCCTCGCGTCATACCTGGAAATAACGTTCGGCGAGCTTTGAATAGAATGTCGTCAGATAGTCGTGGGCCTTGTTCTTGTCGGGCGGTGTGCGGTTTTCCGCTAGCGCATCCCATGAGGCATGCTGCGTACCCCAAACCTGGTTCAGCTTGTCGATAGAACCGTATTTCTGTTTCAGTTCGTCGACAAAGGCTTTCTTGGCCGCCTGCTCCGGAGGCGAGGCAAGAGCCGCCAAGGCCAACGAGGTCTCGTCGCCCCAACTCAGTTCGTTGCCCACAAAATACCCCAAGCACCAAGGATCACCGGCCGACACCCCTTTCTCTTTAGCCATTTGGCGACGGAGGTCACTGGCCAATTGGGCATCAAACGGATCGGAGAACTTGCCCCAATAGCCGGTGCTCCCTTCGATTGGCTTGCCTGCTCCATGGACTGTTACCACGTAGGGCGTTTTGCGGAGCTGATAGACTTCGGGACTCGACCAGTTGGCAATGGTGTTCATCCCCCAGCTTCGCAGTCGCTTTTGCGTCACCTGGGCAAATTGCGACAACCAGTTCTCGCCGTACTTGCGGAGCAAATTCGCTTCGCTGAAACAGTACGTCTCATATTGTTTGTCCTGGTAGTAGCCATGCGGCGCCCAACTCCCCTTGCCGTAAAACCGGGCAAACGGGGACCCCGCCGCGGGCAAGTCCTGGAACCAGTGTTTGCGGTCGGTGATTGGCGTGGCGGCACTGCCGGAACGCACACAATCAATCCCATGCGACCAGAACAAGCGTCCTTCCGGATCAACCAACCACCACTTCCCGTCAAGCTTCTGTGTGCGGAAGTATCCCGTGGCTTCGAGCTTTGGTCCAGCCTCCCAACCGCCGTATTGATTCCAGCCGGAGGGGCCAGGATGCTTTTCCAGATCAACGGCCTCTTCCTGACGTCGCTGGGCCAACTCATCGTCGCTGTGGGTTTTGCCCGGCCAGTCTTTGTGCATGTACTGCCCATAGCGATCGATCATCGGAAACAGATGTGCAAGGTCGTCCGGAAGCGGCGACGGAGGCGTGCCACCGGCCCGGATATTGGCCACCTCCAGCAGGTGGTCGGCAGTTGGCTTAGCCAGGAAAATCCGCAACACCCCGACACTGGCGGCGTTGAATAGACTCTCGCCGCCGGCACTCCCACCAGGGAATCCCCGCATCCCAAAAAGCTTGCCCTCCAATTCCTTGGGCAGTGTGCGAAGCAGGCGGACTTTGATCGTCGTGGTTTGGCCGGGAGCAACCTCAGCAGTCCCCTGGATGTACGATTTGTTGCGATCAACGCCTAGGGTATCCAGCCGGCAACCGACATGGGCGGTTGCCTTGCCCAGATTGCGAACATCGACCGTAACATAGCTGAAGGACGAGAGATCCCAGGCCCCGTGCGGAGCCATGAAACTGATGCCCGGCCATGGCTGCCGATGTCCCGTCTTCAAACGCAGCCACGTCTGCCCATCGCGAGTCACGAGACTTGGCTTCACATCTTGATAGTTGGCCTTTGCAAGCTCGACCGACTTCAAATCGAGCACCGGTTGGTCAGGCGACTCCGCCCGCGCAAAACCTAGCAAGAAAAGGCAGACACACGCACTCGCACAGAGGGGGGTAGGACGTGACACGCCTGCCATCTCCTTGGTGGGGGCTCTTGGTGCGATGACAGGTTCTCGGCTCACCGGCCTTGCAACACCCAAGACTCGTCCGGGCGGTGAGTTGACTCCATTCTGACCGATTCTATCTCCGGAAGACGCTCTTGCAATGCAAAATCGCATTCCAACACCTTCTGCCCCCCTTCTTTCGCCCCTGATTCCACAGGTCCTGTTCGGCCACGTTTTGCTTGCCTTCGTCCTCCAGAGTCTTGACCACTGCGGCACATGGGATCAGAATAGGCGTACGTCGTACTGGTGATCGAAGATCTCCGCCCGCGTCGCAATTGAACCATCACGTGTCATCGTCAACCCACGGTCATTCAACCCATGCCTACGATTCGCCTTCTGGTTTTGGGAATCCTGCCTGTTATCCAAGGCATCGCTGCCGGCGCCGTCATTCAGCCTGCAGGCAGCACCAGCCTGGGAGTGCAGGCGGAAGATTACGATGCCCTCACTGGCACGCGCTGGCAAGTGGTTGACACAACATCTTCGCTTACTTCGCCCGCCCCAACGAGTGTCCCGATTCTGCCGGCAAGCAGCAACGCTTTGGGAGGCGAGGCCCTCTTGGCCGGCTTCTCAGGCTCCAACAGTACCGCCAGCTATCATCTCGTATTCAACACGCCGGGCACCTATTACGTATACCTCCACCTCACCACTTTCGACAGTGGCGCGGAACCCGCCAATTTCTACAACGAAGACTCTATCTTCATCTCCACGGCCCTTACGGCAACGAGCACAACGGATATTTTCGATTTTGACATCAAGAACGCTGCACCGGGAAGTGGTTATTGGGAAGGCAATTTCCATTGGCAGCAGGTCAAGCTTCGCAACGCCTCGTCGTTCCTTGCCTATAACATTCAGCCGGCTGATCTGGGCAAAGCCCTGACCCTCCAAATTGCGAACCGCGAGAACGGCGCGACCATCGATTACATCCTCCTTTCGACCAAGAGCGGCTTGACCGAGACGGAGCTCTATCAAATGGTCCCCGAGCCGACCACCAGCGCAATTCTGCTGACCGGCGGCCTGGGGTTCTTCGGCGTTGGCCTGCGCAAAGCGAAACACAGCCTCTACCGAATTCAGCACCTGGCTCGTAGGGGAGAGCATATGGGACGGAAATGACGCGGGGAAACGCCCGGCATCGCGGCGGCCGTGTGCATTTCTCGTTGACGTTTTACGCGTGTGCCATTAGCATACGGCTTTCTGAGCATGCCTCTCTTGTCTTGTGAGATTCGCCCGATGGCCGAGAAATCGAGACCACCAGGGCGCAGTGGGAACAGGAGAAGAGACAACGCCTGCGCGCAAGTCCAGGAAATTGCCGTTCGGGCGATTGAAGGTTCGGCCAGTTCCAGCAATTCGCCCAGCTTCAGCAACTCTTGGCAGAACAAGTGCGCAAGAGCAGTCCCCCAGAACGATAGCGTCCTCAGTCAGTCACTCCTGACAACTGAGCGTCGGCAACCCGTTGGCTTCCATCGAGGGAGGTGACCGAATGGCGTTTGAATGCTCGAAGCGGAAAGCGTTCCCTAACCATCTACTTGTTGCCGTGTTGCTCCTGTTGGCGGGCGCGTTCCCGGCCTCTGCCAAGGCAGGACTTCCGCATGCCTCGCCGCAGACTGTCGGCATGAACGCCCAACGCCTCGCCGAGATCGACACGGTTGTGGCCGAAGGTCTCCAAGCAGGCCACATGCCGGGTTGCGTTGTGCTTGTCGGACGGCATGGAAAAGTCGCGTTCTTGAAAGCCTACGGCGCCCGGCAGCTTGAGCCCCACCGGACACCGATGACCGCCGATACGCTGTTTGACCTCGCCTCACTCACCAAGCCGGTCGCCACAGCCACCAGCGTCATGCTCCTCGTTCAGGACGGCAAGCTACAACTTGGCGATCCGGTCAGCAAATATCTGCCTGAATTCGGCCAGAATGGCAAGGAAGACATCACCGTTTTCGAGTTGCTCACCCACCAAGGCGGCCTGATCCCCGACAACGTACTGGCCGACTATCGCGAGGGGCCTCAGAAGGCGTGGCAGCGGATCTTTGCCGTCAAACCTTCGGTCGAGCCGGGAACGAAGTTCATCTACAGCGACGTCGGATTCCTCGTGCTGGGCAAGCTTGTCGAACGAGTTGCGGGGAAGAACGTCCACGAGTTCTCCCAGGAGCGGATCTTCCGTCCCCTGGGAATGAGTGAGACGGGCTATCTGCCGGATCAACGACTCCGCCAACGCGCGGCCCCCACCGAAAAACGCGATGATCACTGGATGCAGGGCGAAGTGCACGACCCGCGCGCGTATCTCTTGGGCGGAATTGCCGGACATGCCGGGCTCTTTTCCACCGCCGAGGATCTCGCCCTTTATGCCCAGATGATGCTTGGCCGCGGCGCCTATGGGCAAACACGGATTCTCGACCAAGAGACGTTCACCCTGATGACCACCGCGTTTGCGGTCTCCAGCGGACTGCGAGGGCTCGGCTGGGACATGCGCACTGGCTACTCATCCAATCGCGGGCAGAATTTTTCCCCCGCCGCCTTTGGCCACGGAGGCTTCACCGGCACGGCCCTTTGGATCGATCCCGGACTTGATCTGTTCGTCATCTTCCTCAGCAACCGCCTTCACCCGAACGGCAAGGGCTCCGTCAACCCACTGGCCGGGCGCATCGGAACGATCGCCGCCAGCGCGATTGAAGACACTCCAAAGCCCGCCGTACTCACCGGCATCGATGTTCTTGAGCGCGAGCGATTCCGCCGTTTGCAGGGGCGTCGCGTCGGCCTGATCACAAACCACACGGGTGTCAACCGCCAACGAAAGAGCACCGTCCGCTTGCTCTGCGAAGCACCCAATGTCGAACTGGTGGCTCTCTTCAGTCCAGAACACGGCCTGGAGGGGCGTCTGGACATACCCGACATCGGCCATTCCAAACATGGCGAGTCAGGTCTGCCGGTCTACAGCCTTTATGGAAAAACCCGCAAACCCACTCCGGAGATGCTCCACGGCATCGACACTCTGGTCTTCGATATTCAGGACATCGGTGCCCGTTTCTATACGTACATCTCCACCATGGGATATGCAATGGAAGCAGCCGCCGCACACAAGCTCCGTTTCGTTGTGCTCGACCGGCCGAACCCCATCGGTGGAATCGAAGTGAGCGGCCCCATGCTCGATCCGGGAGCGGAGTCGTTCGTCGGCTTCCATCGACTTCCCGTGCGCCACGGCATGACTGTAGGCGAACTGGCCCAGTTGTTCAAGACGGAATTGCAGTTAGCCCTTGATCTGGAGATCGTTCGCATGGAGGGCTGGAAGCGTCATGACCTGTTCGACGCCACGGGTTTACCCTGGATCAATCCCTCACCCAACATGCGAAGCCTGACCGAGGCGATTCTTTATCCGGGAATCGGCCTGTTGGAAACCACGCATCTGTCGGTCGGCCGCGGCACGGAGACCCCCTTCGAGGTCTTTGGGGCCCCCTGGCTCGACAATCGGAAACTCGTCGCCGAGTTGGAGCGCGCTGCACTCCCCGGCGTCCGCTTCCTCCCGATCCGTTTCACTCCCAATGCCAGCAAGTTTGTTGGCCAGCGATGCAATGGGGTGTCGCTCGTCATCACGGACCGAGCAGTCTTCCGACCAGTGCGCACGGGGCTGGCGATCGCTTGCGCGTTGCGCAAATCCCATCCCGACGCCTGGAACGCCGAGGCCTACAAGGGACTCCTCGGGAACCGAGAAATCCTCGAAATGCTCCTTGCCGGCAAGGGGCCGGACGAGATGGAGGCGATCGATCAGCCTGAACTGGACGAATTCCTCAAACGACGCGAAAAAGCACTTTTATACTAAAAAGCCGAGGAAAGTCTTCCGCGTCCTCTTCTTCCGGCTTTGCGTCGCAACAAGGTGCGGCAGGATCACGGGGGCGTCGCACGTAACGCCCCCGTGCACCTTCGTGGCCCGCCTTCCTCACATGTTGCCCTGGACCTCCTGCTGCAGTTCCGTAGCCAGCAATTGCTTCAGATGGGTGCAGAATTGTTGGTCTTGCCGCTTCATGTCCCGCCAGAAGTCCTGCAGCTCAGGCTTTCCTTCGGCATTGGCAATGTACTGATCATAGCGCCAGAGATCCTCAATCCGGCTGTTGAAAACCCGGACCAGATCATGGATGCAATCGGTCACAGCACGAGTCTCGCCAATGTGTTCCATCTGTTTTTCTGCGGCGATCGTCATGGCTCATCTCTCCTCAATTCGAGGCCAAAAGGGACGACAAGGAAACATCGCTCATTCAGAGAGGATTGTCCGTGGTGCTTCGCTTTAAGAAGAGTGCAACTGATGTGCCGCCACGTACCGTCTTCGGGGAGGCATTCCGGGATTTCGTTGAGCGTTGCGAACGCCCCAGCCGGATGCTCAGAGCTGCAGGAAGAGCAGCCAGAATAGCCTACTGCACCAATCGCAATTTGGGATTGGTGATAATATTGCGGAAGATCTCGGTGAGACGTTCTTCGTAGTCAGCCGGGTTGCCGCTGCCTCGCGGACTTTCTCCGTCGCTATTGGCCGTTGCACCCATTCGCGACATGCGGTCCATGAAGTCATAGTCGCATTCGAGACCAATTCCCACCGGGTAGACAAACCAGTGGTCGCCATGCATGATCGACGTCTGCATCAATGCGGCGTCGCGAGGATAGTTCCCACCGTAAAAATCACTGCTCGGATGATTATTCATGTAGGTTCGGATCGTGCTGGCAGACGTCTGGTAGAGGTTTGGCAGCCCGTCGGTCAGAAGCACAATCACCTTGTTCGTCGCCAACCGGCCGGCCCCACCGTCCTTCGTGGGCTTAATGTGCGATCTGGCCTTGATCAGTCCCGCCTCAGTGGCCGTCGAAGAGCCGGTGTGGCTGCAGGCCTGGAGCATGGTACATGTCTGCATGGCCTCGTCATAGTTGCTGGTCAACGGTTGAGCAATTGCCGGCCCGCCTCCCGTTAGCCGGTCGAACGTGATAATGGATACCCAGTCCCGCTGATTCGGATCGGTAATGTTCTGATTCCGTTCCTTGATCACGTCAATGGCTGCGATGATGGCGCGGCGTGCCGCATGGGTCGGCTGCTCGCGAGGTGGGAACTGGAACTCGCCCCCGGCGGTCGATTCCGTGTGAAGTGGACAGTCCGGACTATACTGTGAGAGAGGCGTGTAGTTTACACCGTCCGGCTTACGCTCGCGCCCATTATACATGAGGAAATGGACGTACGAACGGTAGCCGATCTTCGCATAGTTGTCGTCCAGATAGGCAGCCCAATAGGAGTAATTGGTCGAGCTATTGGGGGTTGGTTTGGCCGCGGGCATCAGTGACGGAATCTGTATGTCCATCACCCATGAATAGGCCTTCGTCTTGCGGACACTCGACGAGTCGTTCGACTTGATCCGATACTTGCTGTCAATACTCGACTTCGAAAGCGGACCACTCGTGCTGGTCAGTTGACTCAGCGCATCCCCTTTGCTGGTCGACACGCCGAGCGGCGCTCCGACACACTGCGTGGCCCCGGGGAATGTGCCGAAGCCAAAATCATCATAGACCTGCTGCATCAATTCCGTGCCAATCGTCGGATAGCCCTGTGCAGCAAAGGTTCTGTTGATTTCGTCGGTATTGTCGGGATCCGTGTCGTAGTTCATCGACCCGGAGAGATCGACGACAAATGCAATGTCGCGGGGGTTCGTTACGGCCACGGCCGAGGCCTTCTGTTGAACCGACATCATATTGAAGATACGGCCAAAGAAGAGCGGTACTTCGCCGCCGTTGTTCCGGTCAGCCCGTGTCGTCACGCGCACGGCATTCCCTGGGGACGCCGAGGGGGTAAAGGTGCGGGTGGCCGTATCCCAAGACCCATACTCGATATCCGAGGAGTCGAGTTGAACCGGTCGGGCCGTGACGAAGTTGGCTTGCGCGTAACGTCGGGCGACCGCCTCCATCTCGTCCCGCCCCAGGTTCATCGTGGCGGCGGCGGCCAAGGCCGTCGAATCCGCCGCAGCCTGGAGTTGTGATCGCGCCAACGCGATATAGCCAATGTCGATGGCAAACGCCAGCATACCCAGCATGAAGACCATCAGCAGGGCCGATACGATCAGGATTGCTCCGCGTCGACGACGCGATTTCTGTATCCCTGCCAGACCGATCATGAAAGACTCTCGTGTTGAAGAAGCCGCGAGTGCCGTTTGGGTATGCCGACAGACGACCCAAAAGGGGACCGTCCACGTCCTATGCAAACCAGTAGGTCACAAGTAGGATTCTGTCAAACCTCAGCCTAGTCGCCTCCCAAAGAACCCTCTCTGGTGGCAGAAGAAGCTGCTTCAAGCGGTCTATAACCGCCCCTATATACTCCGACCGAGGGGGCTCTAGTTGCCCAGAGAAATCATTCCGCATACACTTGCGGCGAGACATCCGGGATGCCCTTTGGGGCCAACTTAGCCATCCCCGGTTCACCACCCGAATCAGGCACCCTATCACGAAACGAGGAAGTGCCCATGCGCCCGTTCCTCCGCTGCACCGTATTCTCTTGCTGCCTCTTGATCTTTGAGATCTCGCTTTGTCCTGGACAAGCTCCTGAAACAGCCACTCACCCCGCAGCATCTGCCAAAACCCCGGACTGCGTTTACGTAGGCACCCCCCACGACGTTGTCGACAAAATGCTTCAGATGGCCCAGGTTACCAAGAACGATTTGGTCTATGATCCGGGGTGTGGCGACGGCCGAATCGTCGTAGCCGCTGCGAAACGTTATGGTTGTCGCGGCGTCGGCTTCGAGATCGATCCAAACTTGGCCGCGCAGGCTCGAAGTCTGGTTAAGAGACAACGTGTCGAAGATCGGGTCAAGATTGTCGAACAGGACATCTTTACCGTCGACTACAGCCAAGCAACGGTGATTCAGATGTACTTGCTGCCCGAGATGATCGTCAAGCTCCTCCCGCGACTGGAGAAGCTCAACCCCGGCTCGCGAATCGTCGCCCACGACTATCCGATTCGCGGAATGATCCCCAACGACACACTGACGCTCAATTCCCGGGAAGACGGTGTAAAACACACGCTTTATCTCTACACGGTGCCACTCCAGAAGTCTCCGTAAGCGTTGCGGTTGCTAACCGCACATCCCGGCTGGCCCCCCGCTTCCTGCCTACACCTGCATTGGAGATTCGTGGTAGGGATTTTCGCTATTCTCAAATCATGAAACCCCCGACTGGAGCCCAATCAGCTCAGGTCAATAATGGTTTAGACAACACGGGCCCGTGAAGTAACCCACTCCCGGATACATCAAAGCTTTGTGAACCCGATAAGTGCGCTTGGGAATGGGAGCTGTTGTTTGACAATTCGACGGTGTCATGTCAGCATCTTGCCAATTGACAAGCATGCTTTGTCATGCTGGCGATTGCCCGGAGGGGCTCTCTCCGTGGCGTTCCGCATAGCACAACCAAGTGACGAAGAAAAAGCTACCATGCCAAATGGTAGCAGCAGCGGTCCTCTTTAAGCGTAGGTGTGAATTGATCACACTCGGATCGGAGGAACCCGTCTACCAGGCCCAAAGTCTTGGGCATCTTCTCGGAACGCCATGGAGGAAGCTTCCTTCGCGTGACACCCGTCAGTCGTGAGAAGGGCACGACGCGACTCGTCAAGCTTGACCGTGCAAGTTCTTTCGCGTTGCAGCGTGTCGCCCCGGA
The DNA here is from genome assembly GCA_964558295.1 of uncultured Planctomycetaceae bacterium. GTDB lineage: Bacteria > Planctomycetota > Planctomycetia > Pirellulales > Thermoguttaceae > JBDKTH01. The sequence continues at coordinate 41,021 of CAZLDQ010000003.1, read as the reverse complement.
TACCCTCGTATCGATGATCCAGCCAAACGGGCTGTGCCGGCCTAAATGATCCCCGGGGCGAGAGCCCGGGACGACGTGCTCCAACGCCGACGACTTAACGGCTCCATCTCGCTCGGCCCATATTCCACGCCCAAGGTCTCCTGGAATCATCGAGGTTCCGGGAGACTTTGTTTTTGGCTTCTTTCCCAAATCGGGGAATTGTCATATCCTCAAGATTCTGCCTTGAAATTGGGCCAAAGGCTCTGCCACGTTCAATGGATGGCAGCCTTGCCCCTTGCGACAACTCGCCATGATCGGGCCCATCGCGGAAGAGTCCCGTCTTCGGGGCCAACAGCCGGCGGCAGTAGTTGTTGACCAGTCCTATACCCTCATATCGACCTACAGAACTCTGATTCGGCAGTGTCGTCTTGGCCGGTTCCGACCCAAAAGCGTCGCCCGTGACCTGCCACGGACTGTAGTGCCCCTCGAAATCGGCGATCACGATATCCGGCTCCGTGGCACCGATAGCCAGCGAAAGGCCGATGGTGATGCCCCATGGCGACACGCTGTTCTCCGTGGAGTGAAATCAACGATTCGAACGGCCCTTTCCGGGGGGACGAGGCAATTCCAGCCGCTCATGATGCGCCGGGCTCCCCATGATAAGTGCCTGGTTTCCAGACCTGAGTCGCTGGGTGGTTGCACAAGCCTCCCACTTCGACGAGAATAGAATCGCCCCATTGTAGGGCTTGCGTCGTGATTCAGTTTTGTCAGAGGACTTCCCAAGACGTCGCATCCTTTTGTAAGGTGAATTGCCATGTGGTATCGGCCTTGGATCTACACGTTTACCATCGTTGGAGCGATTATGAGTAGCACCGCCACATCGGGGGCCGACGCGTCGGCCACTCCGGAGAAACTTTGGGTCTACATTGGCACCTATACCAAGACGAGCAGCAAGGGCATTTACCTACTCGAGTTGGATCTCGCGAACGGGAAACTTGAGCCCGTCGGTCTGGTCGGGGAAACGGTAAACCCCACCTTCCTCGCCTTTCATCCGAACCAACCGCTTTTGTATGCCATCGGCGAGATCGCCGACTTTGAAGGGAAGAAGGCCGGAGCGGTCAGCGCGTTTTCCATCGCTTCGAAAACCGGCAAGCTGACAATGCTCAACCAACAGCCCTCCCAAGGTCCTGGTCCCTGCCATGTAACCGTGGACCGCACCGGCCGGTGGGTTCTGGTGGCCAACTACCGTGGCGGGAGCGTGGCCTGCTTGCCCATCCAAGAAGGCGGGCGTCTGGGCGCGGCAACCTCCTTTGTGCAACACGTCGGCTCGGGGCCCAATCCGAGGCGTCAGGAAGGCCCCCATGCCCATTCGATCAATATGGACCCGACCAACCGCTTTGCCTTTGCCGCCGACCTCGGCTTGGACAAGATCCTGATCTATCGCTTGGACCTGGAAAAGGGACAACTCAATCCCAACCAGCCGGCTTGGGCCTCCGTCCCCGCCGGCTCTGGCCCGCGTCACTTGGCCTTCCATCCCAACGGCCGATTCGCTTACATCATCAATGAGATGGGCTGCACGGTGACCGCTTTCCGCTACAACGCCGAGCACGGCAGCCTCGAAACCTTGGAAACCGTCTCGACTCTGCCCGAAGGTTTCGTCGCCGATTCCACGATCACGACTGCCGAGGTCCAGGTCCATCCGTCGGGCAAGTTCCTCTACGGCTCTAACCGTGGCCACCAGAGCATTGCCGTCTTTGCGATCGATCCCGACACAGGCAAGCTCTCGGCCATCGCCCACACGTCGACCGAAGGCAAGACCCCCCGGAACTTCGGCATCGATCCGACCGGTACCTACCTGCTGGCTGCCAACCAGGACACTGACAACGTCGTTCTCTTCCGCATCGACAAGGAGACCGGCAAGCTGAGCCCAACCGGCCAGTCGGTCAACATTCCGATGCCGGTTTGCGTGAAATTCCTGCAACCGTTCTAATCTCAGTCGCAACAGAGCTCGCCGCAGCGGGACGTCGGACGCCACCGGCGTCCCGCCGGTGCTCTTCCTTACTGCAGAACAAGCCTGCATTGCTCCAGGCATTCCGCCATACGTTGGCGATAGTCCAATAACACGGCCTGGTCGAGGCTCAACCGCAGCGTTGTTGCCGACGACGACGCGGGCGGCAATACCACGCGACGTTCGATAAACTGCCCCGTCGAGCCGCTCACCGGCTCGCTTCGCATCGCCTGGAGCGTATGCCCCTGGGCGTCGCGATACTCCGCAACCAGACACGCTTTGCCAGCCAGATCATCCGTTTTGAGCCCCCCAGAGAAAGGCTCCGCTTTTCCCGGGCAAGCCGGCAGATCTTGCGTGACAAGCACACCAGCACCATCAGGACGGATTCTCAACGCCTGTCGGCCGCCATGAATCGCCCGCGGATGGGTCGTTATGCTGCAGGTCGCTTCATTGCCTGCAGCGATGCCCCACCCTTCACACCAACCGCCGCCGACTCGCACCAGTTTGTCGGGTACGTCAAGCAATTTGCGTGCGATATGCCGCAAGCTTTCCCAGTCGCGCGGTGTGCGCCGTTCCAACTCGGCGGAGGCCGCCCGCAGTTGGGCCAGATACTCATAATCCTCGATCCCGTCACGGATCCGTTTCACTCGGGACGTCGGCAGCATGCTTCCCGTCCCATCCGGATAGAACAGATTGCCCCCGCCGTTGTCCTCGACCCACCGCTTGCTGAAGGCGTTTTCGTAGCCGGTCCGCCACTCATTCTCCGAGTGGTTCTTGTTGCGGATCTCCTTATTACTCGGCCATTCGCGCTGCAGCGCCCAATAGAGATGCCCCTGGACGCCCGCCTTCCAATCGGCCGAAAAGAATCCACTCGGATTCTGGCCCCGGTTCTGCTCACGCCCTGCCGTGAGGAATCGCATCGCGCGGAGCGTGATGAGGAAGTATTGCAGGGCTTTTTGTCAACAACACCGAAGAAACGGTCGGGGAAAGTCTCTGGTGGGGGCAGGATACATCGTCAGTCCAGACTCCTGGTTAACGACGACATGCTCCCAACGTAGCATCAGGAATGGAGTGGATCACGAAAGCGCACGTGCACGAAGCAAGAGGAGAGGACGTCTGAAGAATCATCGCAGCCGCATCCTGGCCAGCCTGCCTCTCCAGTCTCTTTTGGGCGCTCGTGCTTTCGTGATCCTTCAGCTTCCTGCAATCCAAGCGAAATGGTCCGCCCGGCGAACCAATTCCTCGGTAGAGCAAGGTCAATCGCGAGAGAGAATTCTGTGCAGGACGCCCCCTTCCGTCAGAAGCCCGCTTTACGTATTCCTTACACTTGACAAGGACTGCAGGCGAACAGGCAGAACCGGCGACGGAACGAGAAGGGCAAGGCAGCGCGACTGGCGAGGAGGGCCAGAGTGGAGGCGAACTGGACGTGGAGAGTCTTGAGCCAGTTTCCCTCGCCCCGCCCCCGTAGAGAGAGGGGGGCGGGGGTGAGCGGAAATGATTACGGCCGGGGCGAGGCAAAGTGGTAGACGCCGGAAGCCACCGACAAGACGACACAACCGCCTTCGGTACGGAGCAGCTTGACGCCTTCCGCGTCAGCCAACGGTTTGCCGCTTTCCGTGACGGCCGCCGCGTTGGCCGTGGGGACGTAGACCGTCGCGGTGGTGTTGGCCGGGATCGTCACGTCCAGAAGGAGCTTGTCCCCCTCTTGCTTCCAATTGCTCGCGACCAGGCCGCGAATCGACTGGTAGCCCACCTTGGCCCAAGTGAGCCGGCCGCCAGGCTGCGGAGCGATCACCAGTCGCTTGTAGGCAGGCCCGTCGGTCTTGATCCCGCCGATGTTTTCGACCATCCACTGGTAGACCGCCCCGAACGAATAGTGGGCGAACGAGTTCATTCCGGGGTCTTGGAAGCCGTTTTCGGGCGTCCAGCCGTCCCAGCGTTCCCAAATGCTCGTGGCGCCGTGCTTGATCGAAAAGCCCCAGGAGGGGAAGGTGTCGTTGTGCAAGAGTCGATAGGCCACATCGTTACGTCCAATTTTGGCCAACACGAGCATCAGGTCTTTGGTGCCGATGAAGCCGGTCGAGAGATGGCCGTCGCGGTTCTCAATATCCTCGACCAAATACCGGGCCGCGAGCTTCTGCTTTTCTTCGTCGAGCAGGTCGAAGGCCAAGGCCAGTACGTAGCAGGTCTGGGTGTTGCCCTGGATGCGACCGTCGGGCGCCACATACGCCTTGTTGAAGGCGGCCTTGATCTTGCCAAACAACTCGTTGTACTTGGCAGCTTCTTCGGTCTTACCCAAGACCTCGGCCGTGCGCGCGGTCAGTTTCGTGGCGTAGGCAAAGTAGGCCGTATAGATGATATCTTTGGGCGTGTCAGCCTTGATGCTCAACCAGTCGCCGAAGCAGTGGTACGCCTTCGGTGGCAGCAGATCGGGCGTGCTGCGTTTTTGGCAGAAGTCGATATACCGCACCATGCCGTCATAGTGCGCTTCAAGCACGCGGTGGTCGCCGTAGACCTCGTAGATCGTCCACGGGCAAATGACGCCCGCCTCGGACCAGGCCGGGCCGCCGTCGTTGCCGGCCACCTTGACCGGAGCGACCATCGGGAACTGGCCGTCCTCGCGTTGGCCGTCTTCGAGGTCCACGAGCCATTTGGTGAAGAAGGCTTGCACGTCGGTATTCAGCGTGGCGGTGCGCACATAGACTTGGGCGTCGCCGGTCCAGCCGAGTCGCTCGTCGCGCTGGGGGCAGTCGGTCGGCAGGTCGATGAAGTTCGATCGCTGCGTGTAATAACCGTTCAAGTGCAGCCGATTCACCACGGGATCGGAGCACTCGAACTGCCCGACAACCGGCGTGGCACTGCTCAGGGCCACGCCAACCACGGTGTCCGGCGTGGGAGCTTGCTTCAGACCGGAAATCTCGACGTACTGGAAGCCGTGGAACGTGAACCGCGGCTGCCAAACCTCGACGCCGCCGCCCCGGCAGATGTAAGTGTCCGTCGCCCGGGCACTGCGAAGATTGGTCGTATAGATCGTACCGTCGGGGTTAAGCCGCTCGGCAAAGCGAAGGGTGATCTTCTGTCCCGGTTCGCCCGTGACGGTCAACCGGGCAACGCCGGCGAAGTTCTGGCCCAAATCGAGCACATACACGCCCGGCATGGGCTCGGTGATCGTCTTGGCCTTGAACTCCTCATAGGCCAGCACGGGCTGGCCCGGATGCCACTGGATGACGGGGTCCATCTCGCTGCCCACGACGACCGACTCCCAACGACGGTCGTCATAGCCCGGCGAGTCCCAGCCGTTCAGTTCCATCCGGGCGTCGTAGGTTTCGCCCATGAGGAAATCGCCCTCGCGGATCGGCCCGGTGGACGCCTTCCAGGTGGAGTTGGTGGCCACAACGTCGGTCGAGCCGTCGGCATACTCGATGTGAAGTTGGGCGCGTGCGCGTGGCTGCGTGCCATAATGGTTGCGGATCTGGCCCCAACCGATGTGGCCGCTGTACCAGCCGTCGGCCAAAACGGCCCCCAGCGCGTTGTCTCCCTGGCGAATCAGGTCGGTCACGTCGTAGGCCCGATAGTAGACCCGCTTGGTGTAGTCGGTCCAGCCAGGAGTGAAGTATTCTTCGCTAACCCGTTTGCCGTTGAGATTCAAATCGACGTTGCCTAAGGCCGTCGCATACAACGTAGCAACTCGGACCGGCTTGGAGGCGTGGAAGGTAGTTCGCAGGTAGGCGACCGGCGGCACATGCAACTTGGCCAGCTTGGCCTTGCCCCAGGGGGCCATGCCGAAGTCGCCCAGGATGCGGCAGGTGGGCCAGGCACTGGCGTCAATCTCCCGATTGTGCCAATTGGCCCCAGGGGTAGCTGTCGACTTCCACGACTCATCGGTCGTATGGGTAATCGTCCGGCCGTCGTTGGTCGTTACGGTCAGCTTGGCGATCAGGCCGGCCGGGCCGTCGGCTCTGTTGATGACCTCAACGCGCAGATCGTTCTTGCCTGAGTGCAGATGCTGCGCAACGTTCACGGCCCGAATCGTGTGCCAGCCGCCATGGCCCGGCTCATGCCCGGTGACCAGACGTCCGTTGATGACAAACCGCATCGTGTCGTCGCCGGCCGCCAAGAGTTCCGCCTTTTCGATCTTGGTCCCCTCAGGAAGCGTCAACGTACTGAGGAACAAACGTGGCCCCTTGGGAGCCTTTAGCACGGGATCCGCGGCGTGCCAGATCCATTGGACGCCGTCCAACGGTGCATCGACTATTTCCATCTGGCGAGCCTTGTCGTAGCCGATCCACTGGGCAATCCACTCGGCCGGCTTGAGCAGCCCCATGGACCATCGGGCCGCCTCGCTCCAAGCCGACACCTTGCCGTCTTTGTCCCAGACTCTGACCTTCCAGCAGCAACGCGTATGGGACGTTAACGGCTTGCCCTGATAGACGATGCAAGTCGTCTCGTCGCTGGCGACCTTGCCCGAGTCCCACAAGTCGCCCCGATCGGCCTGAAGGTTCGTCAGACTGGTAGCCACAAGAACCTGGTAAGCGGTTTGCTTCTGACCTCGTTCGGCACTCTCAACGAGCCAGCTCAGACGTGGCTGCTCGACATCGACGCCCAGCGGATCGACCCGGTACTCACATCGAAGTTGGTGGACCGCGATCGAGCCATCGGCGGCCAAGGCGGCCTCGGTCAGGCAGCATAGCGAGATGATCAGAAGCGGGACTCTCCTCATGGCAGTTTCCTTCTCCGAATGCTTGGGAGTGTAAGGGGGTCTCGTCATCCGCACGAGCAAGACCGTTCCAAGTTTACGTTCGATTCTCGCCTGACGACCGCCCTGGATCAACCGAGCCTTGCGACAGTTTTGACGCACTTTGCGACACCCCTCTGGAGAGCTCCGTTGCACGAAACCTGTAGCGAAAACCAATCGCGGGGGGAGCCCGAAGGCGAAACGGTTTTTCGCCAGGTTGCCTTCGCCGGGTGGATCCGATATCTTATCCCACAGGAGATGGAGCAAGCCTAGCCCATGGGAAGAGGATGAACTGTTATGAACGAACCCACGATTCTCGCGAACGCCCTGGCGAATTTCGATCACGCCATGTCACTGATCCGTCCGGAAGTTGACAGCGACGTCCTGGAAAAGATCCGCCAGCCCAAGGAGCGAATCGAACTGGCCCTGGCCCCCCAGCTTGAAGACGGCAAGGTCCACACGTTCCATGCCTTCATCGTGCGTCACAACGATGCATTGGGGCCTGCCAAGGGGGGCATTCGCATGACCGGCACAGTGACGCTCAACGACGTCACGGGTCTGGCCATGGAGATGACCTGGAAGTGCGCCCTGATCGGCGTCCCCTTCGGGGGCGGCAAGAGCGGGATTGTGGCCGATCCATCCCGGCTCAGCCGTTTGGACAAGGAAACGCTCGTCCGCAGTTTCGTGCGCAACGCCCATCGCCATATCGCCCCGGGTGTCTACGTGCCGGCGCCCGATATGGGAACCAACGAACAAGATATGGGATACGTCAAGGACACGATCTGCTATTCCGCTGGCGTGGCGACCACCCCGGGGTGTTTCGTCACCGGCAAGCCGGTCGTGCTGGGAGGCATTCCCGGTCGTCGGGAAGCCACCGGCCGGGGCGTGGCCACTGTTGTCGCCGAAGTCTTTCGCCAACAGGGGATCGACCTTTCGCGGGCCACGGCGATCGTACAGGGGTTCGGCAACGTGGGGAGTGTCGCCGCAATGACCCTGCACGGGATGGGAATTCGAGTCTGCGGCGTGAGCGATATCGACGGCGCGGTCTACAATCGTTCGGGACTCGACCTTCCCGCCCTCGCAAACCATGTAGCCACCGGCAAGCCCCTGAAGACATTTCCAGGCGGCGAGCCGATCGACGGCAAAAGCCTTTTGGAGATGCCTTGCGATGTCCTGGTGCCGGCCGCCTCGGCCAACCAGATCACCGCCGAAAACGCGCCGCGAATCGCCGCCCGGGTAATCGTCGAAGGCGCCAACTCGCCCACCACGGTCGACGCCGACGAGATCCTCAACGAGCGAGGCATTTTGGTGGTTCCCGATATCCTGGCCAACGCCGGCGGGGTGTTCGTCTCCTATCTCGAGTATACCCAGGAGACGCAGCAAGAGCAGATGACCGAAACGGAGGTCATTGCCCGCCTCCAACAACGGATGACCGACCGCTACGCCCAGGTCAGTGGTTTGGCCAAGCAGCGCAACTGGTCGATGCGCAACGCGGCGATGTATTTGGGACTCAAGAACGTCTACGCTGCCGTGGTTGCCCGAGGCCTGTTGCCGTAAACCGCTCGGGGTCACTGAACCGGTTGGGGGCTCGATTGGTCAGGCAAACGACGCGGCGTCGGCTTGATCGATTCAAGAGCCTGGAAAAGCTCGGCGGGCACGATCGGTTTGGAGATATAACCGTCCATCCCCGCTTCCCGGCAGCGATCCTGGAAGCCGTTGACGGCATGAGCCGTCATCGCGATGATAGGAATGCGGGTGCCGGTGGCTTCCTCCAACTCGCGAATTCGTGCCGTGGCCGCCAGCCCGTCCATTTCCGGCATTTCGACGTCCATGAGAATGACGTCAAACGCTTGCTGCTGGAACGCCTCGACGGCCGCCTGACCGTTGTCGGCCACCTCGGCCGTGTGACCGTCGAGTTCGAGAAGTCCGACGGCCACTTCCTGATTCACCGGACTGTCGTCAGCCACGAGTATATGAAGCGATCGAGCCGTCTGGACGGAGGCATCCTTCCGACCAATACTCAACTCCGGCCGAAGCGTCTCGATGGCAGCCAGCAACGTCTCGCAGAGTTCCGAAGCCTTGACCGGTTTCGTCAAACAGTGTTGCATCCCCAAGCGACGGCAACGCTCGGCGCTCTCAACCTGTCCGGCCGGGGTCAAGATCACCAGATTGCGTCGGGAAACGCCTCCCTCCTGGCAGAGCTTCTCGGCAAGGACAAAGCCCTCGGGATTTGTTGCGGCAATATCGAGCACGACCGCGGAAAAGTTGTTGTCCTCGCGCGCATTCCGGCGAATCGCCTCCAGAGCCGTCTCGACACGATCCGCCTCGTAAACCAAGGCCCCCAAGGTTGCTAGGGTTTCGCAATAGACACTTCGGGCGGTGGCATTTCCGCTGACGACCAGGACTCTTGTTGCGGGGGGCGCCGTCCGTTCAGACCGTGTGGCCAAAACAGATTCGGAGCGCTCAAACGGAACCACGACATGGAAGGAGCTCCCTTCTCCGATCTGGCTCTCGACCCAGATGCGTCCGCCCATCAGGGTCACCAACTGCGAACAGATGGCCAAGCCGAGCCCCGTGCCTCCAAAACGGCGAGTCGTCGAGCTGTCGCTTTGGCGGAAGGCCTCAAAGATGGCCTGCTGCTTGTCGGCAGGGATTCCGATTCCCGTATCGCGAACCGTAAGATGAAGGACCGTCCGCTGCGGGGTACATTCCTCCACTTCCGCGTTGACAAACACTTCGCCCCGCTCGGTAAACTTGATGGCATTGCCGACCAGGTTGACGATGATCTGACGCAACCGGCTCGGGTCACCCATCATTGCTTCGGGGACCTCGGGAGCGACGCGACAGATCAATTCGAGTCCCTTCTTCGAGGCTGGCACGGCCAAGAGCCGCGAGGCGTCGCCGACGACCGCGCGGACGGAAAACGGAATCTGCTCCAAGTCCATCCGTCCGGCTTCGATCTTGGAGAAATCGAGGATGTAGTTGAGCAGGGCAAGCAGCGCATTGGCCGACTCCTTGACGATGGTCAGGTAGTTGCGCTGTTGGTCGGTCAGTTCGGAACTCAGCGTCAGTTCCGTCATGCCAATGATGCCATTCATTGGCGTGCGGATCTCGTGGCTCATCGTGGCCAGGAAGCGGCTCTTTGCTTCATTGGCGTTCTCTGCGGCCTGCTTGGCCACCCGCAGTTCCTTCTGGGCTTCACGCAGCTCGTTGGCCACGCGTTTGAGTTTCTGGTTGGATCGGGCGAGTTCCTGGGCGCGGGCTTCGGCCGCAGCGGTTCGCTCGGCGCCCCGGCGTTCCAACGTTTCATTCAATCGCTGCAACTGGGAGAATCCCTCGGCATTTTCCAGGGCAGCCCCGGCGATCGTGGCAATGAAGTCGGCCAGGCGTTCTTCGTCCGGCCCGAACAAGCCGCGCACGTGGTCGTGGGTCACATAGAGACAGGCCACCGGCCGGCCGCGCACGTACATCGGCGCGCACAAGGCCGACCGCTCCCCGGCCCCCCCGGCCAGATCGCTGGCGGTGTGAGCCGTCTCTTCGACAAACGCCACGGCGCGACCGGTCTGGAGCGATTGATGGATCATCGCCTCATCGACTCCCCCATTGACGGCGCCCAGTACGGGGGTCACAAAGGGAGGGCCCAAGGCCTGATTCAGCCGCAAGACAACGCAGTGTTCGCCACGGAGAAGCCGTAGCGCGGCTGCGCGTGCCTCTTCATAGATCGCGGCCGGGGAGAGGGCCGACGCAATCGTTCGGCCCGAGTCGAGTACCGTATCAAAGCGATCGGCCAGCGCGAGACTGACTTGGGGAAACGACGCCGATTCGGAGTCCGTCTCACGGTCGGGAAACGCGTGCAATTCCGCGAGAAGGGCTTTGGCTTCGGACAATTGCCGGCTTGCCTCCGGCCATCCCAATTCTTGGCCGATCTTTCCCAGCGTTTGCAGCGTCTGGGCATACTGGTAGCGTGCCCCATGACGCCGCGCCACCGTCAGGCTTCTTCGGAGATACCAGGAGGCCTTCCAAACGCGTCCCTGCATGGCAAGAATGATTCCGTATTCCCGCAAGGCTTGTGGCAAATCGTTGCGGCAGAATCGTGCGGCGCGCAGGGCGCGTTGCGCCGCGGTTTTCGCCCGGCGGAGCAGGGCCCGGCGGCGAAGCGGCGTGCAGTCGGGGGTCGTTTCCGCCTCGAGACGCCAGGCGGTGACGGCCCAGGTCAGGTTGGGCAGCGTATAGGCGTTCTTTACGCCTGCGGCCAACGCGCGGCTGGTCGCCTCTTCAAAGGTGGCAGCCGCACGGGCGTACTCGCCGCTACCCAGCAAACGGACCCCCTGGGCGAGAAGGACCTGCGAGATTCCTTGGGCATCGTGGCGGTTTCGCTCGAATTCCCGCCGGAAGATCTCCTCGGGGATGGCCCCGTTCGAGGCCCGCGCCCAGACGTCGAGGATAATACCCGAGGCCTGCTCATCTCCCAGTTCCAGACCCGACTTGTGATTCAGTCGCGCTTCTTCGACGGCCCCTTGCATGTCGCCCAAATGATACAGCGAGGCGGCCAATTGGTAGCGGGCCATGTGGACGAGCCAATAGTCCCCCATACGTTCCAGGAGGCGGATCGCCTCGCGGCACTTCTCCACGCACTCGGTGAAGCGAGAGGCCGCATACAGTGTGATTCCGTAGTAAACCAACGCCTGGCCTTGTCCCCAGAGATCGCCGAGCGACTTACGGATGGCAAGGGACTTGTCCGCATAACAAATTGCACGACGAAAGAGGGGAACCAGAGTCATGGCCGGGGCATGTTCCGCATAGGCCTGGGCCAATTCCGGGGTCGGGGGCGAACGCTCGGCCATGTTGAGTCCGCGCAAATGGGCCCACATGCCAAGGACAATGTCGCCGCAATACCAACAGCCGTGACCGAGGTAACTGAACAGCCGGAGCACCAGCCGGCCGGCGTCGTCGAGCGGTTCTTTTCGCCGCTGGAGAAACAGCCGCGGGAACCAGGTGTGGAGCCCTTGGACAAGGATCTCCCAGACAAGCAAGATTGTGACGATCGGCTGCCTGCCGGGAACATACTTCCCCAGCAGGCGCAAGGCTTTCTTGACATCCTGGACGGCGCGATCCATGTCGCCGCGTTTGAAGGCCAGTTCACCCAGCTTGCCGCGAATCTGGGCTTGGGCAAACGCCCCGTCGGCGAGCGCGGCCGCCGACTCGAAGAGTTGGCCGGCCGCATCATAGCGTCCCCGGAGCAAGAGCACGTCGCCCAACCCTTCGGCCACCCGGTAGCGGATCTGTCGTTCGGCCCACATCGCGCCCCGTTCGGCGATGCGATACTGTTGTTCGGCGATCTCCAAGGCGTGCTGGCTTCGCGCCTGTTCGGCCGCCTGAAGAGCATAGGGTAACGCCGAGCGGCTGTCGTCGGCCGCGTCAAAGTGATAGGCAAGATCGGAGATTCGTTGCGGCGAGTGTTCTCGGATCGACAGCGCCGCGCGCCGATGCAAATCCTTGCGTTCCTCGGACGTCAATCGTTCGAGCAGGGCCGAGCGGATCCGGTCATGGACGAACACGTAACGTGCGCCGTCAGGCCGGGCCCAAGCCAAGTGCCGCTGCCGCGCCTCTTCGAGGGCGGCAATCGCTTGCGAGGGCGTCTGGCGCGTCAACTGCGCAGCAATATCCAACTCAAATTCCTTTCCCAACACAGCGCCGATCGCCAGAAGCTGCCGCGTCGCTTCCGGCAACAACTCAAGACGACGCGCGAGGAACGCGGCAGCCCGGTTGGAGGAATGCACGTCGGCCATGGCCAGCGGTTCAGTTCGCCAACCATGTGGGCTGCCCACGAGGGCCCCAGACTCGACCAGGCCGCGCAAGACCGCCGTGGCCATGAAGGGGCTTCCTTCGGCCAGTCGGGTAATCACCTCCACGGCCGCCTCCGGAAGCGGACCGGCCATGGACTCCACCAGTTGGCGCACTTCCTCCGCCGCAAAGGGAGACAAGCGAAGATGGCCGGAAGGGTTCGTCCGGCGTAAGAGATGATCCGGGGGGACCTCCTCCGAACGAAACGCGGCAATCAACAACACATGGCGTCCATTCGAGGCCGCCTGCCATCGACGGATCAGCTTATAAGTCAGTTCATCGGCCCATTGGCAATCGTCGAGAATGATGAGTGCAGGACGTTCGGGAGTGCCCAACGCATCCAGGAACTGGGTGAACGCCTGCACGGTCCGCTCTTCGCCCGACTCTTCCGGACCCAAGGACTGCGACGTTTGACAGTTTAACGCTTGGGTCAGCTTGGGCATCGCCGCACTGATCGTATCGCGGTAAACCCACAGCCGGCACCGAACCGTCTCGGCCAACCGGGAATTGGAGCTGCACGCGGCGACAAACCCCTCGACAATCCCATCCAGTAACCGGAACGGCTGCTGGGCCACCTCGCTCGTCCCTTGGCCACGCAGCACCCAAAGCCCTTCTCGGGCTGCGCGCTGGGCAGCCTCGGCCAATAGACGTGTCTTTCCTCCCCCCGACTCCCCCTCCAGCAAGACCAGCCCCGCTTTTCCCTGTTTGGCACGCGTAATCTGTTCGTCCAACAGATCCAATTCCCGGGTCCGTGCGACAAAGGCCGGCTCGGTCAGGTCCCCCCGCCGGTCGCTCGCGCCGATGACCACTTGCGGATCATCATCCCCTTGGTCTAGCCTCTCGATAATGGCTTCCAGATCGGCCAGGACAGCTTCCGCCGACTGGTAACGGTCGCGGGGATCCTTGCGGAGCAGCCGGCCGATCAGTTCATCCAATGCCCGCGGCACGGCCACGCCAAGCAATCGTAGCTCCGGCACTTTTGCGGTCATGTGCTCGAATAAGACCGTACCAATCGTCTCGCCGCAAAACGGAGGATGCGCCGCAAGGCAATGGAACAGGACGATTCCCGCTGAATAGAGATCCGAAGACTCCGTCGTGTCCTGATCGATCGATCCGGCCTGCTCCGGGGAAACGTAGAACGCGGTTTGCAGTGAATGGCCCCGTAGCGACGCGCCCGTCTCGATCGTCCGTGCCGGAGCAAAATCCACAAGCCGGGCTGTCGTCGGGATCGGCTGGGTGTCGACCAGGATATTCGTGGGCCGCACCCCGCGATGTAAAATCCGGTGCGCGTGCATGTCGCGAAGCGCCGCAAAGAGTGCCCTGCCGACCATCAAGGTCCCTCGCAGGTCCAATGGCCCAGCCTCCAGTCGCTCCTGAAGCGAAATGCCGGGAATGAACTGCGATACGAGAAAGAACGTATTGTCCTCACGGCCGGCAAACAACAGCGGCGCCAGCCATGGGCTCTGCACGCGCCGCAGCAAGGCGGTCTCGTGTTCCAGACGCATCAACGTGCCCGAAGGAACCGCGTCCACAGGAATCGCCTTGATAACGACGGCGTTCCCGCCATCTACCGCCGCGCCCAAGAAGGTCGTCATCCCCTGCGTCTCTTTCAACAGACGCTCGACAATATACCGACCAGCGACGGTTCCGCCTTCGCGCAGCCTCCCGCTACCAACTCGATCCTCGTCAGAGACTCTGCCGCACACGTGAGCCATCGGTGTTCTTCTTTGGAGCAGACCGTCGCAGAACTCGAGCCTCGAGGGCCGACGTCCGGTCCGCGTCAACCGGCGGAACTAGCCCTCGGGCTATTCAGTCTAGTCTAGCTTTCTCGCGACGAGGGGGGATCAGGTTCCGAAAATGCCGATTGGACCGGAGATGCCGAATGGGGAAACCCTACTCCAGCGTCAGGCGATTGCGTTTCGTGCATCGTCTTCGCCCTGGTTCGCTCTCAACGCCGGCACGAGCGCAACGGCAATCGCAAATTCGCAGTCGATTTGTTGGCAGGATGAGCAGACTCCATCGGTTATGTGCTCGCGCGGACCGTCTTGGGAAATCGTTCGAAGCATCTTTGTGGGAGGGTTCTATTGACATGTTCCCGAAGACAATCACAATGGGTTTTGCAGCAGCGAAGGCTTCGAGTTGAAGGCGAAACGCAGGGTTGACGCGATGCCGACTTCCCGAGTTGCCTTTTGACGGACACCTTCGTTCGATGGATCTTGCTGCCGTGATCGGGGCAGGGAAGTTCACCTTCCAAATGGGACTCCGCCAACTCATCATGAGAGAACACGGCATGAGATGTCATTCGACTGATGGCCAAGAGGTATTGCTTTTCGAGGTTTCCTGGGAAGAGGACCACAAGTTTCGCACCAACCCCGCGGTCCTCACCTCGCTGCTGCGGGAGCAGGTTCCCGTCCTCGATTTCGTGGACTGGCAAGTCCGGCGGGTTGAGCCGGGACTGACCGAATCGCGGCTACCGCTGAACCCGCAGTCGACGAATCAGCACTTTACCCATCAGGCCGCAACGCTCCTTCTCGCCGCCGATTATACCGGTGGCATCGCGCTCGGCTCTCTGATCTTCGGCTGGCCAGTGGTCGGGGTCCATCCGGTTTCTTCCTCCAAATCGATCTCGCTTTGGCTGATCAAAGGCGACATCAAATACCTGCGGCCAAGCGTCGGCGACTTGACCGTGTATGCGGAAGTGGAGCCGGAAAAGCATGGGCGGATTCGGCGTCGTTTCCTCGACGGAAAGCCTGTGCTGGAAACCCTCAAGATTTCCTTCCGCAACGGCGACGTCGATGTCGCGGAAGCCGAGCTGACCTACTTCGCCCGGCAGTCGGAGAAGCTGCGCTCCGACGGCGTCGACCCGGATAAGGTCAATATCCTCTATCAACTCAAACTGACCTCCTCTGCAGAACTGATTGCCGGCGTTCGGGCACGGGAGACGGGCAAACTCTTCCACGACCCCTATGCGGCCCGGATGGCCGGACAACACGGCATCTCGCTGGCCACGCGATTCTGCGAGAAGTCGCCCCAACTCGCCGGAATGGTCGCGGCGCGAACGCGGCACCTCGATCTTGAGATGATGCAGTTTCTTGGCCGCGGGGGACGCGACGTGGTCATCGCCGGCGTCGGCTGGGATATGCGTCCCTTCCGTCTCGACATGCCGCCAGGGACGCGCGTCTATGAGTTGGACTTCTCCACAACCCTGATCGAACGTCGGAACCGGCTCAGCGAACTCGCCGTCAAGGACCAGCCTGGGGTAACGCGCTACGAAATCCCCCTCGATCTGCGCAGCATGCCCTTGGCCGCCGTACTCAAAGATCTTGCCGACCGCCAGGTCCCGGTCTTTATTGCCTGGGAAGGAATGAGCATGTACTTCCAGGACGATGAAGTTCGGTCGATTCTTCAGGGCATGGCCCCCTTGTTGCGCCACCCCGAAAGCCGACTCTGGGTCGATCTGGTCGATCGTCGCGCGGTAGAAACCCCGGAGGCTTTCCCGAGCGAGGTGCAGGCCTTCATGCGCGGCATGCAGGTGCTCGGCGAACCGTTCACCTTCGGCATCGACTCGATCCAGGACTTCATGGCCAGCAATGGCCTCCGCTGCCATGACGTGGTCGGTTCGGACGTCTTTTTTGAAGACAAACAGGACCCGGTCTACTCGTTGTACAAGTTCTGCGTGGCGTCAGGCGATACGGCGACGCCGGTTTCCGAAGCCGATCAACGCTGGCTGGTCCATCCGGGCGTCGACGCTCAGGTCCCTGCCAAGCCCCACCAGCAGCCGGCCGAGGAATTCGTCCGCAACGAGACACGTTGAAAATCGCCAGTGCCCCCGCGGGCGAAGATTGTCGTTCGCGGGGGCTGCTGGCGGTCGTTCAGAATTGCCGCATCAACCCGATCGCTAGGCAATGGGTTTGCGCCTTGCCGGAACTCTGGTCGAAGTCTCCGCCAATCCAATCACTGACCGCTACCGCCTGATCGGGCCCAAAGGTGAACATGTAGGCCAGATCGACACTCCAGGAGTTCCACGTCCAGCCATACCCCATCGAGAAGGCATGCTCAAGCATTGCCTGGATGTATGGAGTGGCCGTCGCGGTCGGAATCGGGTTGCGGTGGTAGTCATACCCGAAGCGAAGGACCTGACCGCCGCTTAGAATCCGCTCATAGCCCACGCGCACCGACGCCGTATCGTGCCAACGGAGCGGGAACTCCTCGTCGATCGACGGAAACGCCACATTCGACGGGTTGCGCAGATGAATCCCAAAACTGTCGAAGGCGCGTGACCAGTCGTACCAGATGACGTCGGCCGAGAGAATCTGGTGGGGACATAGCTCGTGGCGGACTCCCAACCCCACCGAACGCGGCCAGGTCACATCCATTTCCGTGTCAAAGCTGCTGTCACCGAATCCTGGGACCGCAACGCGGGTCGTTCCTTGCAGTTCAAAGCGGCTGTCGCTCTGATAGGTCAGGCCGAGCGTCGTCGATTCGGTCAGTTGGTATTGAAGCCCCACCGACCAGACCAAGGCCGCCCCGGTGGCTTGAAGATCCAACAACGTCGGTGTCCCTTGAAGCGGACCGGCGTTCTGGAGGAAGTAGGGGCCCTCCAACTCCTCATGGCTGATGCCTGCTCCCAATGTTGCACCAATCGTCAGCCGATCATTCACCCGGTAGGCAGCTCCCGGCAGGACCTTCATCAGGCTCCCGAACGACTTGTAGCGCTGTGTTCCCACCAGGGGAAACGGCCCTTGGAGGTCGTAGGTTTCCGAAAAACCGGCCGGCACGAACAGGCCCAACCCATAGGCCCAATTCCCATCGGCGCTCTTGCGGACCATCGCAATCTGCGGGAGCGGAATCATCCCGCGATCCGATGCGTTATTGCTCGGATCCGAGTAGCGGAAATCCGTGAACATTGCGTCGACCGAGAACTCGGCCAGACCGCTTCCCTCGATGTTGACCGCACCGGCCGGGTTCTCGAACAACACCGCACCGTTGTCAGCGTAAGCGAGGTTCGTCCCTCCCCGTCCGATCGAACGAGCCGACAATCCGTTGAGCATCAAGCCGTCGGCCAGCGCGGCATTCCTCCCGGCAAGAAGAAAAAGTAAGCCGATGAGTAATGTCAGCTTTCGACCCATTCCACGCACCTTCCCTGGAGGCGTTGTCGACAAAACCGCTAAAAAAGACATCTTCAGTCGCATCGGCTGCCCTTGCCCCAGGGCATGAGGCGAAGCAATACGCCCATGGGACGGGAAAAAAGGCGCCTTCCGGTTGTACCGAATAGGGAGACTGTAGCGATTCTCTGTCTGGCGGCCTCCCACGGCATCAACATGCTCCGGCCCGGAGAAAGGCGGGTAAGCGGCGGCTCAGGGACTCGTCGATTGGGGCTGCGCGCGGAATGTCGCCACGGACTGGGCAAATCGTCCCCACTCCGTGCGAAGTTGGGCAAGCTGCGCGGGGATCTCCGTCAACGCCTGTTGGCGGGCCAATTCCTCAATCCCGGCAGCCTGTTGACGCAGCCCATGGGCTGCCACATTGGCCGAGGCGCCTTTGATGCGATGGGCAATGAGTGTAATCTGGTCCGCGTCGTCCGAACGTACGGCCGCCTCCAGGGCCTCCAGATCCGCATCAAAACGCGACGCAAACTTCGCGAGGACTCGCTCGGCGAAGTCGAGGTTGCCCAGACAGCGTGCAAGCAACTCCTGCGGATCGAGGGCTGGTGGAACGGATTCTGGGGCTTCGCGGTACACGATTCCGGCTCCTGTTGGCGGAGGCATTCCTCGCCCCTAAACAATCGCACGGGCGGTCGGTCTCACCCCGCATGCGATTTGCCCCTTTGACGTCGTGGATTATCTCGACTCTACGTCGGAACTCCGGCGACGTCAAAGCGTGGCCGAGGCGACCCAATGAGCCGGCTTGAGGCCAAGCCCCGCGCATTTTCCGCACACCCGTTACGACCTGACTGCTTGCGAGACGCTTCGGAGGGGAGCATAATAGCAGGGCGAACCGCTATTGTCTGGATGGGATCATTTGACGCTTGAGAAGGAGCCCGCTGTGAATCGTCCCCACCTCCCCAATCGATCGTCTGAGGCTTCGCGGCGCGCATTCTTGAGCCGATCACTCCAGGCGTCGGCGCTCGGCGCAGGCGTTACCGGGCTGGACATCGCCCGGAGTGTCCATGCCGCAGGAAACGAATTGATCCGGATCGGATTCGTCGGTTGCGGCAACCGGGGGACCGGCGCCTGCCGCGAGGCCCTTCTGACCGGCGCTCCGGTCAAGCTTGTCGCCATGGGGGACCTGTTCCCGGAACGACTGGACAACAGCCTCAAGAACCTGACGAAGTACGACGACTTGCGCAAACGGATCGACGTGCCTGACGATCGCAAGTTCGTCGGCTTCGACGCGTATCAAAAGGTGATCGAAGCAGGCGTCGACCTGGTGCTCCTCTCCACCCCGCCGCACTTCCGGCCGATGCAGTATCTGGCCGCTGCCAAGGCCGGAAAGCATGTCTTCATGGAAAAGCCATGCTGCGTCGACGCCCCTGGTTATCGGATGCTCGTCGAAGCCAACGAAGAAGCCCGGCGTCAGAAGCTCTCCGTGGTGGTCGGGCTGCAACGCCGCCATCAGCGAAACTATCTTGAAGGGATCCAGAAAATCCGCGACGGCGCCGTGGGCGACGTCCAACTGGTCCGAACGTATTTCAATATGCCTTCCGGAGGCCGTAGCGGGCAAACCAAGCCGGAAGGGATGAGCGAGATGGAATACCAGATCCGCCACTGGGCCATCTTCTGCTGGCTCGGCGGCGACCATCTCGTGGAACAAACCTGCCACGAAATCGACGTGGCCAACTGGATCATGGACGCCCATCCGATCCGCGCCGGCGGAATCGGAGGCCGCGAGGTGCGCAAAGGCCCGGGCAACGGCGATATTTGGGATCACCACATGATCGAATTCGAGTACGAAGGCGACCGGCGTCACTATTGCCAGGCACGCCAACAGCCGGGCACCTGGAGCCATGTGTCTGACACCGTCCACGGCACCAAAGGTTCGCTCACCTTGGGCAGTGGTCCCTGGGGCTTGGGGACTCTGACCCCACGGAGTCTGCGCGCCCGAGGCTACCAAGGGGATAATCCCTACCAGCAAGAACACCATAATCTGATGGCGAGCATCCTCGGAACCGGCGCGCATCGCCTCGACGGTGAATACGCCGCGACCAGCAGCATGACCGCCGTCATGGGGCGGATGGCCACGTATTCGGGCAAGGTACTGACATGGGACGAAGCCACTGGGTCCGACGTTCGCTTAGCTCCATCGACCTATGCCTTCGATGCCCAACCGCCCGCGCAGCCCAATCCCGATGGAAGCTATCCGGCCGCCGTGCCCGGAGTGACCAAGGCCTTCTGAGAGCCTTTCTCCGCTGCTACGTTTATCAAATGCACCGAAGGGGCGGGAGCCCTTCGGCCCACGGCCCACGAGCCGTGGCAAAAGACTTCCGTCCCCGTTGGGCGACCACCAAACGCCGTGGCTTGCGTCGACTCACTTCGCCTTGAGGAAGTTGCCATACCCAACGATGACCGTAGAACTGATCAGCACGGCTAGGCCGATGGCGATCAGGACATGCGTTCGCCGGCTGGTTCCTTTCCATTCCTTCAGTGCGATTCCCCAGAGGGTGCTGAAGATAATGATACTGGCCATGTGAAGGGTCCAACTGGAGAAGTCGTACTTTCCCATGCGCGTCTGGCCCATGCTGTAGAAGAAGAATTGCAGGTACCAGGTCGTGCCGGCGATGGCGGAAAAGAGGTAGTTGGACACCAGCGGCACGGATTCGGTTCGTGCAACCGGCGAACCCTTCGAGTCGTCGATGATCGTGCAAACGGGCGACAGATACTCGTGCCCCGATTTGTTCTTGATGTTAAGCAGCACGCACCAGATGAAGTTCGTCGTAAATCCACCCCAGAGCACCACGATCAGCACGGGCAGGTTCTGCCAAAGGTCATTGCCGCCGTGCTGTTCCAGGCTGGCTTTGGCCAGGTCGCCAATCGGCTTGCCCGCGGCCAAGCCATAGGCGAACGACGCGCTCATCACGCCGGAGAAGGTGGCCACCAGCATCCCCTTGACAAAGCTGAACTCCTGAATCGTGGCCTTCTTTTGTTCTTCGGTCAACTCGCGTTCTTTGGACATCCCAGCCATACCGCTCACGGCGATACCTGCCAGGCAGACCGCCACCCCAAGCAGCACGATTTGCCCTGAGCTTTGCTGGATGATCGTGGAAAGCTCGCCGTTGAAGATCGGCGGCATGAGCGTGCCAAAGGCCGCACAATAGCCCAGGGCGACGGCCATCCCCAACGCAATGCCCAGATACCGCATGGTCAGGCCGAAGGTCAAGCCGCCGAGCCCCCACATCGCTCCGAAGATATAAGCCCAAAGGAGACTCGTCGCGGGCGCCGAACAGATCACGTTCCACACGTCGGGCACCAGGAGCCAAGCCAGGAGGAAGGGGGCAATGATCCAGCTGAAGAACCCGCCCACGAGCCAGTAGGTCTCCCACGACCATTTCTTCACACCCCGATAGGGAATATAGAAACTGGCCGAAGCCAAACCGCCGAGCCAATGAAAGAAGACGCCGAGAAAGGGATTTGCGTTCATGGCACGTTCATCCTGTGAGACCGTTTAACGGGAGCTGAGCACCTTGCTCTCGTAATCCTTGACCTTTTCCATCCAGCCCATGCCGACCGGGACGCCCTGGGTCTGGCAGTAGTAGTCCCATACCGTGCCAAGCGGCAAGGTCTTGGCTTCTTCGACCAGAGCCAAACGTTGTGTGAAGTCCCAACTCGATTCCAACTCGCGCAGCCAATCGCGCGGCTCCAACAGCGCCCCCAAGAGGGCCTTGAGCATTGAGCGCGTGCCGATCACCCAGGCCGCGATCCGGTTGATGCTCGCATCGAAGAAATCCAAACCAATGTGAACACGGCCGAGAAAATCGCCGCGCACCAGTTCTTCGGCAATCGCCCGAAGATCGTCCGTAAGAATCACCACATGATCACTGTCCCAGCGGATGCCCCGGCTGACGTGCAGGAGAATCTCGTCGAGGAACAGAAGGACCGACGAAATCTTGTCGGAGATCGTCTCCGTGGGGTGGAAGTGGCCCGCATCGAGGCACAAGAGCTTCTTCTTCGCCACCGCATAGGCCAGATAGAACTCGTGGGAGCCGACCACATAGGTCTCGGAGCCGATGCCAAACAGTTTCGACTCCACCGCATCAAGATTGAAGGCCGGATCGATTACCGGGGCAAACAGCTCGTCGAGCGATTTGCGTAGACGCTCGCGTGGCCCCTTGCGATCGATCGTGACGTCTTTGAACCCGTCGGGAATCCAGACATTCGTGACACAAGGCGTGCCAAGCTGTCGGCCTATCGCCTCGCCCACTTTCCGGCAGGCGATGCCGTGTTCAACCCAGAAGCGGCGGATGCCTTCGTCTGAATGGGCCAGCGTCAGCCCGTCGGCCGCCTTGGGATGGGCAAAGTAGGTCGGGTTGAAATCCATGCCCATGTCGTGCGACTTGGCCCAGTCGATCCACCCTTGAAAATGGGCCGGCTCCAACGCATTGCGCTCCACCGGTTTGCCGCCCGTCTCCGCATAGCAAGCGTGCAGGTTGAGCCGATGTTTGCCAGGGATCAGCGACAGGGCCATCTCCAGGTCGGAACGAAGTTCGTCCGGCGTTCGCGCCCGGCCCAGGTAGTTGCCCGTCACGGCCAAGCCGCCCATGTCGCCGCCGACGTTCTCAAACCCACGCACGTCGTCCCCTTGCCAGCAATGGAGCGAGATGGCGATCCGCGCAAGCTGCTTCATCGCTTGCTCCACGTCTACGCCAAACGCGGCGTACTGCTCTTTGGCCAGTGTGAAGGCCTGCTCCACGTGTTTTTCTCGATCGACCATGGCATCTTGCTCCCTTGCTGACAGAAGAACCGGCAAACCCGTCGGACTTCGATTATACGGCCGCGCAACGTTGCTCGCCTACTCGTACTCGAATCTTCACCTTAATTGGCCCCGCGCGGCTCGCAAATGCTCAAAACGAAACAAGGGATGTCAATTCTGATCATTGCCCCCGATCACCGACTTCGTGGCCGCCGGGTTATCGGACGGCCGGGTTTCCGACTGCCGGGACGAGACGCAAAGTCTTTGACTTCGGCCATCTGCCCCAATTATGATCGTCTCAGGGGGCAATGATTTGCAGGAATCCCCTGACACCTATGACTGGTGGAATCGCTGATGATTTCGCGCATGGAGTTCTACCGCTATCTCCCCCTCAGCGAGAGGGATATCCAGTGGGGAGTCTATGTCACCGGAGCAGGCGCCAGCCGAGTTCAGCCGCAAAGCCCCTATCCCGTGCGAGTCCATCCCGACCTCTACCAGTTCGCCTGGGAACAGGGACGCATTCTGCCGGAGTATCAAGTCATCTATATCACCCATGGGGAGGGGGAATTCGAGTCGGCCACCGCCGGACGGCGCAATGTTGCCGCCGGCACTGTCCTGTTCCTCTTTCCCGGCGAGTGGCACCGCTACCGCCCCTATCAGGAGACTGGGTGGGATGAATACTGGGTTTCCTACAACGGCGATTATCCCCAACGACTAGTCCGCTATGGTTTCCTCTCCCCAAGCAATCCGGTGGTCAGCCTCGGACTGGACGAGTCGCTCCTGGGCCTCTACCAGGTGATTCTCGATCGGGTTCGCGCCGAATCGGTCGGCTATCAGCAGTTGATCGCCTGCAATGTGCTGGAGCTGTTGGCAATGACCTTGGCCCTGGTCCGCAGCCGGCGCAGCAACGACCGCGATGAGGCCTTGATTCGCGAAGCCAGACTCCTCCTCCAGCAGCCTGACAGCCAGGTGAACATCGAGCGAATGGCCAAATCCCTTCATCTCAGCGGTGCGCAGTTCCGGCGGATCTTCAAGGAACACACCGGGCTTTCACCCTATCAGTACTACAATCAAATGCGAATCCACCGCGCCAAGGAGCTCTTGCGGGGAACGTCGCTGAGCGTTAAGGAAATTGCCGGCCAATTGTGCTTCGAAAGCCCTTACCATTTTTCCAAGACCTTCAAGAAAGCAACCGGCCGTTCGCCGACCGAATGGCGCATCGGCCGATGACTCCGTCGCCAGCAGGCTCAGGCAGTTTACCTTCGCGAGAGGGGTCAGAGGTCAGCGTTCAGGGTTCAGGGTTCAGGCGAACGGATTCTTGACGCCCCATCTCAAAATCTCAAATCTCAAATCCCCAGTTCAGACCCTTCCTTCGGTCGCATGGGCTCGCCGGTATTCCAGAGGGGTCATGCCGGTCTGACGCCGAAAAACCAGGCGCATGCGTTCGACGCTGGAGAAACCGCAGGCAGCCGCGACGTTGCGCAGTTTGAGCCGCCCCTTGCCGGCGAGATACTGTTTCGCCCGTTCCACCCGGATGCGCGAGAGGTAGTCGTACGGGGTCGAGTGGAGCACGCGGCGGAAACGCAACTCCAACTGGCGACGAGAGATGGGGACTTGCTGCATGACACGTTCGATCCCAAAACTCTCGCCCACGTGGTCCCACATATAGTGCACTGCCGCGGCCACATGAACGTCTTCTACGGCCACCGTATCCGTTGATTGGCGGGCGACAATGCCGTCAGGCGGAATGAGGATATCGTGCTCCGGAGGCGGTTTGCCCGACATCAGGCTGTCCAAGAGCGCGGCCGCTTCATAGCCCATGCGCCAGGCGTGACGCGATACACTGGTCAGCGTTGGCTGACAAAATTCGCAGATCGCCGGATCGTTGTCCACCCCGACGACTGCCACATCATGGGGCACGTCGAGCCCCAGACGCAAACATTCGTCCACAATGATCCGTGCCCGATAGTCGTGAATTGCCATCAAGCCCAACGGCGGTTTGAGGCTCTGTAGCCAGCGGTCCAAAGGAGCCACGCGCCGATGCCAAGGTGCCCGAGGGTTGGCCGGCCGGGCCATGTCGAACACATCGCAGGGCACTCCAGCCTGTTCCGCCCGGCGTTTGAACCCCATGCACCGCAACTCAGAATACCAGACCCCTTTGACCCCACAATAGGCCAACCGCCGCAGTCCGCGTTCCAGGAGATGCTCGGCCGCCATCCGCCCCATCGTGAAGTGGTCGGCCATCACGCGGGGAATTCCGGTGTCGCGCACGGCACCGGCCAGATTGACCACCGGGATCCCCAACTGGCGAGCCGCCCGGGCCTCCGCCTTGCTTCCGATCGCGGCAATCACACCGTCCCCTGGCCAGCCCTTGAGGTTGTAGACCGTATGGGCGACTTCTTCCGCCCCGGTGAGCGTCGGCGGGCTGGTCGTAAACGTCCACCCTCCATGGCGATGGGCATAGTCGGCCACGCCTCGCACAAAAAGGGCCATCCAAGGGACCGCCACGGGATAGGCCAACGCAATGTGCCGAACGCCCTTCTTGTGTCGCACCACGGCCGATCGACTCCCATCCCCACCTGACCTGGTGGGGCGCAGAATACGTCTGGTTTGCGCAAAAGGTCCGTTGATTACCGTCCTCTCGTGCTCCATGATAGTTGGATCTTCGGCGAACGCAACACTTCCGCCCGCCCCTCCCCGATCAGAGCATGGTATGACTGATTCCCAATGGAACGACCTCTTGCGCCTTCTCCGCGGCGAACTTCTTGACCCGCTTCCTGTGGGATTGATCATCGACAGCCCCTGGCTTCCCGGTTGGGTGGGCCAAACAATGCTCGACTACTTCTATGACGAGCCGACGTGGCTCCAGGCCAATTTGGCCGTCACGGCCCGCCTGCCCCACGTCATGTTCCTGCCTGGATTCTGGTCGGAATACGGGATGTGTACGGAACCGTCGGCCTTTGGGGCCAAGTGTATCTGGTACGAAAATGCCTTCCCGAGCGTCGAAAAGACGCTCCACGACTATCCGGAAGTGAATCGGGTCACGAAGCCCAACTGCCGCACCGACGGTCTGCTCCCCCATGTACTCCGGCGTCTGGTGCGCTGCCGTCCGGCGATCGAAAAGGCCGGCCATCGAATCCGGTTTGCCGTTGCTCGGGGGCCGCTGAACATCGCCTCTTATCTGCTCGGGCATACCGAGTTTCTCATCGGTGTGAAAACGAATCCCGACGAAATCCATCGCCTTCTGGCCGTCATCACGGAATTCCTGGTCGACTGGATCGGCTTGCAAGCTGATACGTTGGACTCGATCGACGGGGTCTTCCTGCTGGACGACCTGATCGGTTTCTTGCGTGACGATGATTTCCAGCAGTTTGCTCGGCCTTACCTCAGACAAATCTTCCAGTCTCGCAACTTCTCCGTTCGATTCCTGCATAACGACGCTCACGGCCTGATTACGGCCAGACACCTAGCGGCGATGGGCGTCAACATGTTCAACTTCTCGTTCAACCACAGCCTGGAAGAAATCCGCCACCTCGCCGGTGATGCGGTGATTCTCGTGGGCAACATCCCACCACGCGACGTGCTGGCCAACGGCACGCCGGACGACGTGCACCGCAGTGTAGCCCAATCGCTCGGCGCGATCACCGACAAGCGGCGGATTCTCCTCTCCAGTGGTGGCGGAATACCCCCGGGCGTTTCTACGAAGAATCTGGAGGCCCTCTGCGAGGCGGCCCAAGCGATCCAGTTAACCTGACTTCCACGTGGAATACGAACCAATTTCCTCAGAAAGGACCAAGCCGATGAGTCGCCGCAACAGCCTATCCCGACGACAGTTCCTGCATCGTGGCGCCACGCTGGCAGCGGGTGGCATGGGGGTGCCTTATCTGGTTCCTTCGGGGGTCCTCGCGACCGACGGCAGCCCGGGGCCGAACGACCGTATCGGCGTCGCGGGGATCGGCATCGGCCGGCAAGGGAGCGGAGTGCTCCAGAACGCGATGAACACCAAGCAGTGCCGATTCATTGGGATTGCCGACGTGTACCTGCCGCGCGCCGAACAGACGTGCCAGAAGCTCGGCGGCACCGCCTACCAGGACTATCGCAAGCTGCTTGAACGTAAGGATATCGACGCGATCATTACGGCCACTCCCGATCACTGGCGCGCGTTGGTCTGCATTCATGCCTGCCAGGCGGGCAAGGACATCTATGCCGAAAAGGCCCTGAGCCTGACGATTCGCGAGGGCCGCCTGATGGTCGAAGCGGCCCGCAAATACGGACGCGTATTCCAGGTCGGCAGCCAGCAACGTTCACAGGCCATCAACCGCCTCGCCTGTGAGTACATCCGCACGGGCAAATTAGGCAAGATCAACGAGGTCGTTGGCTGCAACTATCCCAGCCCCTGGGAAAGCGATCTGCCCGGGCAGCCGGTGCCCGAGGGACTCGACTGGGACATGTGGTGCGGTCCTGCCCCACTGGTTCCCTTCAACAAGGACCTGTTTGCTCCCCGCGCCAATCCCGGCTGGCTCTCCTTCCGCCCTTATTCGGGTGGAGAAATGACCGGTTGGGGAGCTCATGGCCTGGATCAGATTCAGTGGGCCCTCGGAATGGATGACAGCGGCCCGGTCGAGGTCTGGACCGAAGGGCCGAAGTTCAATCCCCCCACTTACACCCAGCCCGAATCGAGGGCTCGCGGCGACAAACTCTGCCAGACGCCGATGGTCTTCTTCCGCTATGCCAACGGCATCGTGGTGAGACTCGACAACGCCAGCGGAGGTGGTGGAATCTTCCACGGCGAAAAAGGGAAACTCGACCTTTCGCGAGGCAGAGTGAACACCAATCCCCCGGAGATTGCCGAAGAAATCAAGACCCAGGCCAAGGGGGCCGACCAGAACCACGTGCAAGACTGGCTCGATTGCATCAAGACTCGCGCCAAGCCCGTGGCCGACGTGGAGATCGGCCATCGCTCGATCACGGTGGCCCACCTCGGCAATATCGCCCGTTGGGTCGGCCGCCGGCTCCGCTGGGATCCGGTCCACGAGGTCTTCCCCGACGACCCGGAAGCCAACCGTTACTTGGATCGGCCCCGCCGCAAACCGTATCGATTGCCGGAGACGGTGTAGGACCGCTAAAGACTAACACCCGGATAGGATCATGCAGAAGAAGACCGTTCGCACAGGCATTGTCGGCTCAGGCTTTTCCGCCACGTTTCATTTCGAGGCCCTGAGCAAGGTCTATGGGACCAACGTGGAAGTCGTCGGCATTCATTCCAAAGATAGTGAACAGGGACAAGCCTACGCTCAGAAACGAGGAATTCGCTTCTTCGACCATCTGGAAGGGCTGCTCGACACGGTCGACGTCATCCATGTCTGCGTTCCCCCAATGTTCCACGAACCAATCGCCCTCGCCGGGCTCCAACGTGACAAGTATGTTGTCTGCGAAAAACCGTTGACCGGCTACTTTGGCGACGGCTCCAAGGATTTTCACTGGGAACGGGCCGACAAACGGGTGGCCCTCCAGGCGGCCTTGGCCAGCGTCGACCGCATGCAAGCCGCCGAGAAGCAAAGCCAAGGCCGGCTGCTCTATGCAGAAAATTGGGTGTACGCTCCCGCTGTGCAAAAGGAACGGGAGATTCTTGAAAAAACCGGCGGCCAGATCCTCTGGATTCATGGGGAAGAGGCCCACAGCGGTTCGCATTCGGTCGACTACGCCTATGCGGCACGTTGCGGCGGCGGAGTGCTGATTGGCAAAGGCTGCCATCCCCTGACGGCCGCCCTGTACCTCAAGCGGGTCGAGGGACGCACACGCAACGGCCAGCCGATCCGCCCCAAAACGGTCTCCGCACGAACGCATGCCATCACCCGCTTGCCCAGTTTCCAGGACGCCGGCCACATCCGCTCAGACTACTACGACATCGAAGACATGTCGATGATGCACGTCGAATTCGACGACGGTACACTGGCCGACATCTTTGCATCAGACATCGTACTGGGCGGAATTCACAACTGGCTCGAAGTCTGCGCCAACAACCACCGCACGCTCTGCCAGATCAATCCCAACACGTCGATGATGACCTACAACCCTCGCGAGGAATATTTCAAGGACATCTACGTCGTCGAAAAGATCGGCACGAAGCAGGGTTGGGCCTGCACCTCGCCCGACGAGGACTGGATGACCGGCTACCCACAGGAGATCGAAGCCTTCTACCGTACCATCGCTTACGGCGAGCCGTTGGAAAGCGACCTCCTGCTCGGCGCCGATACGATCTCGACGATCTACAGCGCCTACCTGTCGGCACAGCGACAGGGAGCGGCCGTGGAAGTGCGAACCTACTGATCCAATGCGCGTGAGGCGTTTCCGGCTGCGTAAGCCCTAAGGCGCTGCCCCGCGATCGGCGGCTTCTTTGGGGACGCTGTTTGGCGCATCCAGACGTACCCACTTCGTGCCGACAAGTTTGGCTGCGGTGGTTCCCGTCCGTTTGCGACCGGCAGAGCCGCCGGCACTGCTCCGCCGGCCGGACGTGTCGGGCACGGTGTCGCCGGAGCCTTTGTTGAAGACCAAGAGAAGCTGCGTGTTGGCGTCTTCCCTCGCAAGCTGCGCGGGAGGTGTGAAGTTATCCGTGTAGCGGGCGACGCTGGAAATCCGCACCGCCTTGATCAGCCCCTTGAAGTATTCATCCAACAGAACTCCCGACGGTCCGAGGGCCGGACAGGCTCCAATGACGAACGGGAGCTTGGTCGTCGGCTTGTGCGGCCCGGAAACGGCGCGCGATTCCAGCAAGGTCCCGTCGACGTACAAACGCAACTGTTTTCCGTCGAACACGCCGGCCACATGACGCCACTCATTGTCGCGGACGACGGACCTTCCATTGAGACGTTGGGCAATGCCGGGTGGTGGAGTGGTGTTTCTCCCGGGGCGCGGTTGCACCTCAACGAAGCAGAAGCCCCAGAGGGCCGATTGGCTGCTCAACATCAGGCCGCTGGTCGTCGTCCGATCAAAATTGCCAATCACCGTGCCAATGCCGGGAGTAGGCGGAACGGCCGGTTTCACAATCGCTTCGATCGTAATCGGATACGTGCCCGGATAGCCAAACTCGACAATCGCGTGGCTTTTCCAGCCATCAAACTCCAAGGCATACTCTCCGCGGGATTCGCCGACGGCCGCGGTATCAGCCAGACGCTTCTCTGCTTTTTCGCGGAGGATCCCGGTGAGAAACGGTAAAGCCTGTCGATACCAGTAGGCGGCCCGGGCATGGAGTTGGGCTGTGGTTAGCTCCTTCTGCTTGGAACCTGTTCGCTCGGCCAGTTCCCACCAGGCATCGGCCAACTCAACCTGAGTCTGGGAACTGGTGGCCCCTGCCAGTTCCCGTTGGGCCAGATCGGCCAGATCCTTGTCGCTTCCTTTGACCAAATACGGCAGGCCCAAAGTCCATTCCCCTTTGACCAGGCAATACCAACGGCCGAGCGTCAGATTGGCCTCGGCATCCGTCTCATTGTCGGCCAACGTCACCTGGGCCTTTTCCACTTCGGCGAATTCCTCACGTTGGCGGCGCACCTGGACACGGCGTTTGGTCAGGTCGCCGGCCAGTTGCTTGTCGGTCATGCGGCGGGCCGCCGGAAGGGCGATCTTCTCCAGCAGAGTCATGGCCGTCTGAAAATCGTCGCTCTGCAAAGCCAGGTCCACCAGCGCCGTGGCCTTTTGGGCCAACTGCTGGCTGGCCGTTTCCGCCTCGGGCCCATTGCCCAGCGTCTTTTCCACCTGCTCCAACAGTCCGACCTTGACTTCCAGCGGTTCAAACTCATACCGCTCGTGCGCGCGGTCGATCATGTCCAGGGCAAGATCCAGATTCCCCGCCTCCGCGGCCAAACGCCAAGCCGTGCGCATCAACACATAACGCGATACCGGATCGTCCTGCGTTTCCTCGCCCGTGGCGAACATCTTCTCTGCCAGTTCCAACTTCTTTTGCGGCGTCGTGGCTTCCGCCGGCTTGTAGACGTCGTCCACCTGCTTCTGTAGTTTGGCCTGCTCCTCCAACGACGGAACCGGCAATCGTCGCGGCGCCAACATCGAATCGACCTCAGTGGGCAGGGGCTTGGCTTCGGGCTTTGTCGCCGGCTTCGCCGCGGGCTCCGACATCGGCTGGCTTGCCGGATCCTCAGCCTTCTCCGACACGGCCGGCTTCGCCGCCGGTTCTGGCTTCGCCGCCGCGGGAACTGCAGGGACGACTGGCGGGGACTGGCCGGACGTCACCGGCGGCGGACTTGTTTCGCCTGGCGTTGTCGCCGCCGGCGGACTCTCCGGCTCTGGTGATGGCGCAACCTCGGTCTCACTCGGTGTCGCGTCAGGCCGCGGCTTCCTGGTCTTCTGAGGCGTCTTTCGCCCAGCAACCGTCAGCTTTGAATTCTCAACCGCTTTCTTCGCCGTCTTCTTGACCGGTTTCGCAGAGACCTCCGCCGAATCCAGAGGCGGCACACCTGACACAACCGGTGCTTCCACGGCAATCGGTGGCTGTTTGTCCTCTGCGACGCTCCCCGGCTCCCGAGCAGCTCTCAAAAGGTTCACCACGGCGACCAATACGAACAGACCAACGGCCCCCCCCACGGCAATCAACGCGAACCCAGGCCTCCGCAATCCCTGCCGCCAACGAGGCAACGCCTGCTCGCCTGGCAGCGGCGGGGGGACTGGGGGGGACGCTGCCCGCTGCTGTTCAAGCCGTTCCCAGAGCGCTGCGTCATAGTGGGTCTTGGTTTGCGGGTTGAGCAGGCAAACGCGGGCCGCCGAAATTGCATTGAGCAATTCTTGCGACAGGTGGCTGTAGGCGCCGGTGGCCAACGACTTGATATGCGCCATCCGCGCGTCGGCCGCGTGCGCAATCACATCAAGATCCGACTCAAAGCGTTCCAGTCCCAGAAGTCGGTAATGATCCGGCGGCTGGTCTTTGGGAGGAATCCCCAGCCATTTGTGATACGGATCAAACGGCAGCTCGTGCATGGGCACAACTCTCGGTTCAGCCATCTCACCCCCGGCCGCGTTTTGCCTCCAGCCGTGTGCGCATAGGAACTCTCGATTTCGTGCCAGGTGGCACAGACTGGATCATGGCAAGACGCTTTACTACCCTACCACGACAGGGGGGAGTTTGTCAAGTTCCCCTCGACCTGTGGGGGGCAGGATTCCTGATATTCCGGTGCAGGCGTCCCGCCTGCGCGTCGCTTAGGCATCTTGCCTGAGACGTACTTACCGTACACAAGCGGAGCGTGTGCGCTACAACTCCGGCAGCGAAATCTTCCGGGTGCGGTCGCCCTCCAAAAGGAACGCCGGCTTAGCGTCCGTCGGAGCTTTGAAGTTGCTGATCTCGGCTTCCTCGACGTTGACCAAGCGAAGCACCGCCAAAGCCCCTGGCGTATAACCCACATCGAGAGAATGGACTTGCACCCGCGTCACGTCATCAAAAACCATCGCCGGGCGCAGGTCCGCTTGCTGGGTACGCAAGGTTACGTTGCGAAAGACGAGCCCTTCGACGTGCCGGCAGTAAAACCCATAGGCGGGCAAGACCCCGAACATTGTGCTCTCCGGATAGCTTTCCGGCCGCTCGGAGATCGTTCGCATCGCGTGCTCTGTTGTC
>CAZLDQ010000003.1:0-8923 GCA_964558295.1 uncultured Planctomycetaceae bacterium | reverse complement strand
GGTCTCCAAACCGACGTGCTTGACGGGATGCCCCGGCAGCCCAGTGATTGAGCAGCCGGTCACCGAGACGGTTTCCGCCGTGATATCGCGCAAGACGACGTTTTGGAACGTGCCCATCCCCGGTTTGGGAGCATTCTTCTCATAGCTTCGTGCCCGATTGCCCAGGCGCAGGAAGATCGGCACACTCACGCCGTCGATCCGGATTCCGGAGACTTTTACATTCTCCAGGGTTCCCCCATCGACAAGTTCCAGGGCGATTCCGGCAAGGCCCCGCGGGGCGCCGTAAATCACCTTCGAGTGGCGTGGGGAATGGACCGTGCAGCCTGTGATCTCAACTTCCCGAAAACCGCCGCCCGACTCGGTCCCCAGTTTGAGCGCGTTGCAATGACTGCTGACTGTGCAGTTGCGGATCACGAGATTTTCGCACGGATCACGAGAAAGGCTTTTGATCACGATCCCGTCGTCATCGGAATCGACCCGGCAGTCTTCGATCAGCACGTTGCGGCAACTGTCCACGTCAAGCCCGTCGTTGTTGAACGACACGTGATTGAAGACGTCAATCTTGCGAATCGTCAAGCCGTCGCAATGACGGTAGTGCTGCATCCAGGATCCCGCGTTGCGCAATCGCAATCCCTCGATGGTAACCTTGCGGCAATGCTGCAGGTAGATATTCTTCGGGCGCCGCTTGGACTTGTCACGAAAGGCCTCGCCTTGTCCGTCGATCGTGCCTTCGCCGCGAATCGTCACATTTTCCAGGTCCTTGCCGGCCAGAATCGCCGTACATCGGAAATCCGTCGGTTTCGAGCCTGAACCGGCAGTCGTTCGTGGTTGACCATAATCTTCGTGCTGGCGGCTGCCCACAAGGGTTGCGTCCTTGTCGACCACGAACGTCAGGTTGCTCTCCAAATAGACCGTCCCGGTTAACCAGGTTCCGGCCGGCACGCGGACCGTTCCTCCGCCTTGAGCGGCACACTGGTCGACCGCCTTCTGGATTGCGACCGTACACAGCGTTTTCCCATCGCCCACGGCACCGCAGTCGCGGATGTCGATAACCCGTTCGGCGCCGGCAGCCGGCCGCATCAGGCAAAGGGACAACAGAACGGCAACGGGAATACTCGTAACACGATTCATTATTCGTCCCCTTTAGCCCGGTACAATCGCCCCGTGTTCACGCAGCAGGCCGCGCAACTCGCTAAGCGGAACCGCAAGCGGCGTCGTGTTGTGTCGCACGGCCAATGCAGTGGCCGCACCGGCTGCCTGACCCATGGCCATGCACGAAGCTTGTACACGAAGGGCCGAGTTGGCCAACCGATCGCTCGCAATGCTCCGGCCGGCAACCATCAGGTTGCGACTCCCCTTGGGCACCAGCGCCCGCAGTGGAATGGTCGGTACAATCCCGCGACGTAGCGGCTCGGGCTTGACGCCCTTGCGGTCGTGCAAGTCAATCGGATAGAACGAATGGCCCACCGCATCCTCGAACACGCGCCCGCTGGTGTAATCGGCACAGGTAATCTGGACCTCGCCCACAATGCGATACGTCTCTCGCACCGCCGTTTCCTGCTGCATGCGCACGATCCGTGCATTTTCGCAGCCCGGCAACGAGCGGATAAACCGCAGCAGTCGCAGGACCGACGTCCGGCCGGCGATATTGGCCTGGGTCTTGGTGGCCGAAGTCGAACTGTCGGCGCCGAAGATGTGCTGAGCGTTCGCTCCACCGCCGGCCAGGAAACCGATGAATCGGCTCCCGGCGTGACAATAGTCCCCTTCGTGCAACTCGCCTTTGGCCATCGCCTCGCGGTAGCGTTTTTCAATCACCTCCGCATCGAGCTTCGTGACGTCGTAGCCGCCGAAGGAAAACATCAACGTACCCGGTTGGGTTTCCTCCTCGCGCAGTCGAGGCAGCCCGAGCATCCCGACGATGTCGGCCCCGCCCGTGCAGTCGATCAATTGCCGGCAGGCGATCTTGCGATGAACGCCCTTGCCGACCGTTTCGACCAGCCAACCGGTATTCGTCGCCTTGACGGTCAGGGGAAACTCGTAATAACAGACGGTCACCCCGGCCGCCAGACACGCCTCTTCGGCCAGCGCCGCATAGAGTTGCCCATTCACGGCAACCTGGTGCTTCGAGTGTCGCACAGGGGGTTTCGAGAAGTCGGGTATCTGGCCGCTGTCCAACTCCACGGCTTTGGTGACCAGCTCCCAACCGATCCCAGCGATCACTTGCTTTTCCCATGCATGGAAGAGCCCGGGCAGTGCCACGCCTCCCGTGGTAGTCGTGCCGCCCAGTTGGCTTCCCATTTCCACGAGCATGGTCTTCGCGCCTGCCCGCCCGGCTTGAATGGCGGCGACCGTTCCCGCCGTCCCACCGCCGATGACCAACACATCGACCGTATTATCCGATTCCTCGGAGGCCGCCCGGAGCCATTCGGGCAGGGCACCCACGCTCACGGCTCCCATGCCCACGGTGGCTGCCTTGAGTACATCGCGCCGTCTCATCGCCAGGATCTCCTGTTGCAATTCGGCCTGCTGCGCCGCCCCTCTAGAATACCCAATCTTGTGAGCAGAAGCTAGCAGAAAAGGGCACTCTTCCATTCACGGTCTTGGACCATGAGTTGTCATTCAATCCTGGCAAGACAAAAGGATTGTGCTCGTTCCTGAGGTGACGGGAGGTATTATTCGACGGCGATGGCCAGAAGCGTATGAGCCATTCGGTGAGCAAACGGACCTCGTGACTCCGTCTGGCCTGCTCGGCAACCTCACGGCTTGGCATCGGGCTTGTGAGCCTCAGGTGCAGAAACGACCTGAAGATTGTTGACGACCCGTTCGATCCCCACCGTGCTCTGGGCAAGTTCTTCCGCCCGTTTCTTGTCGGCCTCGCTGCCGACAGTACCGTCAAGGGTCACGTTCCCCTCCGGATTCACATTGACCGAGATCGAGGCCTTGTTGAGCGCTTTGTCCCAATACAGCCGGGCATAGACCCGCCCGGCCATCCCCATCCGCTCAACCGAGCCACGGACTTTTTCGAACCCCTCTCGAACCTGGCCGGCAATATCCTTCGCCTCTTGGCGGACATCGCCTATGACCTGATCCAGTCGTTCTCCAATTCGTTTCCCGAGCCCATCGTCGCCATACGTCGTGGCTGGGATCGAGAGGCACAAGGCAATTACACTACTGATCAAAACAATCCAACTCTTCTTCATGGTCTGGCCTCCTCCAAAAACGGTGTTTGCCGGAAATCACAAGATGCAAATGCCAGACCAAACACACGTCCCGTTCTTGCCCCCTACTTGCTCGACAACTCAAAATTCAGTTCGTTGTCGCCGGGCTTGATTTCCGCCTGCAACTGCGAATTGGCGTTGTACTTCGCCGGGACCAGTTCGGGAAACTTCTTCATCGCTCCGGTCGCAGGATCAGGGCGCTCGCCGCCAGTGGTAATGCGAACCGTGTGCGTCCCCACTACGGCTCCCGCCTGGCTGACACTGTACTGGAGCGTGTAGTTGCCGTCTTCGTCGGTTCGCGCGGCGGACGGTCTCCCCTGGGCGGGCAGGAACTCCACACTGGCATCCACCAGGGGCTTGCCGTCCAGAGTCACCTTGCCGTGCACCGCGCCGGTGGGCGGCCCCGACGGCCCACTGCAACCGGTGATCGGGCCCACGACAAAGGCCGCCGCAGCCAACACGGCAATGCCCCCCCACGTGCGCATTCTCCAAGACGCCATGACTGGCTCCCTTCCTATCTGGTTCATCGTCACGATCGCAGACTGCTTAGAAGTCGCCGACCGTCTGCCCGTCGTTCCGCTGCCCGAGTCGCTGATAGACCGTGGTGAAGTCGATCGTTTCGCTAAGAAATCGCGTGGAACCATCAAGTAAACCGACCTGAGCCCCGCCCGGATGCATGCTCGTGATCGACGCGTTGATATCGTCCCAGTCGGCCCAGGCCGTGGGATTGATCGGGCGCACCGTGTTGCAGAGGCTGTCGTACATCCAGTCCTTCGAGTGCTGGGTTCCGCGCGTCGTCCCCGCCCAAACACCGGCCCGATAGAGCGTGTAGGTGTTGCCCGACTGCAACTGCCAGCAGCGTTCACCAAGGCCGATCGTGTTGCTGCTGCCATCAGTGACGTCGGCAAACCGCACAGCCATGTTCCGGAAGAAGGTCCCGTTGCAGTTGTCGTAGCAGGTTTGGACCGTGCCGTTCATGCCCATATAGTTCGAGGTGCCGGGTCCCACGCTCAGATTGGTCATCGACCACGTCCACTGACGCTTGTTGTTCGGCGGCGTCGTGTCGGAGGGACATCGGTAACAGGACAACGGGGTCTGAATTTGCGAGATGCGCTGATCCAAGGGAACGCCCTGGCAGATGCCGCAGGCGTCGTACAAGGCCTGCTGTTCCATGAAGGGCAGAATCAAGGCCGACCATGACCAACCCGGCGGTTCGGAAAGGCCCGTGTATCCGGTGGGCACATAGGTCGCGGGCGACGTGACCGCCACCCCCAACGGGAAACACTGATGCGTGTCATGGTAGTTGTGCAGCGCCAGGCCGATCTGCTTCAAGTTATTGCTGCACTGGCTGCGCCGAGCGGCCTCGCGAGCCGCTTGCACGGCAGGTAGAAGCAGGGCGATCAAGATCCCGATGATGGCGATCACCACCAGCAACTCGACCAACGTGAACCCCGAGGCTCCCACTCCGCTCGATCCCCTCAACCGAGATCTGTCACGATTCATCTTGACCTCCGTCACGGCATCCGTGGAAGAAAGCCCATGATTCCTCCAGTACGCCCCCGTCCCAGAGAGTAATCAACGGCCGTACTATAGCTCTCCCTGCTGACAAAGGCAAGCATTGTGTCGCAGCGAACTGGCGGTTCTCGCCAAGTCTCGCGTCTTGCCTACTCTTTCCCACGCCCGCAACCTGGTTGCCGCTTCGCGGTTGCGTCGGTTCCTTATGGTTGTAACGAGCAAAACCGGTAGTTGGAACGCCACGGAGGGCGTTGCCTACAGGTTTTGTTCGCCGAAGCCCATCAGGCTGTCGCCACTCCTGGCTGACACTTAGCCACCCCCGCCTGGGGCTGAAAAGTTTTTTGCGGCAATAATTTCCCTCGTGCCCCGGTAACCGGCCACTCAACCCATGTGTATACCGGGGCATCGTCGGTTCACTAGAATGCTTTACAGAAGGAGAGCAAACATGAGAATCTGGGGAAGCGTCGTCGCCTTGGTCCTTGGTTGGGCCACCGTTGCCCAGGCCGAGCCGTTGAACCTCACGCGAATTTCGGAGGACGCCAAGTGGCTTGCCCACGTCGATGTCGATGCGATGCGTGAATCGACCGTTGTCCGGCAGTTCTATGACACCTGCCTGGCCAAGCATGACGCGGACAAGCATTTTGGCAGGTTTGCAGAACACTTCGGCTTCGATCCACGAACCGATTTGCACGGGGTCACCCTTTACGGCTCCAAGCTCTCGAAGGACGAGGGGGTCATGCTCGTCAGCGCCACTGTCAACAAGCAATTGCTGCTCGAGAAGGCCGAAAAGGCGCCGTGTCACGAGGTCACCGACTATAAGACCTTCAAGATTCACACTTGGATGCATACGCAAGGGAAGCATGAACACAAGGTCTCCGGAGCCTTTTTCCAGGACGATCTGCTCGTCTTCGGTTCCACCGTTGAAAAGGTCCAAAAAGCCTTGGACGTCCTGAAGGGCGACGCTGCCAACCTCGCCGGCAAGAAAGATTCGCCGCTCGCGCAGGAGCCCCCTGCTGGTGCGGTCTTCGTCGTCCGGGCCGTGGATCTGGCTGAAGCCGAAGTCCCCTGCAAATCGCCGCTACTGAAGCAGAGCAAGCTGCTCTCTCTGGTCAAAGGTGAGCACGACGGCCAATGGTTCGGCATGGGCACCCTGGTCACCGATTCGCCGGAAGTCGCCGATCAGGTCAAGCAGATCATCGAAGGAATCGGCGCGATGATTCTCTTGCAGCATGGTGACGAGCCGGAAATCAAGGAACTGATCCGTCAGTACAAACTCAGTGTCCAAGACAGCACGGTGACCCTCACATTCAAAGCGTCCGCCGAGGTCGTTGTCAGACAGGTCGAGAAGATTTGCGACACACTGGCCGAGATGAAGGAAAAGCATCGTAAGGACCTGATGGAACGCAAAGATCGCTTGCTCAAAAAGCGAGAACTGTAAACCGCGTATGTTGCGCAGCCGCATAACTGCGTCGAGCGATGAGGAACTGGCTTGCCTAGCGCAGCAAGGGTGCAAGGCCAGCTTCGAGCTGTTGGTACGCCGATTCCAGACCCCGGTGCTGCATTTCCTGCGGCACCGGGGGGCTGGCGACGAGGCCGAAGACCTGCTCCAAGAGACGTTTGTCCGGGCATACACCAATCTGCATCGCTATCAGCCTCGCTGGCGATTTGCCACTTGGCTGTTCACGATCGCCCGGCGAATCAGCATCAATGCCCATCGTCGCCCGCGCCCGATCAACGACAGCGAAACGTTGGCCTTGGCCATCGCGTCCCATCCCGACCCCGGCCAGATAGCGGCGGACCGAGAAGACCGCCAACGGCTTTGGGACATGGCCGCGGAAATCCTCTCCGAAGCGGAAATGACCGCCCTCTGGTTATACTACGTCGAGGACATGTCGGTACGCGAGGTCGCCGTCGTGGTCGAACGTTCCTGGGTTGCGGCCAAGACGATGCTCTTCCGTGCCCGTCGCAAACTCCTCCCACTAATGTCCCTCCTGGATTCGGAGGACACCGTGGAATCTCGCCGGACCTTGTCGGAACCAGTCCAATACCGCCGGGACGCGGAGGTCGATCATGTCTAAAACCATTCCCTCTTCTGACGAACAGGCCCTCGGCGACCGCTTGCGTCGTGAAGCCGAAACCACGCGTCCTCCGTTCTCCGAAACGCTCCATGCGCAGCTTTGGCTCGCCTTGCAACAGGCGAAGTCGCCTGAGGCAATAGCCGAGACTCGCAGCCCACGTGCTCGACAAAGCTCGCCTTGGCTCCTCGCCGTGGCGATCTCGGCCAGTCTGTTGGCAGCCCTCTTTGTATGGCAACACGTGGAGTCGACCACAAAGCTTACTTCCGCTGGATCCGCGGGCCAAGCGGTCCACGAAGAGACGTCGTCTCCTGATGACGCCGAGTGGGGACAACTCGTCTACCTGACGGAAAACGTCGCCAAACAAGTCGACGTCTGGATCAACGCGACCCTGACCAGACACCGTTGGGCCTATTTGGACCACGACGCCAAAGCGATTGTCGAAACCGTCGTCCCTTTCGGGTTGGCCTCGTTTGAATCAAGTGAAGAGTAGGCCGCCCCTACCTTGCCGGCTTCGTCGAATCCGCGCACACCTGACCGGCCAACTCGACTGCCGCCATCCGCGGCGTCGTCGTGGGCACCTCGGGCAGAGCGACCTTGTCGCGATAGCTGGCCGCCCCCAAAACGATCTCCTGCCCCTCGTCCAGCCCCTTTTGGATCACGGTGAACTTGCCGTTGTTGGGCCCCGTCACCACTTCCTGGGCAATCAACCGGCAACCGTCTGTGCTCAGGCAGTAGGACTTGTCGCCGTGATCCAGAATGGCATGGCAAGGAACCAATAGCTGGTTTTCCAGACGGGTCACGCAGATCTTCAGATCCGCCGTCAGCCCGGGCCGAAGAGGCAGGGAAGAACGCTCCAGACTGATGATCGTCTCATAGCGTTTGACCGCCGGGCCAAACCAGGAATCGGCACTGGGATACTCATTGACCTTGAGCACAGTTCCTCGCAGTTCCTGATCCGGAAACGCATCGAGGCAGATTGTCACCGGGGCTCCCACACGGACCTGGGCGATCTTGTCCTCGGTGATCATGGCCCTGATTTGCATATGCTGGGGATCCGGCAATCGAGCCAATACCCGATTCTGCAAGATCAGCTCGCCCGGCTCGATCATATGACTATGTCCTTCATGATGCAAATGAGCCAGAACGACCTGGCCCGCCACCGGCGCGCGAACGGTGCACTTATCAATTTGGGATTCAATCTCCGCCAACTGATCCCGGCGAATGCGGTAGATCTTGTCGGCCGAGGCCAAACTTGCCTGATAAGCGGCCACCGCGCCATCCAACTGCTTCAACCGCCGAACCTTCGTATAGTCGCGAAGGATTCGAAGCCGGGTCTCTGCCCGCAGTTGCTCCTGCTCCGCCGCCTTGACGTTAAACTCGTCGGCTTCAAGCTGCGGCTTGGTCATATAGCCCCGAGCAACCATTTGGCGGCTGTAACGCAGATAGTGGCGAGCCCGGCTCACCTTGTCTTTGGCCACAAACAACGCCATCTCCGCCGCATCCGCTTGGAGTCGGTATTCCCCTTCCAGATATTCGCGTCGCGCGGCCTGGGCAATCTCATAATTGCTACGTGCCTTGATCAGCCACGCCTCGGCCTGCTCGACCAGGATCTGCTGTTGCATCCGATCGTTTTCCAGCGCCGACGAATCAAGCCGCACCAGTACATCGCCTGGCTGAACAATTGTTCCCTCGGGGATAACCTCCAAAATCCGCGTCCACGCATTGGACCGCGAACGCACCTCGCAGCGGACCTCGACATTGACCGAACTCTCCAGTTCCCCCTGGGCGGCCACCTCGTGAACAAAGTCCCCCCGGGTCACTTGGAAGATCATCGGTTCCAGATCCGTCGGCTGGAGACTATATGGACTCGACAGCGCGCCGATCGACAACGGCACGACAGCCAACAGAGCCAGGACCGCAAGAACCGAACGGCTCGAAAGCCGACGACGGCGGGCAGGTGGGACACAGCTCATCAGAATCACCTTCTGACGCTGGGTTATTGCGGGCAGGATATTTTGGGTGTGCGAGCCTATTCTAACCGATTCCCAGGCCCCCGACCAGGGGTCTTTTTCCAGAATCGTCCTTCCAGAACCCCGGGATACCCGCACCCCG
>CAZLDQ010000002.1:25551-66948 GCA_964558295.1 uncultured Planctomycetaceae bacterium | reverse complement strand
GCTGGGGGGTTGGGGGGCCGGGGGGGGAGGGGCAAAACTGCGGGGTTCTCGGGGGTAAACCTGCCTGAGCCAATGCGAATTGATTGGCAGGTGCGATTGTGCCGAATCGTGAAAAGGGCACGGATAGTCTCTTTTCTTTAAGGCGCGTCGGAATGCGATTTCCGGCTTACGTAGGATTCCCCGCTCGGTTATGATTCGCGCGCCGAGAGGCGCCAGACGCCTCCAGGTACTATGTCACTCCTCCGATTGGGTCAACGGAATGACCGGCGTCGCCGGGTTCTGAGTGAGACGTGTGGCTACACCCCGATTACGGTGCGTTCGACCGCTCGCTCGCGACGCAGACCTGCGATTGGGGGGGATAGTGCACTGCCGGATAATAAACCTTATGGGGATGCGGCGTTCATGGACGAACAGCCTCGTGTGACGGATTTGATTCCGATTCGGTGGAGCTTCTATCTGCTCCTGGCGGCGGGTGGAGCCGCGGCAATCAGCGGATTTGAAGTCCTCTATGCCTGGTCGCTACGCCTTTCGAGTCTGACCACCGATGGGTGTGTTGCCGCGTTTGATTTGGACGCGGAAGGCAGTCTGGCCGCCTGGTTTTCCTCGACGATTCTGCTGTTTGCCGGGCTGGTGGCGGTGGTGGTCTACATGGTTCGGCGGCATCGCAAAGACGACTACCAGGGGTACTACCGAGTCTGGCTCTGGACGGCTGCTTGTTGTGTCCTCATGAGTGTCGATGAAGGAAGCAGTCTCCACGAAGGTTTTAAGGAGTTGATGGCCGCGCTCACGGGAACCCGGCTGTTTGGCGATGGATCGATCTGGTGGGTGGTTCCTTATTTCTTCCTGTTGGGGTCGGTGGGAATCCGGTTGTTGGTCGAAATGCGAGCGTGTCGGCTCTCGACAGCGGCTTTCATGGGCACTGCGGCCTGCTTTGGGGTGGCGATTCTGGGACAACTGGGCTGGATCCTGCCTGACGAGGGAGCCCGGGAAGTAATGTTCGAAGAAGGGGCGGAGATGGCCGGCGACGTGCTGTTGCTCTTGGCCATGCTCCTGCACGCCCGGTATGTGATCCTCGACGCCCAGGGACTTTTGCCGGAGAGAAGACCGAAAGCCGCTCCAAAGGAGGGGGATGGCGAGGAGGCCTCGCGCCCCGCGATGGCTGCGTCGGTTCTGGAGAACGTGGAGGATTCGGCCGACGTCGAGACAGAGGATGCGGAGGGGGATGAGGAGACGGAGAGGGGGGCTTCGATCGTTGTTCATCCGCCGCATCGTGTGCCCAGTCCAGTGTCACCTGAGGTGGTGTCGGCCAACTCTTCCAAGTCTTCGACTTGGCCGGCTGTCGGTGTGGGGCAAGCCGCTAAGCCGGTGCCGGTTGCGGGGCCAACCCCCGAACCGCAAGGCAAGCACAAAATGACGAAGGCCGAACGCAAGGCGATGCGTAAGCGGCTTGAGCAGATGCGGGCGGAACGTGAAAACCGCTTGCGGGATAGGTGAACCGAGCGTCGAGGATATCTCGTGGCCATAAGGCCACCCTAGAATCTCCGATTTGAAATCGGTATCCTTGGTGATGAATCGACCTCGCCATTGCACCGTTGCATTCTCCCCAGTCGGAGGGTGCGACCCTGTCCTCCTCGTCGGTTTATTGTGATGCCCTGAGTCTTGCCCCTGTGGCCCAATTCGTCCGCGGCTGACCATCCATCATCCACCATCGACCCTCCAAAACTCATGGTACGTACTCGTTTTGCTCCTAGTCCGACCGGTTACCTTCATATTGGTGGTGTTCGTACGGCCCTCTTTTGCTGGTTATATGCTCGCCGACACGGTGGGCAGTTCATTCTGCGGATTGACGATACGGACCAGGAACGCCACGTGGAAGAGGCTTTGCGACCAATTCTTCACGGACTCAAGTGGCTGGGGATCGACTGGGACGAAGGGCCGGAGGTCGATGGGCCGTGTGCCCCTTATTTTCAGTCGCAGCGATTGGAGCGATACCAGGCGGCGGCCAAGGAATTGATCCGCCGGGGGGCGGCCTACTACGACTATGCCACGCCGGAGGAGATCCAAGCGGAACGTGAGGCCGCCGTCCAGGAGAAGCGATCGTTTGTTTACAGTCCTCGCTGGATGGCCGAGACGCCCGAAGACCGGGCGCGCTTCGAGGCCGAAGGACGCAAGGCGGTGGTGCGCTTGAAGATGCCGCGCGAGGGCAAGCTGGTGCTCAACGACCAGATCCGCGGTCAGGTGGAGTTCGAGTGGGCCCGGGAACAGGATCATGTGGTCCAGCGGGCGGATGGTTCGTGCTGGTATCACCTGGCCAGTGTGGTCGACGACTACCAGATGGGCATCA
This sequence comes from uncultured Planctomycetaceae bacterium, assembly GCA_964558295.1. Lineage (GTDB taxonomy): Bacteria > Planctomycetota > Planctomycetia > Pirellulales > Thermoguttaceae > JBDKTH01. Next base: position 64,604 of record CAZLDQ010000002.1, on the reverse strand, counting down.
CCCACGTCATCCGGGCCGAGGAGCACTTGTCGAACACGCCGCGCCAGGTGTTCATTATTCAGGCATTGGGGTATCCGCTGCCTGAGTATGCCCATTTGCCCTATGTGGCCGAGCCGGGGAGCCGCAACAAGCTGAGCAAGCGTAAGCTGGACAAGTACCTGAAAAACAAGGACTTTGCCCAACTGATGCAGCACGGCCGGGGGATTGCCGACGCGATTGGGCTCCAGACACAGCCCGAGACGTTCAACCCGGTGATCGTCGACTTTTATGAGCAGGTCGGCTACTTGCCCGAGGCGATCATCAATTATTTGGCCCTGTTGGGCTGGTCGCTCGACGAACGGCGCGAAGAATTCACTCGTGAGGAGTTGATCCAGGAGTTTACGCTCGACCGGGTGAACAAGGCCCCGGCCAGCTTTGATCCGCAGAAACTCTGGTCGTTCCAAGACCGGTACATGCAACGGCTGCCGCTGGACGAGAAGGTGAAGCTGGCCCTGCCGTACTTGGAGCGGGCGGGGGTGATCACCTCGTCGCCTTCGCCGGAGGTGATCAGCAAGGTGCGGGCGATCCTCGCGGCGGCGGCCGACCGGATCAAGACGGCCGGTGACATTCTCGGTTACGCCGACTTTTTCGTGGCCGATGAGCAGTTGCCTTACGAAGAAAAATCGTTTACCAAGGCGTTTGGCAAGCCAGGGGCGGCTGGGATTCTCGCGCGGTTCAAAGAACGCTTGGCGGCGGCCGAGGCGTTCGACCCAGCATCGCTCGAGGCCTTGCTCCACGCGTTTGTTGAGGCCGAAGGGATCAAGATCGGCGAGATCATCCATCCGGTGCGTGTGGCCTTGACCGGAAAGATGGTCGGCTTCGGGCTGTTCGAGACCCTGGCCATTTTGGGAAAACCGCAGAGCCTAGCCCGCATCGAGCGGGCGCTGGAGCGTGCGAAATGACGACCATTACGCTCGAAGAAGCTCAGACGCATTTGGCCGATGGGATCGCCAAGCTGCGCCGGGGGAAGAACTGGTCATCGTGGACGTGACCGACCGGTTGCTCGGCTCCTTGCGGAGTCGGGCGGCGAACGGCGTCCTCGCAGGCCGGGGAACGCCGTGGGGCTGTTGACCATTGTGGAGGAAGATTGGAGAGTCCGTGCTCCAGAGATCGGAGTCAGCGAGGGAGACGGTATGGTAGAGAAGAGTCACAACGAGAACGAAAACAACCGGCGAGTGCCGGAGGGCGACGAAGCCGAGCTCGAACGCACCGCGCCAAAGGACTTTGTCCGCGAGATCATCGACGAGCATAATCGGACGGGCAAGTATGCGGGGCGTGTCCAGACACGGTTTCCTCCCGAGCCGAACGGCTATTTGCACATCGGACATGCGAAGTCGATCTGCTTGAACTTCGGCATTGCCGAGGAATACGGCGGGCTGTGCAACCTTCGTTTTGACGACACCAATCCAACCAAGGAAGAGCAGGAGTACGTCGACTCGATCAAGGAGGATATCCGCTGGCTCGGATTCTCCTGGGGCGATCGGGAGTACTATGCCTCGGACTATTTCGACCAGCTCTACGATTGGGCCGAACAGTTGATCCGGGCCGGCAAGGCCTACGTCTGCGACTTGACCGCGGAGGAGGTACGCGAATATCGCGGCACGCTCACCAAGCCGGGCAAGAATAGTCCGTATCGTGATCGGTCGGTGGAGGAGAATCTTGACTTGTTCCGCCGCATGCGGGCGGGCGAGTTCCCCGACGGCTCGCGCACGTTGCGCGCGAAGATCGACATGGCTTCGCCCAATCTGAACCTGCGCGACCCGGTGATGTACCGTATCCTCCGGGCGACCCACCATCGCACGGGCGAGAAGTGGTGCATCTATCCGACGTACGACTGGACTCACGGGCAATCAGACTCGATCGAAGGGATCACCGCGTCGATCTGCACGCTGGAATTCGAGAACCACCGACCGCTCTACGACTGGTATATCGAGCAACTTGGCATTCACCATCCGCAACAGATCGAGTTTGCCCGGCTCAATCTCACCTATACCTTGATGAGCAAACGCCGCTTGCTGGAACTGGTCAAAGAAAAGCACGTGCGCGGCTGGGACGACCCTCGCATGCCGACGATTTCCGGTATCCGCCGTCGCGGCTATACGCCGGAGTCGATCCGCAATTTCTGCAAGCGGATCGGTGTGGCGAAGTTCGACAGCACGATTGATCTGGGCTTGTTGGAGTTCTGCGTGCGCGAAGACCTCAACAAACGAGCCGCCCGGGTGATGGGCGTACTTCGGCCGTTGAGAGTCGTGATCGAAAACTATCCGGAAGGGCAGGTCGAGGAACTCGAAGCGATCAATAATCCGGAAGACGAAAGCATGGGGACCCGCAAGGTGCCCTTCTCCCGCGTGCTTTATATCGAACAGGACGATTTCCGCGAAGACCCGCCCAAAAAATTCTTCCGCCTGGCTCCGGGTCGGGAAGTGCGGCTCCGCTACGGGTATTACATCACCTGCAAGGATGTGGTCAAGGATCCGGCCACCGGGGAAGTGGTCGAGCTGCGCTGCACCTACGATCCGGCTACGCGCGGCGGCTCCTCGCCGGACGGCCGGAAGGTGAAGGCCACGATCCACTGGGTTTCGGCCCAGCACGCCGTGGCGGCCGAGGTGCGGCTCTACGACAACTTGTTCCTCAAACCCGATCCCTACGACTTGCCCGAAGGGGGCGATTGGCACGACAACTTGAATCCCAACTCCCTGGAGATTCTGCCGCAAGCGTGGCTGGAGCCGAGTGTCGCCGAGGCCAAGCCGGGAGATCGTTTCCAGTTCGAGCGATTGGGCTATTTCTGCGTGGATCCGGATTCGAAGCCGGGGGCTCTGGTGTTCAACCGGACCGTGTCGTTGGTCGACACCTGGGCCAAGATCGAAAAGTCGGAGAAGGCGAAGGGGTAGCCGCCCCGGGTTTTGTGTCGGAAAATGTGATGATTGGGCGGGGATTCCCGGAATGCTCCGCCGACCAGCTTGTGCGTCCCAGTTCCCAGTGAAAGGAAGGTTTCATGCCGCTTTTGGTGGTTGGGTCGGTTGCCCTGGACAGTGTGGAAACGCCTCGCGAGACACGTGAAAACATCCTTGGCGGGTCGGCGGTCTACTTTTCCTATGCAGCGAGCTACTTCACGCCCGTGCGGTTGGTCGCTGGGGTCGGCGAGGACTGGCCCGAGAAGCACACGAAGCTCTTGCAGTCGCGGAACATCGACACGGCCGGCCTCCAGGTGATTCGGGGCGCCAAGACTTTTCGCTGGCGGGGCAAGTACCACGCGAACATGAACGACCGCGACACGCTCGAAGTCCATCTGAACGTGATGGAACAGTTCGACCCGATTCTGCCCGACTCGTTCCGCCGCTGCCCGTTCCTTTTTCTGGCCAACGGCTCAACCAAGACGCAACTCAAGGTTCTCGATCAATGCCAGGGGCCGTCGCTGGTCGTGGCCGACACGATGGACCTCTGGATCCGCACCGAACCCGAGGAACTCCGAGAACTGCTGCGCCGGATCGACGGGCTGGTGCTCAACGATAGCGAGGCGAGACTGCTCACCGGGGAGGATAACCTGGTCCGTGCCGGAAACCTGGTTCGCGAGATGGGGCCGTCGTTTGTGGTGATCAAGAAAGGGGAGCATGGCGCGATGTTTTTCGGCAAGCATGAGACCTACGTGCTGCCCGCCTTTCCCACGGCGCGGGTCGTCGATCCCACGGGGGCTGGCGACAGCTTTGCCGGCGGGATGATGGGCTACCTGGCCGAAAAAGGCAACTTCGAGCCCAAGACCCTCAAGGAAGCGATGGCCTATGGCATGCTCGTTGCTAGTTTTACTGTCGAAGATTTCAGCCTCGATCGCCTCCAGGCGATCAGCCGCGCTGATCTCGACAAGCGGATGAGCGAGTATCGCCAGATGCTGACGTTTTAGGGAGTGGGGAGAGTGGGGCTTGCGCAATGGAGCGACGCCGACGATTATCCCACTGCCCACCGTGTACTGAAAGCAAACCATGTCGCAAAACATTCGCACCTTCATTGCAGTAGAAATTGACGCGGCGATCACGGGGCGAGCGGTCGAGGTGATCGACAAGCTCCGGGAGGTGCCGGTCGAGGTGAAATGGGTGGAACCGGAGAACATGCACCTGACGGTCAAGTTCCTCGGTGATGTGGGGCTGTCGGAGACCTATGAGGTCTGCAAGGCGGTTGCCCGGGCGGTGAAAGATGTCGAACCGTTTGACCTGGAGATTCGCGGCGTGGGGGCCTTTCCCAACATTCACCGGCCGCGCACAATCTGGTTTGGCGGCGGGGCAGGGGAGGAGCAGATGGCCGATTTGGCCAGCCGGTTGGATCACGAACTGCTTCAGGCCGGATTTCGCAAGGAGGGACGCCGGTTCCAAACCCACTTGACCTTGGGACGTGTCCGCACGGAACGTGGACCGGCCCTGGCGGATCTGAGCCGGTTGCTCGAAGAGTATGCCGATCTGGAAGTGGGGCGCACGCCCATTGATGAGGTGATCATCTTTTCGAGTACCTTGACCCGGACCGGGCCCATTTACGATCCACTGGGCCGCGCTGCGTTGGGCGGTTGATTGCTCCGGCGTCGCCCTCCGGCAGATTTGTCAGCACCCCTCGGCAAGTACGGCGTGGAGGGGTAAGATCAAGGGGCGCAGGAAGCTGTGGCGTTCTCACCGGAGGACGGAGGCTTGCGAACCGCTGAGCCGATCAATCCGGGGGGGACGTGGGCAGCAGCTCTTGAAAGAGATGGTGGACGCACGTATACTAAACATGCGTTCAGCAATTTCGTGTCAGGTAATCGGCCACGTCCTTCCGTCCCGCGGTGGGCGATGTCCGGGGACTCTTTCAAGAGAGGGGTTGGGTGCATGATCAATTCCACCAAAACAAGGGCGAATGGGCAAATGGCCAAGAAACAGACGCAGCGTGACAGCAAACCAGCCGCCAAGGGGGCGGGCAAGAGCGTCAAGTCGGTGTTGGATGCCAACCCGACGCTGAAAAACACCGTCGCGCAGATCGAGAAACAGTTTGGCGAAGGGGCGATCATGGCCCTGGGCGAGGACAAAGCCGTCCAGATCGCCGGGATTCCCACCGGGAGTCTTTCGTTGGACTTGGCTCTGGGCGGGCAGGGGATCCCGCGGGGACGGATTGTGGAGATCTTTGGGCCGGAGTCGAGCGGAAAAACGACCCTTGCCCTTCATGTGGTAGCCCAGGCACAGAAAAAGGGGGGCATCGCCGCGTTCGTCGACGCTGAGCATGCCTTTGATCCCAGTTGGGCCAAAAAACTGGGGGTTGACCTGGAAACCCTCCTGGTCAGCCAGCCGTCGAGCGGCGAAGAGGCCATGCATATCACGGAAATGCTCATCAAGTCGAACGCGGTCGATGTGATCGTGGTCGACTCGGTGGCTGCGCTCGTTCCCCAGAAGGAACTGGATGGCGAGATCGGTGAATCGTTTGTCGGGTTGCAGGCTCGCTTGATGAGCCAGTCGATGCGCAAGCTGACCGGGGCGATTGCCAAGAGCAAGACGGCGGTGATTTTCATCAACCAGATTCGCGAGAAGATCGGCGTGATGTTCGGCTCGCCTGAAACCACGCCCGGTGGTCGGGCCCTGAAGTTTTATGCCTCGTGCCGAATCGACGTGCGCCGGATCGGCGCGATCAAAGACGGCGAAGAGGTGGTCGGCCAGCGGGTTAAGGCGAAGGTGGTCAAGAATAAGGTGGCCCCGCCGTTCCGCAGCTGTGAGTTCGACATGATGCACAGCGACGGCATCAGCTACGAAGGCGACGTGCTCGATTTGGCCATGGCGCAGAAGCTGATCGCTCGCGTCGGGGCCTGGTTCCGCTATGGGGACGAGCAACTCGGGCAGGGACGCGAAAAGGTTCGCCTCTATCTCAAAGAGCATCCCGAGCTTGTCGAGGAACTGCGCGACAAGATCATGGCTGCGGGCGGTCATATGGCTTCGGACTACGATGAGGGGGGCGAGGCAGAAGGGGGGGAATAGACGCCGCTGTGTGGCGAAGCGTCCCCTCTAAGCAGCGGGGCGCTGTCGTCTCCCCTCTCCCTTCTTGTTCGTAACGCGCTCCTTTTAGGTGGTGCGAGTGTTTTGTCGTCGTCTTGGGGCTTTATAATTGGACGAGAGCGTCGACTTCCATTCTGTCCCGCATCCCCCGAGCTTCGGTTTGCATTATGGCACGTTGCATGCTTCTCTCCTTTGTCTGGGCCTTGGGCCTTGGCGGATTTTTGGTGGGCGGGGCATTGGCCGAGGAGGTGATTACCCCCGCCAAGCCGGCAGTTGGCTTTGCAACGACGATGGAGCAAACGCTTGCCGACGTGATCGCCTCGGCGGAGAAGTCGGTGGTTGCGATTGCGCGTGTGCCCAAGGATCGGCCGGGAGAGAGTTTTGGCTTGGAGTTTCGGCCTGATCCGTTTGGCCGGCGGATTTCGCCTGCCAGTCCGGCCAAGCCGATGGACGCTGATTTCGTTCCCAGCGATTTTGCCACGGGCGTTGTCGTGGATCGCCAGGGGTTGATTCTTACGGCTTATCATGCCTTGGGGGAAGATAACGATTACTACGTGACGACCCCGGATCGCAAGATCTATCGGGCGTGGGTCAAGGGGGCCGATCCGCGAAGCGATCTGGCTGTATTGGCTATTGATGCCACGGACTTGACGCCGATCACGTTTGGCGATGCCGCCGGACTGAAAAAGGGGCAGATTGTGATTGCCTTGGGAAATCCCTATGCGATTGCCCGAGATGGCCAGGCCAGTGCAAGTTGGGGAATCGTGTCAAACTTGGCCCGTAAGGCCCCGTTGAGCCCTGACGAAGTCGACGCCGGAGGCAAAAGCACCCTGCATCATTTTGGCACCTTGATTCAGACGGATGCGAAGCTGACTTTGGGCACCAGCGGTGGGGCGCTGGTGAATCTTAAGGGCGAGATGGTGGGGTTGACGACTTCGTTGGCAGCCATGGCCGGGTACGAGCAGGCCGCAGGCTATGCCTTTCCCGTGGACGCCACAATGCGCCGGGTTGTGGAGATCCTCAAGCAAGGGCGCGAGGTGGAGTATGGGTTGTTGGGCGTTCGACCTAGCAACCTTGCGGCCCAGGAGCTTCTACAAGGGGTGCAGGGGTGCCGGGTTCAAGGGATCGTGCGTGGCACGCCGGCCGAGCGTTTTGGGCTTCGGGAAGGGGATTTGATCGTTGCGGTCAATGGCACGCGTGTATTCGATGCGGACGGGTTGGTTTTGGAGGTGGGGCGGCATCCGGTCGAGTCGACCGTACGTTTAGACGTGGTTCGTGAGGGGAAAAAACAGGGGATCGACGTCGTGCTGACCAAGTTTCCCGTACGGGGTAAGAAAATCGTGACCTCCCCCACTCCCGGCTGGCGGGGGGCCCGAGTGGATTATCCCACGGCGGCGATTGATGCCGAGGCCCAGGCGGCGTTGGGCATGCCGGATTTTGATGACGGGGTGGTGGTGACGGAAGTCGAACAAGGGTCCCCGGCCTGGGACGCCGGTTTGCGTCCAAAGAGCCTGATCACCCAGGTTGATCGGGTGCGGATTCACAATCCACGGGAATTTCAGGCGGCCGTGGCGGGCAAGACCGGCCCGGTGCAAGTCACACTCTCGGAGGGGCTTGAAGCAAACGTGGTTCGGACGATCGGGCCGGGATCTTGAGAGGCGGTTGAAGAATAGCTTCCGCGTTTCAGACTTAGGAGTCGTTCTTGGGCTGCCCGTCAGGGGACGCGGGGCCCTCACCACGTTTCTGACGGTGGCCGAACCGAGCGGCCCGTTGCCATCTCTTCTTGAGTGCCCCTGTGGCTGGGGGTTATCCGCCCTTTTCCTGCCTTTTCAGCGGCGGAAACAGCCGATATCATGTGGAATTCGGTCCATCAATGCCCCCAGACGACGAAAACGATGAAAGCTGACGAACTGCGTGAAAAATACCTGAGTTTCTTCGAGACCAAAGGCTGCGTCCGTCGGCCGAGTGATGTGCTGGTGCCCCGTTGGGACCCCTCCGTCCTGTTCACTCCTGCCGGCATGAACCAGTTCAAGGATCACTTCCTCGGACGCTGCAAGTTGGAATTTACCCGGGCAACCACGTGCCAGAAGTGTTTGCGCACTGGCGACATCGAGAACGTCGGCCGCACGCCGTATCACCACACGTTCTTTGAAATGCTCGGGAATTTCAGCTTTGGCGACTATTTCAAACGTGAAGCGATTCATTGGGCGTGGGAGTTTCTGACCAGCAAGAAATGGTTGGGGCTCGATCCGGCCCGGCTCTCGGCGACCGTCTACTTGGACGACGATGAGGCCGCGGCGATCTGGACCAACGAGATCGGGCTACCGGTCGAACGGGTCGCGCGGCTCGACGAGGGGGAGAACTTTTGGCCGGCTAATGCCCCGAGCCAAGGGCCCGACGGCGTTTGCGGGCCGTGCAGCGAGATCTACGTTCAAACGGCGGCTGGCAGCGTGGAGGTTTGGAACCTCGTCTTCACCCAGTTCAACCGGGTCGGGGCGCCGCCCAATAACCTTCGGCCGTTGCCGAGTAAGAACATCGATACGGGGATGGGCTTCGAGCGGATGGTCTCCGTGTTGCAGGGGGTGGAGACGAACTTCCATATTGATATCCTCCGGCCGATTGTCGAGGCGGCCGCCGAGGTTTGCGGCGTACGCTATGAGGCGGAGACCGAAGCGGGGCGGCGCTTGCGCCGGATTACCGACCATGTGCGCGCCGGCACGTTTGCGATCCATGAGAATGTGATGCCGGGGCCGAAGGAAGAACGGTATGTCATCCGCCGGCTGCTGCGCCGCGCCGTGCTCGACGGTCACCAACTGGGCGTGCGCGAGCCGTTCCTCTACAAGCTGGTACCGGTCGTGGCCGAGATGATGAAGACGCCGTATCCGGAACTGCAGGAAACGACCGAGCGAGTCGCGCGGGTGATTCGGGCTGAGGAAGAGAACTTCCTGGGAACGATCGACGCTGGCCTGAATCACATCGAGCGGGTCTTCGAGCAGATGGCCAAGGAAAGCCGTGGGGTCGTCTCCGGCGAGGAGGCGGCCTCGATGTACCAGACCCACGGTTTCCCGCCGGAATTGTTCGAGGCGATGGCCGCCGAGCGGAATCTGCTGTTTGATTGGGAGGGCTATCGGCAGGCGATGGAACGCCACGGGATTGAGTCCGGCGGCGGGCAGGTGGTGGATGTCTTCACCTCCGGTCCGGTCGACACGCTGAAGAAAGCGGTCCATGCGACGACCTTTGTCGGCTATGAGACGTGCCGCGTCGACGGCGCTAAAATCCTGGGAATCATCGCCAGCAATCAACTCTGCGATCAACTCGACGAAGTCGATCACGAGCACCCGGTGACGGTCGTCCTCGACAGGACTCCGTTTTACGGCGAAATGGGCGGTCAGGTGGGGGATGCTGGGGAATTGGTTGGGAAAGGGTTCCGCTTCGAGGTCTGCGACACTCAGGTTGACGGCGGTCTGACTCTTCATCGTGGCCATCTGCGCGAGGGAGTGCTGCGGCTCGGCGCGGTTGTGTCGGCCTGCGTGAATGGCGAACGCCGTCAGGGAATCCGCCGTGCCCACTCGGCCACGCATCTCCTGCACTACGCCCTGCAGAAGTACCTGGGCAAGCATGCCCAGCAGCAAGGCTCCAAAGTCGATCGCGACTGGTTGCGGTTTGACTTCTCGCATCCGTCGGCGGTCAGTGCGGACGAGTTGGCCAAGATCGAGGATGAAGTGAACGCGCAGGTGATGGCTGCCCTGCCGGTGGTGTCGAAGAACATGCCTTTGGCCGAAGCGCGTGCGACCGGGGCGATGATGCTCTTCGGCGAGAAGTATCCGGACGTGGTTCGCGTCGTTTCCGCCGGTGAGTTTAGCAAAGAACTGTGTGGCGGCACGCATTTGGACAACACCGGCCAGGTCGGGCTGTTCAAGATCATCGCCGAGGAGAGCGTAGCGGCGGGAACACGTCGTATTACGGCCTTGACGGGGCCGGCCGCACTGGAACAGGTGCGGCGTAGTGAGGCTGTGGTGGCTAAGACGTCGGCCATTTTGCGGATTCCGGTCGAGGAGATTCCGTCGCGGGTCGAGGCTCTGAGCAAGGAAGTACGCCAGCTTAAGAAGCAAGTAGCCGCGGGACCCAAAGGCGGGCCGGTGAGCATCGAGCAACTGATCGCCGGCGCCGGCCAAGTGGCTGGTGCCCGAGTGATCGTGGCCGAGATCCCTGAAGCGACGCCTCAGGCGCTGCGTGACATCATCGATCAGTTGCGGCGCAAGGTGGCCCCGGTAGCCGTATTGCTCGGCAGTCGGCAGGAAGAGGGCAAGGTCCTGCTGGTGGCCGGCGTCAGCCGTGACTTAGTCGACAAGGGGGCCCATGCCGGCACGGGGGGGGCGGGGGGGGCGACGGACGGGGGGGGCGGGGGGGGCGGCAAACCCGACATGGCTCAGGCCGGCGGTAAGGATGCCGAGAAATTGCCCCAGGCCCTCGAAGTCGCCCGGCACGCGATTGCGGCCCAGTTGGGCGGCTAGCCGCTTGCGGCCTTAGTCGGGGGGAGTCTTGAGGTACTTGAATTGCTCATCCCCTGGTCCTACTTCTTTGGCGGGGCCAGGGGATTTTTTTGTGGTTGTTGTTGGCGTGTCCAGGTTGGGGGGGGCTTGAGTTCGCCCCTATCGAGGTTGGGTATAAATTAGCTTGGATGGAAGGGGAGGCGTTGCTTGTGGGAAAGCGGAACTTGCTAGGGGCAGCTTGTAACAAAAGTGCAGGAATTGCCGGTAATAGCCGAATCAACGTCTTTAAGTATGGGTCAGTTGACAGATGGGGCTAGCAAGACTAGGATGATCAGTTTCAAATACACTTGATTTTGCCAGGTGGGCTGCCCCGCTCGGGGTGGCTGCCTCGTGGAACGAACTGAGAGAGAAAATGGCAGTCCCAAAACGCAGACAATCGAATGCTCGGACGGGATCGCGCCGAGCGCACGATGCGAAGAAGCCCCGCGAGTTGATGTATTGCGCCGAGTGCAGCACAGCGATTCCGTCGCATGTGGTTTGCCCGAAGTGCGGCCACTATATGGGTCGGAAGGTCATCGAAGAAGCTGAATAGGGTGGGAATCGGTGGGCCGAATCGCGTTTCTATTCCCCGGACAGGGGGCTCAGGTGGTCGGGATGGGGCGTCGGCTCGCCGACGGGCTTCCCAGCGTGCGGCGTTTGTATGATCGTGCCAGTGAAGTCCTTGGCTATGATCTGGCGAAGCTCTGCTTTGAAGGGCCTGCCGAAGAGCTCGACTCGACAGTGATCAGCCAGCCGGCGCTGTTTGTCACCAGTCTGGCGGCGCTCGAGTGGTTGCGTAACGAGTCGCCCGATGTGGTCCTCTCTTGCGAAGCTGCAGCAGGTCTCAGCTTGGGCGAGTATACGGCGATGGTCTTTGCCGGAGTTTTGGAGTTCGAGGCCGGGTTGACCATCGTGCAGAAACGCGGGGCGGCTATGCAGCAGGCGGCCGATGCCACGCCCAGCGGCATGGTTAGTATTCTGGGGCTCGAGCGAATCGAGGTAGAGACGCTGTGCGAGAAGGCGCGGGAGGGGGAGATTCTTGAAGTTGCCAATCTCCTTTGCCCGGGGAATATCGTGATTTCTGGCACGAATGCCGCGTGTGAGCGGGCAGCAGAATTGGCTCCAAAGATGGGGGCGATGAAGGCTGTGCCGCTGGCCGTAGCTGGGGCGTTTCACACGCAGATCATGCGTCCGGCTGATGAGCGGCTGGCCGAGGCCCTGGCTGAGGTGGAGATTCACACGCCAAAGATCCCGGTAATCTCGAATGTCGATGCCCGGCCGCATGACGATCCGGAGGAGATCCGGCAGCTCTTGATCAAGCAGATTCTTTCCCCGGTCCGCTGGGAAGACTCGATGCGCTACTTGCTGGATCAGGGCTTCGATCAGTTCTACGAGATTGGGCCGGGTCGGGTACTGCGTGGGCTGCTGCGACGAATTGACCGAAAGATCGCTTGCCAGAGCGTGGAAGTCTAAGAGAAGGAAGGCCAACAGGTATGAGCAGCGGAAGCAAGCGTCGAATTACTGCCGATTTGAGCGGGCAAGTGGCACTGGTTACCGGCGGGGCGCGTGGAATTGGCCGGACCGTGGCGGAGACGCTCGCGGCGGCTGGAGCGAAAATCGCTTGTGTCGACGTGAATCCAGAGACCTTAGCCCAGGCGGTCGAGGATCTCCGGGCGGCGGGGGCCACCGCGGAGGCGTTTGTCTGCGATGTGACCAATAGCGAACGGGTTAACCAAGTCGTCGAGGAAGTGGTCGAGAAGCTTGGCAGGCTGGATATTCTGGTCAATAATGCTGGGATCACCCGCGACAATCTCCTCATGCGAATGAAGGACGATCAGTGGGACGCTGTAATCGCGATTAACCTCAAGGGTACCTTCCTGTTCACGCGCGCGGCGACACGTCCTATGATGAAGGCGCGGCGAGGTCGAATCATCAATATTGCCAGCGTTTCCGGACTGATGGGCAATCCTGGCCAGGCGAACTATTCGGCGTCGAAGGCGGGCGTGATCGGTCTGACGCATACCACGGCCAAGGAACTGGCGAGCCGGAATATTACGGTTAATGCCGTGGCTCCCGGCTTTATTGCCACGGAAATGGCCGCGGCGTTGGGCGAAGAGATGCTTGAGGGAATAAAGAAGGAGACCCCCTTAGGGCGATTGGGCGAGCCGCAGGATGTGGCTGACGCCGTGCTCTTTCTGGCCAGTGAAGCGGCGAGCTTCATTACCGGGCATGTTCTGGTTGTCGATGGTGGCCTGACGGTCTAGCGTGTACAAACTCCGCAAGATTCCTAGGACACGCCGTCGGAAGATATAGACACGGTTCGGAAAAGTCGCTATTGTTGTTGCGTTGTCAGGAAAAGGGGTAAAGCGTGGGGTTTGGACCCTCTCGGGGGTCTGCTCGGTTTGGTAGATTTGGCGGGGTAAATTTCCCCAATTGGAAGAGTGGTAAACCGGAGGAGGACCTTTACGGTGGCCTCAGTTGAAGAACGCGTCATTGAGATCGTCGCTGATCAGCTCGGTGTGAGCAAGGATCAGATCACCCGTGAGACACACTTTGTCAACGATCTGGGTGCCGACTCCCTGGATACGGTGGAGTTGGTGATGGAACTCGAAGAAGAGTTTGATATTAACATCCCGGATGATGCCGCCGAGAAGATTCAGACGGTCGGGCAGGCGGTCGATCACATTTCGGCGGCCGTCGACGGATCCGGTAAAAAGGAACAGACTCCCGACGAACTTCCATGAAAAAGCGCGTCGTCATTACCGGCTTGGGGGTCGTCACCTCGCTGAGTTGCAAGGTTGACGACCTCTGGACCCGGGTCTGCAACGGCGAATGCGGCATTCGGACCATTCAGGGGTTCGACTTGTCGAAATATCGCGTGCGGTTCGGGGGCGAGATCTGCAATTGGTCGACCGAGGGTTATGTCGAGCCCCGGGAGGCCAAACGCCTCGATCGCTTTACGCAGTTTGCGCTGGTCGCGGCCATGGATGCCATTAGGGACGCCGGTTTGGATTTCTCCAAGGAGGATCCGAACCGGTGTGGCGTTATCCTTGGCTCGGGGATTGGTGGGCTGTATGAGATTGAAGTGCAGCACACGCGGCTTCTGGAGAAGGGGCCTGACAAAGTCTCCGCGTTTACGATTCCGAAGTTGATGGCCAACGCGGCTAGTGCACAGATCTCCATCCAGTACGGCCTCTATGGTCCGAATCAGGTTGTGTCGACGGCCTGTGCCAGCGCCTCAAACGCGATTGGCGATGCTTTGCGGTTGATTCAGCACGGTGCGGCCGACGTGGTTATTTCTGGTGGGACCGAGGCGGCGGTGACGCCGATGGCGATCAGTGCGTTCAGCGCATTGCGTGCGCTTTCCGAACGCAATGACGATCCGGCGCGCGCGAGTCGCCCGTTCGATCGCGATCGCGACGGCTTTGTGATGTCCGAAGGTGCCGGGATTGTGGTGCTGGAAGAGTTGGAACATGCCAAACGCCGGGGCGCGACGATCCACGCAGAGTTGCTCGGCTATGGGGTCAGTGCGGATGCGAGTCATATAACGCAGCCGGACAAAGATGGCGTTGGCGGCGCGAAGGCGATGGAGATGGCTCTGCGTGATGCGGAGCTCGATCCGAGTGAGATCGGGTATATCAACGCCCATGGCACGAGCACACCCCTCGGGGATCAAGCCGAAACGGTCGCGATCAAGTCGGTGTTCAAAGAACATGCCCACGCGGTGAGTGTCTCCAGTACCAAAAGTCAACTCGGCCACATGCTTGGGGCGAGTGGTGGGGTGGAGCTGGTGTTGAGCGTGTTGGCGTTAAAACGGGGGGTGATTCCGCCGACGATTAACCACGAGAATCCGGATCCGGCTTGCGATCTGGACTACACGCCGAATCAGGCCCGGGAGCGGAAGATCTCGGCCGCTTTGTCGAACAGCTTCGGCTTTGGCGGCCATAACGCGTCGTTGGTCGTGGGGTGTCTGCGCAACGGCAGGCGCTAGGCGCGTGCCTGGCAATCGGAATACGCAGCCGGGGAGCTTGGCTCGCCGGCTGCGCGTCTTGATTGGGTGGCCCGGCGAGGTTGCTGCCCGCTTGGTTGACCGCCCGTCCCCGTCGCGGCGGGGCTGGGGGCATCGCTCTTGCTCCGGTTGGCTTATCTCCTTATACTGCCGGCTCTTTGTGGAACACAGGGTGCGGGAGCTTCGGCACGGAGGCTGGAGTATGCGGATACCGGCGTTCAGACTGGGAATGATGTGGATAGTCGTCGGTCTTTGTTGGCCGGCCTGGGGGCAAGGCGGCGCGTCCGGCGGTGGGACGGTCGATGGAGGCTGGCGGGTTACGGCGACGGAGAACGGCTCGGTTCATTCGGCGGCTGCGTTGGCGGTTGATCCGGTCGCGCCGAAAAGTGGGAGTACTTCGCCCGCGGCCGCTCCGGCGTCAGCGCCGCGGGAGGCGGTCGGGGGCGAACCTCGCCGCACGCTCGCACGCGTGACGAACGGCAATGGGACGTTGCCGAATGACCGTGGGCAGCTCTGGCGGGAATATGATATCAGCCCGTACACACTTCGAGTTACGTCGACGAACCGGCCGGAACAGGCGATTGTGGACTGGATTCTCCGCGAAACGGGCTATGAGGCGTGGCACGGCGATCCGCTGGCGATTCTCAGTGTGACGCCACGGAAGCTGGTCGTGTACCACACGCCTGAAATGCAGGCGGTGGTTGCCGATATCGTCGACCGGTTTGTCTCGAGTGAAGCGGAGACTCACGCATTTAGCTTGCATGTGATCACGTTGGATAATCCGAACTGGCGCGCACGCGCGCAGGGGTTGCTTCAGGCGGTGCAGGTGCAGACTCCTGGGGTTCAGGCGTGGCTTGTGGAACGCGAAAGGGCGGCCATTCTGTTGGCGGAGCTTCGGCGTCGGACCGACTTCCGCGAGCATAGTTCACCCGACTTAGCGGTGAATAATGGGCAGTCGACCGTCGTTTCGGCGAGGCGAGCGCGGAGTTATGTGCGTAACGTGGTGGCGAGGGCGGACGTCTGGCCGGGATTTGAGCCGGAGGTCTCGCAGGTCGATGAGGGGTATGCCTTGGAGTTCAGCCCGCTGTTGTCGGTTGACGGCCGGATGATCGATGCGACAATCAAGTGCAATGTGGATCAGGTGGAAAAGCTGGTTCCGGTCGTGTTGGACGTGTCCTCGACCGTCGCGCCACGGCAGCGGACAAAAATCGAAGTGCCGCAGTTGACGAGTTTTCACTTTCATGAGCGGTTTCGTTGGCCGGTCGATAAGGTGTTGTTAGTTAGTATGGGGGTGGTGCCGTTGCCTGTTCCGGCCGATGGACGTTCGGTGCTGCCGGGCATTCCGTTGCCCTTGCCCACGGGGCCGGCACGCGCTGATCTGCTGGTCTTCGTGGAAAGCAAAGGGAGCGGCAGTCAGGCGGCCCGGGTAACACAGACGGGGGCGACGACGATGGGGACCTACCGTGGCAACAACTGAGGCGAGTCGCCGTGGCTTGCGCGGGATGGGGGAAGTGAATTCGGAGGTGCGGGACGCCTGTCTTGCGACGCATAGCTCCACCGAGGGGTGCGTCTCTCCTCTGTTTATCGCTCGACGGGTTCCCGCAAACTGGTTAAAATGCCGCGACTAAACAGGGGCTGATCCTGCCAAGCCGCACGCGTAGGAAGAGAAACGGAGCGTTATGAGTTCGATACGACGGAGGGTCGTGATTACCGGGATGGGACTGGTTAGCCCAGTCGGTAACAGTACGGAGGCCCTATGGGAGGCCTTGTCGACCAGGCAGAGTGGTGTTGGGCCGCTGACTGCTGCGCCGGCCGGGGTGTTCCCGGTCGCGGTGGGGGCGGAAGCACGGCAATTTTCCGGCGATATCGACGATTTTGGGCCGTTGGAAAAAGAGGTGAAGAAGGCCCTGCGCAAAGGGCTCAAGGTGATGTGTCGGGAGTGCCAGATGGGGGTCGCGGCGGCCCAATTGGCATTGCAGCACGCGGGTTTGGTGTCTGGCGCGTTTGATCCACAGCGAACGGGCGTCTCCTTTGGCAGCGACTACATGATCACGCTGGCCGAGGATTTTACCGAAGGGGTGCGCAGTTGCCTTGATGGGGAAGGGCGGTTTGAGTTCGATCGCTGGGCAACCCAGGGGATGCCGAAGATGTCTCCGCTTTGGCTGCTGAAGTACCTGCCGAATATGCCGGCGAGTCACATTGCCATCTACAACGATCTTCGTGGGCCGAGTAATTCGATCACCTTGCGGGAGGCAAGTCCCGCGCTGACGCTTTCGGAGGCGTCGCAGATTATTGTTCGCGGTCGGGCGGATGTGATGCTCTGCGGAGCGACGGGGACGCGGTTGCATCCGATGAAGATGCTGCATGCCGTGCGACAGGAAGAAGTGGCGTCGGGCAATGGGGAACCGGCGCGGGTGAGTCGGCCTTTTGACTTGCAGCGTCAGGGGATGGTCTTAGGGGAAGGGGCTGGCGTGGTGATTCTTGAAGAACTCGAGTCGGCACGCGCGCGAGGGGCTACGATCTATGCGGAGGTGCTCGGCGGGGCGTCGAGTGCGGCGACCGATGGCAGGCGACAGGCCCGGCGTGATGTGGCCATGAAGAACGTCCTGACTGCCGTGTTGGAACGCTCCGGAGTGTCGGCGGACGCGGTCGGGCATGTGCATGCGCACGGATTGAGTTCTCGCACGTGCGATGTGGAAGAATCGCGGGCGATTAATGCGGTCTTTGGCGGGCGGAGCAAGCCGGTCCCGGTTGTGGCTGCCAAGAGTTGCTTTGGTAACCTCGGGGCGGGAAGCGGGATGGTGGAGTTGATCGCCAGTGTGTTGGCGTTTGGGCAGGACCGTTTGTTCCCGGTGCTCAACTATGAGACGCCGGATCCGGAATGTCCCTTGGCGGTGGTGGTAGACGATTCCGTCAGTCCAGGGGAGAGTTTTGTGAATCTGAATGTCACGCCGCAGGGGCAAGCTAGCGCGGTGTTGGTTGCCCGGTATGGGGGGTAGGGGGTGCGGGCGTTCGCTTGAAAGCGGCTGGCCACGTGGGGCTTGTCGTTGGACACGCTGACGTGGGCTTCTTAATACGGGGGTTATCGCGTCGCATTCTCCGCTTTGCGGGGGGATAAAACGTAATGCTGACTTGACACCCTCCGATCTGATCAGTATCTTTACCAGATTACGTAGCCCACTGATCTGTGGTCGTGCTGGTGGCTTCGTGGCGGCCCTCTCCTTCTTGTGGGGGAGGGAAGGTGGTGAGCTATTCTTTGCTCATCGGCACGCGAGGCCGGTAGCTGGCCATGGGAAGTGGGTAGTGTTGTGTAAAGAGGCAGTGTCTCGGGGTTTGGTGATTCAAGGACGGGAGATTCCCGGGTGGAGGAAAGCAGAAGTCGATGAATCCGAGCGATGTGCTGCGGTATGTTGACACGATCCACCGCGATAAGAATATCGACAAAGAAATCGTGTTTCTGGGGATCGAATCCGCCTTGGTGACGGCCGCCAAGAAACGCTACGGCGAAGATGCGGAGATCGTCATCAAAATAGATCGTCAGACCGGTGCCATTTCCGGGACGCACAACGGAGTCGCCATGACTCCCGAAGAGATCGCCGAACGCATCATGGCTCAAACGGCCAAGCAGGTGATGATCCAAAAGATGCGCGAGGCGGAGCGCGATGCGCTGTTCGAGGAGTATCTTGAGCAGCGGGATCAATTGGTCACGGGCGTGGTGCAGCGGTATGAAGGGGGGGCGGCCACGGTGCAATTGCCCAATGTCGAGGCGGTCCTTCCCAAAGGGGAGCAGATTCCGGGGGAGTCGCATCATGCCAACGAGCGGGTGCGGGCGACGATTGCGGATGTCCGGAAGGTTGGGAATCGGGTGAAGATCGTCCTGAGTCGGACCAGTGCTCACTTGGTAGAGCGCCTGTTCGAGCAAGAGATTCCGGAAATCGCCGACGGGGTGATCGAGGTGAAGGCCATGGCGCGGGAGCCCGGCTATCGCACCAAGGTCGCCGTCAGCAGTACGGACCAGCGCGTTGATTGCGTGGGGGCTTGCGTTGGGGTTCGCGGCAACCGGATCAAGAATATCGTCGATGAATTGGCAGGCGAACGGATCGACATTGTCCGGTGGAGCGATGATTTGCAGGTGCTGATCCCCAATGCCTTGCAGCCGGCGGAGGTCGAAGAGGTGATTCTCTGCCAGATGTTGGGGCGGGCGATTGTGCTGGTGCGTGAGGATCAGTTGTCGCTGGCGATTGGCCGGCGAGGGCAGAATGTCCGTTTGGCGAGCAAACTGTGCGGCTGGGACATTGAAATCATGACGCGCGACGAGTTGGATGAGCAACTCGAGCGGGCGTTGGGTGGTTTTGGGGCCATTGACGGGATGACCGATGATTTGGCGGATCGTCTCGTGGGGGAAGGGTTCTTGTCGTATGACGATCTTTCGGTGATCGAACCGGAGGATCTCATGCAGATGGGCGGCTTGACACGCGAGCAGGCGGATCACATCATCGAGCAGGCGGAGAGCAAGGCGACAGAGGCCGAAAAGGCGGCTGCCGAGGAACGCCGCCGCCAGCGGCAGGCGGAGATAGACGGGGAGGGCGAGTTGCGAAGCGGTGGGCGCCGCGGACGCGGGGGGGCCCCGCGGGGGGCGGAGGCTTCGGTGGGAGATCCCGAAGGAGAAACGCTTGTGGAGCCGTCCGGCGAGGAACTTGTTGGACCGGAAGCGAGTTCCGAAGTGTTGCCTCCAGGGGAAGAGGGCGCTGCCGACGACGTTCCTGGCGAGGAAGCGTAGGCGGAGCAGGTTTGCGTGAAGGGTTCGGGCCGCTGCCGATTCGGCGTGGGTGGCGGACGGAGGACAAGGAGAACATGCCGATGTAGGGATAGCACAGGTTTGCAGGTGTTCGGCCCGTGCGACACAGCGGGGCCGGAGCCCAAGGGAGAGAGTCGAGTTGCCCATTCGCATTTACTCGTTAGCCAAACAGCTTAAGCTCGACAATAAGGTACTGGTTGAAATCTGTACGAAGATCGGTATCACGGGGAAGGGGTCTGCGCTGGCCAGCTTGTCCGATGAGGAAGTGGCGCAGATCAAGGCTTTTCTGAGTGGCAGTGGCAAGAAAGCTGGTCCTGCTGGTGTCGAGACCTCTGCGGAAGCGGCGGCGGGACGAGCTGGAACCTCCTCTCCCGGAGTTGTGCGACGGGAAGACTACCTCAGTCCTGGGGCGGCGGTTTCCAAGAAGGTTCCCGTGCTGGATCGGAGGGTGGAAAAGCCGACCGGCAAGGGACCGGCGGTTGGAGAGCCGGTGGAGCCGGCTGCGGCGGTTGTTGTAACGCCCCCGGCAGAGCCCGTTAGCCCGAAGACTCCTGAGCCTGTCGTTGAGGTTGAACCGGCCCCAGTCGAGCCGGCGGTGGCGGCGCCAGCGGTCGTGGAGCCCGCGGTGGTGGCGCCCGCCGTAGAGCCGCCTGCCGGAAAGCCGCCTGCGGGGGAACCGCCTGCCGTAAAGCCGCCCGCGGCGGAGCCGTCTCCGGTGGAACCGCCGGTCGTGGTGGAGCCGCCCGTGAAGCCGGAGCCACCGCTCAAACGTGGTGTGGCCGCGAAGTTGACTGGTGGGGAGAAGCCGGAGCTTCCGAAGCTGGAGCGGCCGGAACGGTTCGAGCGACCCGAGCGGATTCCTGTCCTGGATCGGTTGGATCGGCCGGGGCGGGGAGGCAAGTCGAAGGGGGCGAAGCCGGAACGGCCCCAGCGTCCGGAACGTACCGGGCCGGTGATTAAGTTGGCGCCGATGCCCGTCGTGCAACAGCCTACGCCTTCCAAGTCGGCCGAGCCGGCGCCTCAGAAGCCGGATTTGAAGCTCCCCTTGGATGCCATCCGCGCATCGAAAGCGGGGAGTAAGCCGCTCTCTGAGCATCTCCGCAAGCAAGAACAAAAGCGAAAAGCCTCGAAAAAGGGGGGCAAAGAAGAGGACGTTGCTGACGGGCTGGCGGAAGACCTGCCGTTGATTGTCACGGGGAAAGAAAAAGAAAAAGCCAAGCGGGGCGGACGCGACCTGGCGTTCACCGGCGAAGATGAGGGTGGGTTCGGCCTGGGCGGACGTGAGCATCGTCAACTGAAACGGAAACGTGCGGCGAGTGCACGCCGGGCCCAGGCAGGCGAAGAGGAAGAGCTTCCCACCGTGGTGGCTCGCCCGCTGACGCGCCAGCTTCGCCGAACCGGCTCGGGCAGTACCGCGGCCCCGCGCAAGAGCAATGTGGTGATCGAACTTCCCTGTACAGTGCGCAGCTTTGCCGAGGCCCTTGGGCTTCCGGTTCAGAAGGTCTTGGGCAAGTTGCTGGAACTTGGGGTGATGACCACCATTACGGCCAACCTTGACGTTGACACGGCCGAACTCCTTGCGGAAGCGTTGGGCGCGCAGGTTACCTTCCGCCAGGAAGTGGACCCAGAAGAAAAGTTGGTTGCCGCGTTCGCCGAAGACGCGCCGGAATCGCTCCAGCCGCGTCCGCCGATTGTGACCTTCCTGGGACATGTCGACCATGGCAAGACTTCGTTGTTGGACCGGATTCTCGGTCTGAACGTGGTGGCGACTGAAAAGGGGGGCATTACACAGCATATTCGGGCGTACCAGATCGAGAAGGACGGGCGGCAAATCTCGTTCGTCGACACTCCGGGGCACGAAGCCTTTACCGCGATGCGGGCCCGTGGGGCGAATGTTACGGATATCGCCGTGCTGGTTGTAGCGGCTGACGACGGCGTGATGCCGCAGACCGAAGAGGCAATTGGTCATGCTCGCGCCGCTGGCGTTCCGATCGTCGTGGCTCTGAATAAGATCGATTTGCCGGGAGTGAACGTCGACCGGATCTTCCAGGAACTGGCCGCCAACGAACTGTTGCCGAGCGAATGGGGCGGCGACACCGAAGTTGTTCGCACCAGTGCGATCACCGGACAGGGCGTGGACGAGCTTCTGGAAACCCTGCTGACCGTGGCGGATCTCCATGAATATCAGGCCAATCCCCATGCGCCTGCTACGGGGGTTTGCCTGGAATCGGAAGTCCAGCAGGGCCGCGGCGTGGTGGCGAAGATCTTGGTTCAAAAGGGCACGTTGCATGTCGGCGACATCGTCGTCTGCGGACCGGCTCACGGTCGCGTGAAGGCGATGCACGACACGCTGACGCCCTACAAGAGATACCAGGATGCCGGGCCTTCGATGCCCGTCAACATCACCGGCTTGGACATGGCCCCCGGTGCCGGCGATCGCTTCTACGTGTTGAAAGACATCGCCGAGGCACGCCAGATCGCGGGGCGCCGGGCTGCCCGCAGCCGCCAGCAGGAATTGGCCGGCGGGATCAGCCATGTGACGTTTGAGAATCTCCGGGAACGTCTGATGGCCGAGAAGAACAAGGCCCAGACTTTGAACATCATCGTCCGTGCCGACGTGCGCGGGTCGATTGAGGCGATTCGCAAGGAACTGGAGAAGCTCAAACATCCCGAGGTTCAGATTAAGACCTTGTTAGCCACGGTCGGGGGGATCACCGAAGGCGATGTGCATCTGGCCGACGCTTCGGATGCGGTGATCGTCGGCTTCAATGTGGTTCCCGATGAAAAGGCGCGCGAGCTGGCCGACCGGCTGGGGGTGCAGATTCGCCGTTACGACATCATCTATCAGATGACGGACGACCTGAAGGCAGCCCTGGAAGGGATGCTCAAACCAGAACGCCGCGAGGCGGAACTGGGGCGGGCGTTGGTCTTGCAGACCTTCCATATCAGCCGCGTAGGAACCGTGGCCGGTTGCCGCGTGCTTTCGGGGTTGGTTGCGCGGGACGGGCGGGTCCGCGTGATCCGCGAGAACCGCATCATCGGCGACTATGCGATCGATACCCTCCGTCGCGAGAAGGACGACTCACGCGAAGTCCGTGAGGGGTTTGAATGCGGAATCAAGCTGGCCGGTTTCAACGACGTGAAGGAAGGCGACGTCCTGGAGGCTTACCGCATCGAAGAGATTCGCCGCACCTTTTAGTGCTCGGCTCGCCTCGCGCTCGCCCGCGAGGGCGGGGGAGGGGGCCCAGGAAGTGAGCTGAGGAACGATGACATCCCGCCGTGCTCAAAAAGTCGCCGAGGCGATTCGTGAAGTGGTCAGCATGGCCATCCTCACCGAACTGAATGACCCACGCATCCGCGATGTGACGGTGACTTACGTCGAGGTCGCGGGCGATCTGCGCCAGGCCAAGGTGCACGTCTCGATCATGGGCGATGAGAGGCGGCAGCAATTGAGTCTCCGCGGGTTGCAGAACGCGGCCGGCTTCCTCCAGGCCAAATGCGCCAAGCGGATCGACATGCGCTACACGCCCCGGCTGGAATTCCTGCTGGACCAGGGGGTGAAAAAGTCGATCGCCGTGGCGCAGATTCTGGCTGAGGTCCTGCCCCGGGAACCGGCGTCTGAAGATACTGATGACGACGTCGACGCGTCGGCGGTCGAGGAGCCCGGGGCCCAACGCCCCGACCGGCCTCCTGATGCTCAGGCGTCGGACACGGGCCAGTAGGAACGCCTGGTCCGTAGGCCGTTTCGTCTGTTCGGGCCGACGCCTTGCCGGTCCGCTTCCACTTCCTGGATCCGCTTTCCTGCCTTCAAGATCAGCCGCCATGTCCGCTCCCAGCCGCACCGCTCAGTTTGCCAAGATTCAGAAAGTTCTCAAGAAACACTACAAGGTGGTCACGCCCGACGCGAATCGTTCGGTGCTTGAACATCTGTTGTTTGCCTGTTGTTTGGAGAACGCCCACTACGAGGTGGCCGAGGAATCGTTTCTGGCTCTGGTGCACAACTTCTTCGACTGGAATGAGGTCCGCGTCAGCACCGTGCGCGAGTTGTCCGAGGTAATGGGCCGGTTGCCCGAACCGATGGCGGCTGCCAACCGGGTGAAGCAGAGCTTGCAGAGCGTCTTTGAGGCAAACTACAGCTTCGATTTGGAGGAACTCCGCAAGGTGAACCTCGGGCCGGCCGTGGAACGGCTCATGAAGCTCAAAGGCTCGACCCCCTTCACCACCGCCTATGTGGTTCAGGCGGCGTTGAACGGCCATTCCATCCCGTTGGATGCCGGGACGTTGGGGGCCTTGCGTGTGTTGGACGTGATCTCTGACGAAGAGGTGAAGACCGGCGTGGTTGCTGGCTTGGAACGGGCAATCGCCAAACCGAAGGGGGTGGAATTCGGCTCGCTGGTCCATCAGCTTGGTGCCGATTTCACCGCCAATCCGTACGCCCCCGCACTGCATCAGATTCTCCTGGAGATTAACCCCGAGGCTCGCGACCGGTTGCCGAAACGACGCAAAGTGGCCGAGGAGACGCCTCCCCCGCCGGAAGAGAAACCTGCAGCCGAGAAAGAGGCGTTGCAAGCCGCCGCCCCGCCGGAGACAGTCGAGGCGGCCCCGAAACGCGCGCCAGCCAAGAAGAAGCCCCGCGAGACGAAGGACGACACGGCAAAACGCAAAACGGAGGCTAAGCCGGCCGCCGAGCGGAAGAAGGAAACGCCGCCGAAGAAAGCGGCGGCGGAAGCCAAAGATGCTGCTGCCAAGAAGAAGTCCACGGCGGCCAAGAAGGGAGCGTCGGCCAAAAAAAAGGATGTGGCGGAAAAAGACAAGTCGCATGCCGATTCGGGCAAGAAACAAGCAGGCAAGGAACCAGGTTCCAGCGGGCTGGCCAAACGCAAGCCCCGCTGATATCGGTTGATCGGAGGACTTTCGTGCCGCGTTGCTTACGTTCGTTTGCACGACTGATCGGGATGGCTTTGGGAGGAGTCGTCGTCGCCTGCGCCAGCCTGGGGGGGGCCGCAGTTACCGAACGGGTCACTCCGAGGGCCCTCGTCCTCGACGACAAGCCCGAACTGCTCAAACCGCTCAAGCCACGTAGTGAAGCCGAACAGGAACGGCTCGAGGCACTCTCGCTCTTTTCCGCCGCGCGGATGCTCGAGGAGCAAGAACGCTATGCCGAGGCCCTCCGGCTCTATCAACGCGCCCTGCGCCACGATCCGACGGCCGTGACCGTCGCCCGGGCGATTGTTCCCCTGGCGGTCCGTCTGGAACGCCATGCGGAAGCCGTCCGCTATGCGCTCAAGGTCGTCGAAATGGCGGACACGGACCCGATGGTTCTTCGCCGGCTTGGGATCTATCTGACCGAGCGGGGCGAGTGGAACCAGGCCGTGGCGATGTACGAGAAGGCAATCGCCGTACGGAAGAAAGCCAAGCAGACGCCTGCCGATTTGCTTCTGCAAATGGAAATGGGGCGGCTCTATCATCTGGCCGACCAGTACGACAAGGCCGCCGCTTGCTTTGCGATCATCGTCCAGGCCCTTGACGATCCGAAAAAGTACGGCCTCGACGAGGAAGTCCGAAAGGTTCTGCTGGGCGAGCCAGGCCCCACCTACAACCTGATCGGCGAATGCTTCCTCTTGGCCAACCGGCCGAACGAAGCGATTCAGGCCTTTGAAAAGGCGCATGCCCTCGCTCCCAACCACGGGCTTCTGGGCTACAACTTGGCCCGGGTCGATGCCAAGACCGGCAAACCTGATCAGGCCCTCACGCGGTTGCAGGTCTACTTCAACCAGCATCTGACGACCGAAGGGGTGGCCCCCTACCGGCTACTGGCCGAAGTGCTTGCCAGTCTCGGCAAGAAGGGGGAGTTGCTCGGCCGTTTGGAATCGCTGCATACGGCTGATCCGACCAATGTGCCCTTGGGCTATTACCTGGCCGATCAGTACCATGAAGCGGGACGACTGGATCAGGCCGAGGCCTTGTTGAAGCAGTTGCTCGCCAAGACGCCCACGGCCGTCGGCTTTCGCGGATTGGTTGACATCTATACCAAGAAAAATCGCCCTGAGCTGTTGTTGGACACGCTCGGCCAAGCGGTGGGCAAAACCGGCGGGCTGGAGTCCCTCGGTGAACCGGGCGAGAAGGTCGCCACGAATGCCGAGCTGACCAAGGCCCTCGTCGAGGTTGCCCGCAATCGGCTCCAGACGCCGGAGAAGCCGCTGGGCTATGAACCGCGATTGGCCGTGGCCCTGCTGGCCCTGGAGGCCAAGCAACTCGATGTGGCTGCGGAGTTCTTCAACCTGGCCATCGAGGCGAAAGCGGAGCAGGCGGGTGAGGTGCTGTTGAGCTGGGGCCTCGGCTTGTTGATGAAAGAGGAGTATTCCCGGGCTGCGGAGGTTTTCCAGCGGGCGATTGATCAAAAGGTCATGCCCGACGACGAAGCCGTCTTCTATTACTATTTGGCCGGGGCATTGGAGATGGAGCATCAGACCGAGCGGGCTTTGGCCGCCGCACGCAAGGCGGCCGAATTGCGCGAGGATTCCCCGCGGTTCTTGAGCCGTGTCGGCTGGGTGCTCTATCACGCGAATCGTAACGCGGAGGCTGCTAAGGTCTACGAGGACCTGATCAAACAGTACGATACTGACCATAGCTCCGCGGAAGTCCGCCAGTTGATGCGGGAAGCCCGATTGGTCCTCTCGAATATCTGCGTGCTGACCCATACAATTCCTCAAGCGGAAGAATGGCTCGAACAGGTTCTTGACGAATTCCCCGACGATGTGTCGGCGATGAATGATCTTGGGTACCTGTGGGTCGAAGAGAACAAACGGCTGGAGCGAGCCGAACGCATGATCCGCAAAGCCGTCGAGGCTGATCCGGAGAATGCCGCCTACCGTGATAGCCTCGGCTGGGCCCTCTATCGGCTCGGCCGCTACCAGGAGGCGCTCGGCGAACTGGAAAAGGCCACGGCCAATGAGACCGATCCGGTGATCTTTGATCACCTCGGCGATGTCTATCAGAAGCTCCAGCAGCCGGACAAGGCCCGCGAGGCCTGGCGCCGTGCCCTGGAAGGCTTCCAGAAAGCTAAGGAACCGGACAAGGCGAAAGCCATCGAAACCAAAATTCACAAGCAACAATAACCGTTAGCAGGAACGATCCCATGTCAGGTCATTCACACTGGGCCACGATCAAGCACAAGAAGGCCGCGGTCGACGCTAAACGCGGCAAGATGTGGAGCAGGCTTTCCAAGGCGATTATCGTCGCAGCCAAACATGGCGGCGGCGACCCGGACATGAACCTCCGGCTCCGTGCGGCGATCGACGCCGCCAAGGCTGTCAGTCTGCCCAAGGAGAACATCCTGCGGGCGATCAAACGGGGTACTGGAGAAGGCGAAGCGAACAACTATGAGGAAGTCGTTTACGAGGGCTATGCGGCCGGCGGGGTGGCCGTGATGTGCGAGGTACTCACCGATAACCGCAACCGCACCGCTCCGGAGATTCGGAAAATCTTCGACCTCTCCGATGGGAAACTAGGCGCCACCGGCTGTGTCGGTTGGATGTTCGACAAGAAGGGGCTGTTTGCCGTCGCTGTCGACAAGGCGGACGAAGATAAATTGATGGAGGTTGCCCTGGAAACTGGTGCCGACGATGTGAAGCGGGCGGGCGACAAGTTCGAGATCACGTGCGATCCGTCGGTCTACCGGCAAGTCTCCGATGCACTTGCCGCCGCTGGGATTGAGACCGAGGTCCAGGAACTGACCTGGATGCCCAAAAACACCGTTGACGTATCCGATCCCGACACGGCCCGCAAGATTCTCAAACTCATGGAACGACTGGATGACCACGACGACGTGCAAAACGTCTCGTCCAACTTCAACATTCCCGATGACATCATGAATGCCATCGCCGACGAATAGACACCGCGAGGTCCGGACGCTTCGTGGCCAGAGGCTGCAGAATAGACCTCAGGCAAGACGCCTGCGCTAGACGCAGGCGTCCCGCCAGCACAGGGATGCTGGGAAATCTTGCCACGTGCCGCTCGTCGTGAGGCTTGCGGGGGGAGGGGACGTGGAGCATGTATTGAACCGGGCCGTCGGAACTCGGCCTTTTGACGATCACTCAGCCCGCCAGACCTTGAGCGAGCGGAGGACCATGTCTCCGCAGCCATCGTGATAGTCCGATTCCGGAGGGGCCTTGACGGCGACGTTGGTCAGCGGGTACCAGGTTTCGCCCTTGAACGGATTGGCGTAGCGCATCGTCTCGACGCCATCGATGAACATCGTGATCCACTCCGGGGAGACCGTGACAGCGAAGGTATGGAACTCGCTGTCAAGCGTGTTGGCCAGCCCGAAGGTGCTCATTGTCATGTTCGTGGCCGGCCGGTCGAACTTGTGGTTTCTGTTGTGTCCCCCGTGGAGGTTTGTCGAAAGACTCGACGGGAATCGCCAGGAACCGTTATACCCGAAGCCCTCATAGACGTCGATTTCAGGAGGCCAACCGCTGGTGGGCAGAAGCCACAATGCCGGCCAGGATGCCTTACGATTGGGCATCTTCACGGTCCATTCGACGCTTCCATACTTGAAGTGCGTTTCGGGGGTATTGTGGCCGGAGAGCATGGTTGCGAGAAATGGATACGTCGTGGCTGGTGAGCCCACCGAGACTGGCTTTTCGAGGCGGCGCGTTGAAAGGACCAAGTCGTTTCCAGTCTTGGTAAAACCACCCATATCAACCGTGCCGTAGTAGCCTGTCTCGCCGTTGCCCACCTGGGTGCGCCCGTGCGACAGAGCGCTTGAAAAACGATTGGGGCCGCCTTGATCATCGAATTGAATCGAACTTCCGCTTGCGGAATAGCATAGCTTGCCCAAGGGCGAGAACGTGAGCGATTTTTGCCCTTCGTCCTTGATGGCTTGATTGACCGCACCCGCCTTGGCGGTGATGAGAGCCACTCCGCCGGCTCGCTTTCCTCCGTCCGGAACCATTGGTTGGACGGCCTTCACGTTGTGGCCCTCCCTCATGCCGCTGACATTGAAGCTCACGGTCTTGGTGAGTGGGTCGCCTGGCCGGAAGATGATCGGTTTCGTGGTGTCGGGATTCGCACGACCTCCTTGGCCGTCATAAACCCGCACGTAGGCGATGACGGTGTTCGGACTCGGCTTGTCGAGCGTCACAGGGACATGGACGACGGTGACGCCGACGGGAACCTCGAGGTTGCTGATCGAGACATTCGCCAGCGGAGGGTATCTGTTCCCACCGTCATAGATGTCCCCCGCATCTTTCGGTCTTTCCAGTTTTGCGATGTGCTCATCGAGGTTTCCGATCACTCTCCCCAAGGCAGTCCGGGCGGTTTCGGCATCGTTCCGCAGATCCGGTGATTGCGCGTTTTGAAGGATCCGTCCCACCGCTTTCTCCGCGACTCTCGCTTCGTCGCGAAGCTTGGCGAGATCGTCCGCTGTCATTTCCTGTGCCTCAAGGATCGGAACGGCAGACAATATGATGGAGAAGACAGACAGAAGAGTGCGACGCTTGACAAGAGAGTCTTCAAACATGACCGATTGTAAGATGCGTTTACGGGGGGGAGGCTCAGTGTCGAACCGATGGAGGTCTAGGCGGCGGAAGGAAGCCGATCGCAGGTTTCTCGGGTTTTGTTGATAGAACACACTGTCCAGGCTCCCTCCCAGGATCGAATTGGGCAAGGGGGGGGCTGTGTTTTGTGTCCCACAAAGACGAGAGGATCGCGAAAGCACGAGAGCACGAAAGACGGCCCAAGGTCCGGCGCGTGAACCTTTCTCGCTTGCTTCTTTTTTCGTACTGTCGCGTTTTCGTGATCGACTCGCTTTCCCTGCGGCAAGTCGCTTTGATCCGGCGAGAAACCGAGTCTCGTTGTTATTGCGGCCGTTTGTCGGGAGCTTGTGGGCGGAGGGCTTGTGGCGTCCGGGAGGCTGGCCAAAAAGTTTGCTCGCATCCGGCCTGCGGATCTGGTAGGTTCCAGGAAGAATCCGAACCTGTGGATCGACGTGGAGAAGGAAAAGGCCTATGAAGGATCGCTCGCAAGAACGAATCGCTGTTGAGTACGGCAAGCGGTCTTCGCCGCTCCTGGCTTTTTCTAGGGTGTCGTTGTGGCGTTGCGAGCGTTTGTTGTTGAAGGTACGCCCAGCCTCCTTCCCCATCCCCCCGCGAGAGACTTTCCCAAGACGTTTTGGGGATTTCGATGACGAAACACACCCACGGCCTTTCGGGCGTGAACGAAGCTGCAGGAGGGGAGGTGATGAAGCTCGTCCCGCTAGAAGTGAGGGGAGCGTGGCGTGTTGCAGAGGTCTCCCTTCCGATGGGGGGAGGCTTGGTTGGGTGTCTGAGGCGTGATCCCTCCTCGCCGGGTTGCCGGCGATGCGGCAGAGCGCGGTCCATGGTAGAATGGCTCGCTGGCGATGTCAAAAAACCGGTCGGTTTCGAATTCCCCATGGGT
The DNA here is from genome assembly GCA_964558295.1 of uncultured Planctomycetaceae bacterium. Lineage (GTDB taxonomy): Bacteria > Planctomycetota > Planctomycetia > Pirellulales > Thermoguttaceae > JBDKTH01. The sequence continues at coordinate 34,787 of CAZLDQ010000002.1, read as the reverse complement.
AGGCCATCTTCTCCCTCTCCGGTATTGTTATTGATGGCGGCCTTTAGTCGTTACGAGGAGGCCCTGGCCTGGGGACGGCGTCAGGCTGTCGAGGCCTGGGGGCCCGTGGTGCTGGAGAGTCCGCAGTTCGAGTTCGCGCAGACCGATTACTATCAAGCGACCATGGGCGCGGATCTGCGCAAGGTCTTTTGGGCCTTTGAGCGATTGGTCGATCCGGCGATGCTGGTGGAGCACAAGCTCCAGACCAACCAGTGGGAAGAGGACTACGCGGCACTGGGGGCCCATCCGGAGGTCCGGCCGCTAAATCTCGATCCCGGCTATCTGAGCCTGGGGAAACTTGTATTGGCTTCGACCAAGGATTTTACCCATCGGATCTATGTGAGCCGCGGGATCTTTGCTGAAGTGACCCTCTATTACCGGCATCATCGCTGGCAGCATCACGAGTGGACCTTTCCCGACTATCGCCGGGACGATTATCAGCGTTTCTTTTCCCAATGCCGCGACTACTTGTATCAGAAAACCCGTGAGGGGCAGCCGACATGACATGGCTCGTCCTTGGCGCGGTCGTTCCCAGCCTGTTGATCACCTGGGCGGCCTGCTTCCTGATCCGTTTGGTCGGCGTACGCTTCGGGCTGGTCGATCATCCCGGCCACCGCAAGGTGCACCAGAAGCCGATGCCCACCAGTGGCGGTCTGGCCATTTGGCTGGGGATCGTCGTGCCGCTGGCCTTGGGCCAACTGGCTCTCTGGCTCCTGGTCTCCGGCGACGCCGGTCGCGGGGCCGCATGGCTGCCCAACGGACTGTGGCACCTGATCCAGCCGCACTTGAATGGGTTGCTCGAACAATCGGGCCGGCTTTGGACGCTCTTGGGCGGAGGAACCGTCCTGATGATCCTCGGCCTGTTGGACGACCGTTATAAGCTCGATTGGCGCTTGCGGCTGGGCGTGGAAACCGGCGTGGCCAGCGTTCTGGTCCTGGCCGGTTGGCGTATGACCGCGTTCATTGACTTACCAATCGTAATGGGCGTGTTGAGCGTTGTGTGGATCGTTGGGTTGGTCAATTCATTCAATATGTTAGACAACATGGACGGTCTCTCGGCCGGGGTGGCGACGATCGCTGCCACGATCCTGGCGGCCGTGATGCTCGTGCCCCCCGATCCGATTACCGACCAGCCGCAACTGTTCGTGGGTGGGTTTCTGCTCGTGTTCGTCGGGGCGTTGCTCGGATTCCTGTGGCACAACCGCCCCCCCGCGCGGCTCTTTATGGGGGATGCCGGGAGCTATTTGATTGGCTACCTGATGGCCATGTCGACGCTCACTGCCACATTCGCCGGCGAGAATGTCCCTCGCCATGCGATTCTCGCGCCGTTGTGCGTCCTGGCCGTGCCGATCTACGACACATTGACGGTGCTTACGATCCGGCTGCGTGAGGGGCGAAGCCTGTTTGTGGGCGACAAGAGCCACTTCTCCCACCGCTTGGTTGAACTGGGGATGACCAAACCCCAGGCTGTGTTGACGATCTACCTGACCTGCGCGACCTGCGGCTTGGGGGCCTTGCTCTTGCGCCAGGTCAACATGCTCGGCGCGGTGATCATTCTGCTTCTGGTCACCTGTGTCCTCTTGCTGATTGGTATTCTGGAAACGGTCGGCCGCCGCAAGCCGTCTGCGCCGGAGAAAGAAGAAACCCATGGCAAGACGTAAGGCCGATCGCAGCGTGAAACCGGGGACACCCCAGAAGTCCGAGCCGGTGGAGAGACCGGATGGTTCGTCGGTGGATCGTTGGCGTCCCTGGTTGCTTGCCGTGCTCTGTGCCCTGTTTGTTGCGCGGCCGCTCTATCCGAGCGAATCGGCGGCCGCGCAGGGGGACGGACTGCCGATCGTCATGCTCTGGCTGGTGTTGGCGCTCTTTTGGCTCCTCGGCGTGATCGGGCGACGGGAGTTTGCCCTGCGGTTTGGCTGGACAGATGGGGCCGTAGCCTTGCTCGTCGGCCTGCATTCACTGGCCGCCCTCTGGGCGGCCTGGGACAGCAATCCACGCCCGGCGATCAATATGCTCTGGGAGTGGGTCGCCTTTGGCGTGAGCTACTTCTTAGCCCGGCAGTTGATCACGGGCCATCGAGAAACCCGGGCGGTGGTTGTGGTCATGGTGGCCGTGGCCCTGTCGCTGGCTGTCCATGGGTTGTACCAGTACTTTTATGAAATGCCGGCCACACTTGCCGCCTACCAAAAGGACCCTGATCGGGCTCTGCAGGAGGCGGGACTTTGGTTTGAACCGGGCTCGCGGGAACGGGAGCAGTTTGAAAAACGGCTGGCGAGCGTCGAACCGGTGGGGACGTTTGCCCTGACCAATTCCCTGGCCGGCTACCTAGCCCCTTGGCTGGTCATGGCCCTTGGGATCGGCGTGGCCGCGATGCGTCCGTCGGTCGTCTCCCACCAGGAAGGTGTAGAGGGAAGCGAAGACGCAACGCTCCTGGGCAATTCCCCTCACCCTAAACCGCTCCCAAAGGGAGAGGGGACTAACGAACGCCCCCACCTGTGGTTTGTCGTGACACCGGTGGCCTTGCCTATTGCGGTCTGCCTACTACTCACCAAAAGCCGTAGCGCCTATGTGGCCACCCTGTTCGGTCTTCTTCTGACGGGAGTGATCCTCCCACGACGTTTCCGGCTGAACTGGAGACTGCTCGGCGCGGTCGCGGCCATCGGGGGCGTGCTCTTGGCGACTGTCATTGGGATTGGCGGCCTGGACCGGTTCGTTTGGTCCGAGGCGTCCAAGTCGCTCGGGTATCGGTTGGAGTATTGGCGGGCCACGCTTCAGATGATCGGCGATCATCCGCTGGCCGGTTGTGGTCCCGGGCATTTTCAGCATGCCTACACGGTCTACAAACTGCCTCAAGCCAGCGAAGAGATCGCCGACCCGCATAACTTCCTGTTCGAAGTCTGGGCGACGGCCGGGACTCCTACGTTTTTAGCTCTCTTGGGTGTGCTTGGCAGCTTCTTCTGGGCGATGGTTTGCCGAACGGCTGCAAGTGAGGCCTCGACCGCCTCGCCTCCGGCCGTTGAAGTCGACGCTCCTGTTGCGGTGCTTCTTGGCGGCGGGCTTGGTTTCTTGCTCTCCGTGCCGCTGGGGCTCATGAGTTCTGCCCCGCCGGGCTTCGCTCCCGTGGTACTAGGGCTGCCACTGGCGATTGGGATGGCTTGCTTGTTCTGGTCGTGGATTGACCATGGCGACTTCCCGTCCATGCTTCCGGTGATTGGTGTGGTGGTTCTCCTGGTCAATCTTCTGGCGGCCGGAGGAATGGGGCTTCCTGGCGTGGCGGGGACCCTGTGGCTGCTGATGGCGGTCGGGCTGGCGAGAACCGGCCAAGAACCGCACCGTCTATCGGCTCGCGATGGGCTGGTGCCCCTGGCCGTTGGTGTCGTAATCGCTGTCGCGTGTTATGCGAGTGCCTATGCCCCGGTGATGCGCTATCAGGCGGCCATGCGTTTGGCTCACGAAGAACCGCTCCGGGCGGCCGACCACCTCCACGAGGCGATTGCCGCGGATGCGCTTGCGGCCGAACCTTGGAAGCAACTAGCCAATCTGGCCTTTCAGGCTTGGCAACAGCAGCCCAGTTCGGAAACGTTCAAGCAGTTTGAGCAGGCGGTCGAAGGGGCCTTGGCCCGCGAATCGAAGGCAGCCTCCACCTGGCTCTACTACGGTGATCGGTATTTCGACGTGTTCGAGCGGACCCGTGAGGCCTCACAGCGCCAAGCCGCCTTGCGGACGGCCTTGAAGATGTACCGGCAGGCGGCATCGTTCTACCCCAATAGTGCTACGGTCCGGGCGAAACTGGCCCTGGCCTACCAAGCGGCAGGTCAGTCGGCCGATTTTCAGCGGGAAGCCGGGCGAGCACTCGAATTGGACGCGATTACCCCCCATTCTGACAAGAGGCTGCCCGACGATCTCCGCGAAGTGCTAAAACGTAGTGGTTCTCAGAAGAACGGAAGTGTTATACTGGATCGAGAAGCTGGTCGTTCGCCCTGATACCCGAGTCAGGGCTGCTTGTCGCATCCCGGCCTCAGTCTGCCGGGCAGGTTCGAGAACTTGGTGCGGTGATTTGCCATGCGAGTGTGGATTGCGGTCGTTGGAACACTGATCGTGGGTGTCAGTACTGGAGTTGGTGTGGCACTGGTTCGGATCGAGCAGTGGCCGTGGTCAGGGGGGGCGTTGGCCGACGTGAGCCACCAGCCAGCCCCAAATCCCAACGCACCCCAGCCGGCCGTCCACGTCGATGAGGAGGAATTTGAGTTCGGCACGATGGATCTCAGCGAATCGGGGAGCCATCAGTTCACGATCACCAATGTCGGCAAGGCCCCGCTGGATCTTAGTCCCGGACCGAGTAGCTGCAAATGCACCCTGAGCGATCTGAGCGAGCATACCGTTGTTCCTCCCGGTGAGAAGAAGCAGGTTACTGTTACCTGGAAGAGCAAGGGACTGTCAGGCCCGTTCAAGCAGAGTGCCTCGATCCTGACCAACGATCCGACGCGTAGCAAGGTGGTGTTTACGATCTCCGGCCGGTTTTCCGTCGGGGTGAAGGCTGTCCCCGCCGAACTGGTGTTCAGTCGGGTTGTGGCGGGCCAGGAGGCCACGGCCAGTGTCAATCTCTATGGTTTTCGCCCGGAACCGTTGGAAACCCACGACATCACATGGGACGATCCGAGTACGGCGAGCTACTTTGAGGCGAAGGTATTCCCTCTGGATGAGGAGCAAGTGAAGCAAGAAGAGGGGGCTACGAGTGGCTCCCGTCTGGAAATTACGGTCAAATCCGGGTTGCCAATGGGACCATTTCAACAGAAAATCTCCCTGGCGACTAACTCCAAAGAGACACCGAAGATTGAGATCCCCATTCGGGGAAAGGTCGCTAGCGAGATTACCATTGTTGGTCCCGGATGGGATGATACGAACGGCATGCTGATGATGGGAACGGTCAGCGGTCGTCAAGGAGCCCAGCGGACCCTCCTGATTATTGCCGGGGGGCCGCATGGGAAGGACATCCAATTCAAGTCCGTTGAAGTCGTTCCCGACCTGTTAAAAGCTCAACTGGGGACGCCGAAACCGATCAGTGGCAACGCGACCCAGGTGCCCCTGACGATCACGATTCCCCCAGGCAGCCCGCCGGCCAACCATCTTGGGTCGGAGCAGGGCAAGCTGGGCCGGATCACGATCGAAACGAATCATCCCCGTACGCCGAAGCTGAAGATTCTCGTTCGCTTCGCTGTTGAGGGATAGGGCAGGGCGGTGAAGGTCGGGAACGCGGAGTGCGATGGAACGTATTCTCAATCCCAGAACCTGATCCCTGTGGGCACGACTATGTCCCTCCGTTGGTATGTGTGCGTGGTCCGCTTCCTGCCGCTGGTCTTTCTGATCTTGGGGCTGACGGCTGGCTGTTCGAGGTCGACCGATTCTTCGCCGAAACCCGTGGCGACCCAAGAGGCTTCGCGAGAAGCGGTGCAAGAACCGGTCGCTCAGACTGCCTCATCGCCGGTGACGATGCCGCCACCGGTTGCCACTCCAGCGCCGCCTTCGTCCGAGCCGGTGTCTCCTTCGGTGGGGCTTGTTCCCGTGCAACCAGCACCCAAGCTTGAATCGGCCACTGCGGCATCCGAGGCCACTGGAAAGACGGAACTGAGCATCAACGTTGGCGGTGAGCCTCCGGCCGAACCGCCCGCAATGCAAATGCCCGTGGGGGAACCGGCTGCCAATGAACCGCCACTGGAACCGGTCTCGCCTCCCAGAGATCCCAGCTTGCGGCCGAATCCGTTGCGCGACGGTTCCGTGCCTGCCGGTGGGGCGCACATTGATGTTCCCGTGATCGAGCCGGTGGGGATGGCCAAGACGCCTGATCTCACGAAACCACTTCGTGGCGGCAAGCACAGCGGCGAACGCTTCGATCCGATCGAGGCCAACGGCCCGATCTTTGTCGGCTGGAGCAAACCTCAGTTGGCTCTGGTGATCAGCGGCCGCCAAGATGGCTATATCGAGCCATGTGGTTGTGCCGGTCTTGATCGGATGAAGGGGGGCCTCAGTCGGCGGTACTCGCTGTTCCGGCAACTCCGCGAGGATGGTTGGCCCGTCGTCGGGGTCGATGTCGGCGGTCAGGGCAAGAACTTCGGACGGCAGGCTGTGTTGAAGTTTCAGATGACGGTCGAAGCGCTGAAGCAAATGGGCTATGACGCCGTGGCCTACGGCTACAACGACCTGCGTTTGCCGGCCGGCGAGGTGTTGGCCGTCACCGCGCCCGCGCCCGGTCAAAAAAGTCCGTTCCTCTCGGCCAATGCGGCCCTGTTCGGCTTTGCTGCGGAGATGACGCCTGCGAAGCGGATTGTTGAAGCGGGGGGCAAGAAGATCGGCATTACCGCCGTCGTGGGGAAGAAGTACCAGCAGCAGATCAACAATCCGGATGTCGAAATGAGCGATCCGGAAACGGCTCTTCAGAAGGTCGTTGCGGAATTGAAGCAAGAGCATTGCGACCTTCTGGTTCTCCTGGCTCATGCCACGGAGGAGGAGTCGATCGAGTTGGGCAAGCGGTTCCCTGAGTTCAAGATCGTCGTCACGTACGGCGGCAACCCGGAGCCGCCCGATCGCCCGAAGACCATCGAGGGGACCGACAACTTGCTGATTGAAGTCGGCGAGAAAGGGATGAACGTCGTGGTGCTCGGCTTCTACAATGATGCGAAACAGCCGATCCGCTACCAACGCGTGCCGCTTGACTCACGTTTTGCCAATGCGTCGGAGATGAAGCTGTTGATGACCAACTACCAAACCCAGCTTCGCACGGATGGGCTCGAGGGACTTGGCCTCCGGCCGGTGCCGCATCCCCGAAAGGGTCTCCAGGGCAAGTTTGTCGGTTCGCAGAAATGTGAGTCGTGCCATGAATCGTCCTACAAGGTTTGGAAAAAGTCGGGGCATGCCCGCGCTTGGGATACCTTGAAAGGGCTCGGGCCGAATGCATCCAATCGCGTGAATCCGCCCCGTGACGCCGATCCCGAGTGCATCAGTTGCCACGTTGTTGGTTGGCATGGTACCCAGTATTTCCCCTACGAAAGCGGCTTCTGGAGTGAACAGGAGACGCCCAAGTTGACCGATGTTGGTTGCGAATCATGTCATGGTCCCGGCGAGAAGCACGTTGAGGCTGAAATGGGGAGTGACGAGAGCCTTCAGAAGAAATTCCGCCAGGCCATGGTTCTCACCAAGGAAGAGGCGGAAAAGCAGGAGTGCTACACCTGTCACGATTTAGACAACAGCCCCGCCTTCGACTTCAAGACCTACTGGCCTTACATCGAGCACAAGGAAGAGTAGTGGGGAGTGAGGATTCGATCGAAGAGAGTAAAAGGACGGAGATCTCTTGCGAAGGAGAACTCCGTCCTTTTTGGTCGAATAGGATCTGCTCTGATCGGTCGCCGCTTCAGGAGCGGGCTCGGAATCGGGCGTTAGTCGCGCGCTCTTCGCGGATCAGTTCAGCGAGCTTCTCGACGGCGCCTTCGAGCGGCAACATGTCGGGCTCGGCGTCCCAACGCCACTTGATCTCGATTTGCCCCTGCTTCAGGCCGCGTTCGCCAATCACCACTCGCAGCGGAATGCCCACGAGATCGGCATCCTTGAACTTGAAGCCGGGCCGGTAGTCGCGGTCATCCATTAGCACGTCCACGCCGGCAGCCGTCAGCTGGTCGTGGAATCGGTTGGCCACTTCCATCGTCGCCTCGTCGGTGACCTTCATGGGCACCAGGAGCACTTCGTAGGGGGCCACCGGCACGGGCCAGATGATCCCTGCGGCGTCGTTGTTCGTTTCGACCAAGCCGGCGATAATCCGGTTGATGCCGATCCCGTAGCATCCCATGATGATAGTGCGCAACTGCTCCTGGGCGTCGAGGAACCGGGCAGACAGGGCTTCGGAATACTTAGTCCCCAATTTGAACACGTGCCCCACTTCGATCGCGTGACGGAGGGCCAGCTTGCCGCTGCATCGGGGGCATGGATCACCGTCCATCGCGTTCCGCAGGTCGGCATAGGCCTCCGGTTCGAAGTCGCGGCCGGGATTCACGCCGGTCACGTGGGTCTCGGCGGCATTAGCGCCGGTCACGGCGTTGCGCATCCCTTGCACATCAAAGTCCGCGTAGATCGAAATCTTTTGGGCCATCCCCACCGGTCCGGCGAAGCCTACCGGCGCGCCGGTTACCTTCTGAATCAGGTTTGGATCGGCCAACGCGACCTTTTTAGCTCCGGCAGCCCGGCGAATCTTGTTCTCATTGGCTTCGTGGTCGCCTCGTACGAGCACAGCGATCGGCTTATCGTCGGCCACGTAGATCAGTGTCTTGATCAGGTTCTGCGGTTGGCATTTCAGGAAGCGGGCGACCTGCTCGATGGTGCTAGCGCCGGGAGTCGGAACTGTGTGGAGCGGCTCCATCGCGGTATCTGGGGCCTCGCCCCCCCTTGCGCCGATTTCGGCCTTTTCGACATTCGCCGCATAGCCGCACTGTTTGCAGTGTAGTACGGAGTCTTCGCCGTTGTCGGCGGGGATCATGAACTCATGGCTGGCATCGCCGCCGATCGGGCCGCTTTCCGCTTCGACGGGTAGATAGGTCAATCCGCAGCGGTCGAAAATCCGACAGTAGGCGGCATACATCTTCTCGTAGCTCTTGTTGAGCCCTTCGAGCGAGGTGTCGAAGCTGTAGGCGTCCTTCATCAAGAACTCGCTCGTGCGCAATACGCCGAACCGGGGCCGTTCTTCGTTGCGGAACTTGGTCTGCACCTGGTAGAGTGTGATCGGCATCTGCCGATAGCTGGAAATGAACTTGGCCACCAGATCGGTGACGACCTCTTCGTGCGTCGGACCGAGGGCCATCTGCACCTTTCGGTTTTGGCGGCGCACGGCGAACTGGATCAGTACGTCGCCAAACGCCTCGACCCGGCCGGTTTGCTCCCAGAGCGAGATCGGCGTTAACGCGGGCATCAAGAGTTCCACGGCCCCGGCAGCGTCCATTTCCTGGCGCACGATTGCGGCGGCCTTGTGGAGCGACCGGAGACCCAAGGGGAGGTAGGTGTAGGCCCCTGCCATGACTTGGTTAATCAGGCCGGCGCGAAGCATCAGCACATGACTAGGGATTTCCGCCCCTTCGGGCGTTTCCTTCATCGTCGGAATCAGGGTTTGCGTCCAACGCATAGGTTCACGATTAGGGGGTCAGGGATTAGGAAATGCT
>CAZLDQ010000002.1:0-25541 GCA_964558295.1 uncultured Planctomycetaceae bacterium | reverse complement strand
GTCCATTCCGGTGCATCCGGTGCTGGTTGGTCGCGAAGTATTGGGAAAAGTTGGTATTTTAGGTGACCAGGGGGGTGGTCGGCAAGAGGAACTGAATCCTCCTTGTGGAGGATTCCTTCAGACCCTAGAATCAATGACATGGCAACGGGAGTCCTTTTCGCTTCAGGGGGTATGCAACGTGCATGTGACAAAAGCGAAAAGGACTCCCGTTCCGTTTACCCGGAGCAGATCCGCCCCAATTTCCCGAAAGGAGCCTCATGGAGCGACGGTACGTCAATCAGCTTGGTCCGCAGGAGACAGTCAACGAGGTCTTTCGTGCCACGGAGAAGCAGTTGCGTCCCAATCGAAACGGAAACCTCTACCTGCAGGTCGACCTTTCGGACCGTACCGGCGTAATCGGTGCGCGGATGTGGAATGCCAACGAGGCGGTGAACCGGTCGTTTGAGAATGGCGACTTCGTTCGGGTCGAAGGCTCCACGCAGTTATTCCAGGGGGCTATGCAATTGATCATTAGCCGGCTTACCAAGGTTGATCCCTCCGAGGTCGTGGAGGACGACTTTACCCCCGTGGGGTCCGTGCAGGTCGACAAACTGATGGTCCGGCTCACGGAGATGCTGCGTGAGATCACTGATCCCCACCTGCGCAACTTGGCTGAATGCTTCTTGATGGACGAGGCGTTTCTGGAGAAGCTTAGCCGGGCTCCGGCGGGGATCAAGCACCACCATGCCTATCTTGGCGGGCTTTTGGAGCACGTCGTCAACCTGATGGAAGTGGTCTTGCGCATCGCCCCCTGTTACCCGATGATCGACCGCGATCTCCTCTTGATGGGCGCCTTTTTGCACGACATGGGGAAGGTCGACGAGTTGAGCTACGACCGCGAGCTGGCCTATGGCGACGAAGGCCAGTTGATCGGTCATCTGGTGATGGCGGTCGGCATGCTCGATGCGAAGCTCCGGGAAGTGGAAAAACTCTCGGGTGAACCGGTTCCGGAAGAAACGGTGCTCCGGCTCAAACATATGATTGTCAGCCATCATGGCGAATATGAATACGGGAGTCCCAAGCTTCCCATGACCCTCGCGGCCGTCGCATTGTTCTGCCTGGACAACCTGGATGCGAAGGTGTTCGCCTTCCACCAGCAGTTGCGCGACGACCCGAACGTGGAAGGGTCCTGGACCCATTACAATCCCAACATGAACCGCAAGCTGTTCAAAGGGAGTGGCAAGAAGAATTAGGCATAGGCCTGGAGCAAAGCGTGGGTTGTGTCACGGTTTGGGGCCCGGCGCAAGTGCCGAACGGGGGGCTCATCCTGCTCCTGAGTCTGCATTGAAAAAAGGGAACCACCGTGGCAGAACTCGATCTCCAACAGGCAATCCTCGACCTTGTCAACCAGCCCGGTTACCATCCGGTCAAACCACGGGTGATCGCCCAGCATCTGCGTTTGGAGGCCGACCAGGTCCCCGAGGTCCGCAAGATGGTCAAAGGGCTGGTTCGCCGCGGATTGCTTGTTTACGGTTCCCGGCATCTCGTCATGCCGACGGCTCCTGCCGTGACGGCCCAGCCCGCGAAGGAGCGGAAAGCCACCAGGTCGTCGCACGACAAACCTTTGCGCGCCGGTTTGTCGCATACGAAGAGCAATCGCATCGTCGGGATATTCCGCCGCAGCGAAGCAGGTCACGGTTTTGTACGTCCGAGTGGGATTGCCCCAGGCGATGGGCCTCGCGACATCTACATTACCGCTCGCGATTCGGCCGATGCAGCAACGGGCGATACCGTGATCGTACAACTGCTTAAGGGACGGGGGCGTGTTCCCGGACCGCGCGGCGAGATCGTTGAAATCGTCGAGCGGGAAACCCATCGGTTCGTGGGAGTCTATTTTGAGTCGGCCGATGGGGCGTTTGTCGAGGTTGACGGGGGCGTGTTTGCCCAGCCGATCTCCGTCGGTGATCCGGGGGCAAGCGGCGTGCAGCCCGGCGACAAGGTCGTGATCGAGATGGTTCGCTTTCCCGCTCACTATCACGATGGGGAAGGAGTGATCAGAGAGATTCTCGGCCCTCGTGGCAAACCGGGCGTGGACACGCTGTCGATTATCCACGAGTTCGGGCTACCTGGTGAGTTTTCTGAAGAAGTCCTGGAGGCGGCCCGCCAAGAGGCCGAACGCTTTGAAGAAGCCGTTCCGCCCGGACGCTTCGACGCGACCCACGAAACCGTGGTGACCATTGATCCGGCCGACGCCCGCGACTTCGATGATGCGATCTCGCTGGAGATGACCGAAGAAGGGCACTGGCGTCTGGGCGTGCACATTGCCGACGTTTCTCACTTTGTGCGTCCTGGCACGGTGCTTGATCAGGAGGCCCGGTACCGGGGGACGAGTGTCTACCTGCCCGACCGCGTCATCCCAATGCTCCCGGAGATGATTTCCAACTCGCTGGCGAGCCTCCAGCCCAACAAAATCCGTTACACCAAGACCGTCTACATGGAGTTTACGCCCGAGGGCGTGCGTACCAATGCCGAGTATCACTTGGCGGCGATTAAGAGTCATAAACGCCTGACGTACGACCAGGTTGACGAGTTCCTGGCTGATCCCGAGCCATTCCGCAAGCGGTGGGGCGTCAAGGTCCACGATTTGCTTCGACGCATGCACCAGTTGGCGATGCTCCTCCGCCGCCGGCGTTTTCAACGCGGGGCGATCGAGTTGAACATGTCCGAGGTGAAGGTCGAACTCGACAAACAGGGTCGGGTGTCTGGGGCCCACGTGGTTGTGAACACCGAAAGCCACCAGATCATCGAAGAGTTCATGCTCGCGGCCAACGAAGCCGTGGCCGAGATGCTCCGCGACAAGAATCTTTATTTTCTCCGCCGTGTTCACAAGAGTCCCTCGCCGGCCAAGCTCAAGTCGCTCACTGCATTCATCCGCGAATTGCGATTCCAGGTCGACAGTCTCGAAAGCCGCTTTGCCCTTCAAGAAATCCTCGAACGGGTACGAGGCCGACCCGAAGAATATGCGGTCAACTACGCCGTGTTGCGGTCGTTTCAACGGGCCGTCTATAGTCCGGAGGAAGAAGGCCATTACGCTCTGGCCAGCGATTGCTACTGCCACTTCACCTCACCGATTCGTCGCTATCCTGACCTGACCGTCCATCGTCTCCTGGAATCGCTCCTGACCGGTCGCAAACCGGTTACCGATATCAACGAACTGTTTGTCCTGGGCGAGCATTGCTCGGAACGCGAGCGGCTCGCCGAATCGGCTGAACGTGAGCTGGTCCGCGTCAAGCTCTTGGACTATCTCAGCCGTCGCGTGGGCGAACAGATGGACGCCGTCGTGACCGGGGTAGAACGCTTTGGGCTGTTTGTTCAAGGGATTGAGTTGCCGGCCGAAGGACTGATTCACATCGACGCTCTGGTCGACGACTACTATACCTACGATCGTACGACACACTCGCTGACCGGCCGCCGTGCCGGTAATATGTTCCGTCTGGGGGATTTGCTTCGGGTGGCGGTTGCCCGGGTCGATGTTGACCGTCGCGAGTTGGATTTCCGCCTGATTGCCCACAAGCACCGCCCAATCCCCGGTGGTGAACTTGGGCCTGAGGTTCCTTCTCGGCGTATCAGACGCGAGACGAAGCAACTGGCCAAGAAACGCAAAGCGGAGCGTCGCGCCCGGAAAACCCGCCGCATCGGCAGCCGCCGTCGGAAGGGGTAGGCGGTGGGGCCGGCTTTCTTGGTCGCTTTTTTGGAGGCGGCGATCTGCGTCAGACCGGGTGGATGTGTTGTACTTGCCCAAGTGCCGTTCGGATCGTGGAGCCTACGGAGCCGTGATGCTGGTTGCCGCAGTGTCGCGGGCTACGGCATTGAACCCTGGAACGAGGCAGTTTGTGGGCTTGCGGATCGTGACATCGTGAGTCAGTACCCGGTTCTTTCCGGCGAAATAGGTGTGGAAGTCGGCCACGACAAGGTTAAACATCGATTGATCCTTGCCCGGCTCGACCTGTCTGACCTCCACGGTGCCTTGGAGCGTGTGGAGTTGCATGCCATCCCTAAGGTCCCGGGCCTTGCCCCAGCCCTTGCCGGAGACCCAGAACACATGCCCTTCGGTCGTCTCGATGATTTCGCCGCCGACGTGAAGCTTCAGCGTGGGTGGGTTTGGATTGAAGGTGGTACGTACTACGGGCTTCAACTCCAGGGCTCCCGTGTTCGGATCGCAAGCCACCACCCGATCGCCGACGCGAACGCGTTCAACCGCCACCGGGCCGGTCTCGGTCCAGACGGGCGTTCCAGGGGCAAGACACGACGTAAGAGTAGCGGCGGTCGTCGAGTAGGTCACACTCGCATGCCCCCTGTGGTGATAGTGAGTGCGGAGTGGAGTCTCATCAACGGGCGTTACTTCGTTGTCATAATACCACCAACTTTGCCATTCCGCTGGAGTGGACGGCGCGGTCTGGCCTGTGGCCTGTGAGAGGGCCGACGAGATCCGCGAGTTCATCTCCTCGGCAACTAGGTTGTACTGCTCTACGGCCTTCTCTCGTTTGGCGGCTTCCATCGCCGCGTTATAGCGAGCGGCTTTCCACGCGTCTACACGCGCCAGCAGATCGTCGGCATTCAGTCTGGTTGGGTCTATCGGGTTGACGATACGCGGGCCAATGACCACTCCCGGGGTTGCTGGCGAGGGTCCGTTGGATGGAGCAGAGAATAGATGCCGATAGCTTTCGTCGAGAACCAGGAGATTCCGTTGGTCCAGACCCTCGCGATAGAACATGTGTCGATACAGAAGCAGACCGAGGGGGGCTGAGCCGTCGATTTGAACCTGAGATTGAATCGGTGCCTGCATCGCGCCAAGCAGCAGCGGCACATAGTCGTGCTTCGCCTGCGATTGAAGTGCCCTACCGGCCGCTTCCCGGACTGTCTCCCAGGGAGAGAAGACGGCATGCCAAGCCAAGGCAGCGGCTGCTTCCTTGCAGGGGATATTCGCAAGCTGGCCTACGCCGTACAAGGCTAAGTCTTCGCTGGCCATGCAGAGTACCGCTTCGATCGCTGCCACCGCCCGGGGATCGCGGATTTCTGCCAAGACTGCTTGTGCCCGATCTGACTTTGGCCGACGAGTGCATGACAGGTCATCTCGAATCCGTTCCAGGCGAGGTTTCCATAGCCTCAGGTCGTCGGCCGCTTGGTTTGCCCGGGCGGGGGCCTCGGCGAAGTCGGCCGCTGAGACCCAGGTTCCTTTTATGAGTCGTTCGCCAAGCTCGCTGTGCGCTTCGGTGTGATCGGGGTTCTGTTGGAGAATCTGGTTCAGGTGGGCCCGGGCTTGGCTGTGGAGTTTGTGCTTCTTGCACCAGCGGGCCAGTTCCAGTTCACCGGCCGGCGTCTGAGGAGCGTCATCCCGGACCTTGCGATAGGCCTTCAGGCGGCTGTCCTTCCCGCAATACTGCGGCAGTTCGTCGAATCGCAACCACTGGTTGGTCAACGTGTCGTAGACAAATCCGCTGTGCCACCGAGCCTGGCGATGCGTCGGCACCAATTCGATCGCTGGGTGGAGGGCTGCGGCGCGGTCAGCGAGCCCTTTTTCGGCCTCGTGTTGGAGGGTCTCCACCACAATCTTGTCCGCTGCCCGGACTTTCTCGGCCTGTTTGGCCGCTGGAACCGGGCTTGTCCAGAACCAGGCGACAATGGAGAGGACTGCCACCGTCGGCCAAGAACTGCGAAGCCTCTTCATGACCTGCTCCCTTTCTTTTCGCAACTGACATGGAAATCAGACACCCGCCAAAAGGATCTGGCCTGAGAATGCCAGCCCTTGTGGTATGCCTCACCGTTTGCCAATCAGCAGCGTCCGCAGAACTGCGAGCCCCAGAAAGCGATGAAGGAGACTGATGCAACGGGAACTGCGAAGGGCGTTCTTCCACCCCCGAAGACGTGCCCTCTTCTGACTGTGGTTCTACCATATTTCTGGAGAACGAAGCAAGTAAACAAAAAGGGTGGTATCGATGTAGCCTCCAGAGTCATGCCACGACAAGAGTGCCGCTGCCGATCTCTCCACCTGTTCATGCTCCTGGGTTCCGGACTGAAGACGGATGAGTTCACGGTGGAACCCCTGTTCAGCAAGCAGACGGGCAGTACAATGACGGTTTAAGTTTAGTCACAGCCCCCAATGGGGGTTTCATTCGAACGGATTGCACACCGCGATGGATGCTACCCAGACGTTGTTGCGGACCCCGCTCTACGAGTGGCATGTTGCCCGCGGGGCCCGAATGGTCGAGTTTGCCGGTTGGAGTATGCCGGTCCAGTACACGTCGATCATCGAAGAGCACGAGGCGACCCGCTCGGCTTGTGCCCTAACCGATATCTCCCACATGGGCCGGCTCCGTTTTGAAGGTCCCGGTGCCGCCGAATTCCTCGCTGGTCTGTTGACTCGGCGTGTGGCCGACATGGCACCCAGCCAGATCCGCTACTCGCTGGTGACCAACGACGCCGGTGGAATTCTCGACGACGTGTTGATCGGTTACTACCACGATGAGTTCGGTCAGCCGTTTTACGTGCTGGTGGTCAACGCCTCGAACCGGCAGAAGATTGTGGACTGGACTGCTGCTCATTTGCCGCGGGAAAAGGCCGAAGCGCGTGGCCGGGAGATCGTCTGGACCGACGTCACCTACCTGTGGGCGATGTTTGCCATCCAAGGGCCTCGCGCGTTGGAACTCTTGCAGCCGCTGGTCGACGAAGACCTGGCCTCGATGAAGTATTACCGCGGGGCTCAGGTTCGCATCCTACATCCAGCCGCACGACGCCAGGGCGGGATCATTAGTCGTACCGGTTACACGGGCGAAGACGGCTTTGAGTTGAGCATCGGGGCACCGATCGCTGTGGACCTCTGGGAAGTCCTCATTGAACGAGGCAAGTCATTGGGCGCGGTTCCCACGGGGCTTGGTGCCCGCGACACGCTCCGCTTGGAAGCCGGCATGCCGCTTTACGGCCACGAGTTGAGCGAAACGATCAATCCGTTTGAGGCCGGCCTTGGGGCAGCTTGTCATTTGGTCGGCTACGATTTCCCTGGCCGTGACGCTTTGAAGAGGATTCAGAGCGAGCCGCTCACCCGGACTCGCGTTGGCTTGGAGTTGACCGGGCGCCGGCCTGCTCGGGAACACTCTCCCATTTGTGTCGGGGGGCGGGTGATTGGTCAGACCACCAGCGGCACGTATTCGCCTACCCTGAAGAAGCCCATTGCTATGGGGTATGTTCCGCCCGAGTTCGCCGAGCCGGGTACGGAAGTCCAGGTCGATGTGCGGGGCCGTCTAGAACCGGCCCGGATTGTCAAACTGCCCTTCTATCGCCGTAATTCGAAAGGATGATTCAGTGAAACCCGAAGAGCTGCTTTATACGAAGACCCACGAATGGGTCTATGTCCAGGCGGATCCGTCTGGTGCGAAGACCGCCACCCTGGGCATCACCGCCTTTGCCCTGGAAGCCCTCACGGATTTGGTCTACATCGAATTACCCGAGGTCGGCCGTAAGATCAGCGTCGGACAGCCATTCGGCGAGGTGGAATCGGTCAAGGCCGTGAGCGACCTTTACAGCCCCGTCGATGGCGAAGTCGTTGAAGTGAATCGGGCGATTGCCGACAACCTTGAACAACTCAACCAGGACCCCTACGACAAAGGCTGGTTGATCAAGGCTCGCATCGCCGACGAATCCGCCCTGGCCAACCTGATGGACTTCGCCGCTTATCAGAAGCAGTGTGCGGAAGAGGCCCAAGAGCATTAAACGTGCCGGAAGGGAGAGAATGACCATTAATGACCAATGACCAACAGGGAAGCCTGTTTGCTTCTTCGCGAGTTCTCCTTGGTCATTGGTTTTTGTTCCTTTATCCTTAGCTCTTAATCCTTCGTCCTTTCCGTTGCCCCATGCCTTACATTCCCCACACACCAGACGACCGTCAAGCGATGCTCGATGCGATCGGCGTTGCCTCGGTGGAAGAGCTTTTTGAGATGGTGCCGGCTGAGTTGCGTTTGCGGCGTGACTTGAAGTTGCCGGCAGCCATGGGTGAATTGGAGCTCTCGACGCACTTGGGCGCCTTGGCTGCCCAGAACAGTCCGGCTGGCCAGTCGGTCTCCTTCCTGGGCGCTGGTAGCTACGACCACTTCATCCCTGCCCTAGTCGATTTCGTTTCCTCGCGGAGCGAGTTCTATACGGCCTATACCCCTTACCAGCCGGAGGCTAGTCAGGGCACGCTCCAGGCGATGTTCGAGTACCAAACGCTAATCACGCAATTGACAGGCATGGACGTCTCCAACGCCAGTCTTTACGATGGCGGCAGTGCTGTGGCGGAAGCCGTGTTGATGGCGTTGGAGGCGACCCGGCGCTGGGGACGCGTGGTGTTGGCTGACAGCGTGCATCCAGAGTATCGCCAGGTGTTGGCCACCTATCTCGCCAACCTGGGTGTTGAACTGGTCACGCTCGCGACGCCCAGTGGGGCGGTGATGCCAGGAGATCTTGCTGCCGCAGTGAACGATCAGACCGCTTGCGTGCTGGTGCAACATCCCAACTTTTTCGGCTGCCTGGAAGAGGTCGAGACATTGGCCGAGATTACCCACAAGGCTGGGGCTCTCCTGGTTGTGTCGGTCGACCCAATTAGCCTCGGGCTGCTCAAACGGCCGGGGGAGTATGGGGCGGATATCGTTGTGGCCGAGGGGCAGGCGTTGGGTAATCCGATGGCTTTTGGTGGCCCCTATTTGGGTATCATGGCTTGCCGTGAACCGTTTGTTCGCCGCATGCCTGGCCGGTTGGTCGGCCAGACCGTCGACCGTCGCGGCAAACGCTGCTGGGTTTTGACCCTCCAGACCCGTGAACAACACATCCGCCGCGAAAAGGCAACGAGCAACATCTGCACCAATCAGGGGCTGATGGCCCTTCGGGCGGCTGTCTACCTGGCGAGCATGGGGCCCACGGGGCTCCGCTCGGTGGCCGAACTGTGTTTGCAGAAGTCTCATTACGCTTTCGGCAGGCTCACTGAGAACAAGGCGTTGCAGCCTGTTTTTGATCGCCCGACGTTCAAAGAGTTTGTCGTGCGCGTCGCAGACGGTCGTGTAGACGATCGGCTGGACACGGCCTTGAAGCAAGGGGTTTTCGCCGGGGTGCCGCTCGCGCGTTGGTATCCTGATCTGGCCGACTGCCTCCTGGTGGCGGTTACCGAAAAGCGGACCAAGTCCGAAATCGATCGGTTGGCCGCTGTTATGGCCCCCGCCCGTTGAGATTCGAGAATACGGCACATGTGCCGTGTCCAAATGACTCCCCTCACCACTCACTGTGTACTGCGTGCTTTCCAAGGATTCCGCGAAATGCGAAACAGGCAAGCTATCCAATTGTTGTGTGAACAATCCAAGCCGGGCGTTGATGTGGCCCAGTTGCCGGCCTGCGATGTGCCGCGTCAACCGCTGGAGAAGTTGCTGCCGCCAGGAGCGGTCTCTGCGGCTCCCCCGCCGCTCCCTTCGCTGACCGAACCGGAACTCACGCGGCACTTTATCAACCTGTCGACGCTCAATATGTCGGTTGATACGCACTTCTATCCGCTTGGCTCCTGTACGATGAAGTACAACCCAAAGCGGAACGATCGGTTGGCCAACCTCCCCGGTTTTGCTGACGTGCATCCTTATCAGGCTGAGGTGACGATCCAAGGCCTGTTAGAGGTTCTTTACCGGTTGCAGGAGATGCTTGCAGAGATTGGCGGAATGGATGCTTGCAGTCTGCAGCCAGCCGCCGGCGCGCATGGGGAAATGACGGCACTGTTTGTCGCCGCGGCCCACTTCCGCGACCTTCAAGAAAAACGGACGACCGTGTTGATTCCCGACACGGCCCACGGTACCAATCCGGCCAGTGCGGCGATGGCTGGGTTCAGGACGGTCGAAGTCAAAAGCGACGAGCAAGGACTGGTCAAGCTTGACGATCTGGCCAGCAAGCTCAACCGTGAAGTCGCGGTGCTGATGATCACCAATCCGAACACGCTCGGGATTTTTGAGCGGCGAATCCAAGAGATCTGTCGCATGGTTCACGAGGTTGGTGGGCTGGTCTACCTGGATGGGGCTAACATGAATGCGATCCTCGGCATCACTCGGCCCGGCGATTTTGGGGCCGACATGATGCACTACAACCCGCACAAAACCTTCAGCGGTCCGCACGGCGGCGGCGGTCCCGGTGCTGGGCCTGTGGCCGTGGTCAACCGCTTGGCCCCCTATCTGCCCGCGCCTATCGTTGTGCACAACGATACCGGCTATCGCTTGGACTATGACCGGCCCAAGTCGATTGGCCGCGTGCGGAGTTTCTTCGGCAGCGTGGGCGTCTTGCTGCGGATGTATGCGTATCTGATGACTCACGGCCCAGATGGTCTGCGCCGCGTGTCGGAGACCGCTGTGCTTAATGCCAACTATCTACTCAGTCGAGTGAAGCATATCCTGCCCGTACCGGCTGGTGATCGAGGGATGCATGAGTTCGTGGCCACGGCTTCGTCGCTAAAGGCTGACAAAGGGATCTGCGCGATGGACATCGCCAAACGTCTGTTGGACTATGGCTTCCACGCTCCGACGGTTTATTTTCCCTTGGTCGTGCGCGAGGCCCTGATGATGGAGCCGACTGAGACGGAGAGCAAGGCCACTATGGATGCCTTTGTTGAAGCTCTCTTCCGTATTACCGAAGAGCCGGCCGATCTGTTGCATGAAGCGCCTCACAGCACCCTGATCAGCCGCCCCGACGAAGTGCAGGCCGCACGGAAGCCGATTCTACGGTGGACGAAGGCGGAAAATGCAAATAATGAATGATGAATTGGCGAACGGGCGGTGCATTGGGTAGGGTGGTGCTCGAATGGCCTTGCATTCACCGTTTGGTCTTGACTGTTCATCAGGTTCTCTTTCCCCGTGTCGATTAATTGTGGATCCGCCGGACGCGGGGGCGTGGAATATGGCAGTCGACGAGGTCCTCTTGGCGTGGGCTCAGCGTACCGGCTGCTGCTGCTGGCGGTTCTATCGCTGGAAGGAGCCGACGTTATCGTTGGGCTACTTTCAAGCCTATGATGATCGCGGACAACATCCGCCGAGTCTGCACTGTCCCATTGTCCGTCGGGCCAGTGGCGGTGGTGCCATCCTCCATGATCGGGAGCTGACCTATAGCTGCGTCTGGCCAAAGGGGCATCGACTGGCTGCGGGCAGGCTCGGACTCTATGAGGCCGTGCACGCCTCACTGATTGATCTCTGGGCCGGTATGGGGATACACGCTTCCTTTTTTGGGGGGGCGGTGACCGAAGAGGCGGGCAGACCGCCCTTTCTCTGCTTTCAGCGCCGGTCGCCGGGCGACGTGGTGATCGGGACCGCCAAAGTGGTCGGCAGTGCGCAGCGACGGCTCTGTGGGGCTGTCCTGCAACATGGCAGTATCCTTCTAGCCCGGAGTCCGGCCGCGCCGGAGCTAGATGGTCTGGTCGAGCTGGCCGGCGTGTCTTTGGACGCCGAGCAGCTTTGCCAGATTTGGAGTGAGGTCCTCGCATCGCGGTTGGGATTAGCCTGGTATTTCGAGCCGCTTTCTGCCGAAGAATGCCAACAGGCGGCTTGGCTGGTCGATGCTAAGTATAGTGTGGAGTCCTGGACCAGAAATCGAGGCCGGTGACTGCGTTGCGGCCAGCTTGGCCGGAGGCGGAGGGGCTGCAGTCGATGTGGTCTGGCAGCTTTGTGGTGTCATACCATAGCGCCACAAAGGATGCCTTATTGGTGGTGTTTGGAGCCTGCCCCGGCCGGCTTTTTCGGGTGGGATTGCCTCGGCAGGCGTAGAATAGACAGTCGCCTAATGGTGGGACGCTTTCGTCTTCCCACCAAGAAAAGCAGAATGGCCGTTGAATTGCTTTGACTATCGGTGGTATTGTTGATACGATCATCACGTGGGCAGTGAGTGATAAACGTGGCTGCTCTGGGGTTGGTGACTGCGAGTAAGCCTGGCTAGAGTCTCTGGAAAAGCTTGAAAAGGAGAGGACGATCTGTTAATCTGACGTTCGGAACGAGGACCAATGCCCATTACCCTTCGGCTGTTCATTGGTCATCACAGAGGCGCTGCTTTTTGCACTTATTGAAGGTTCTGTTCTAGACCTCCTCTGTGAGTAGGGTAAGGCGATGGACGTCAAACTGATCGTTGCAAACGGCAAACATATCGGTGAGAAAATTCCGGTCAGCGGGCCGAAATTCATCATCGGCCGTTCAGAAGACTGCCAGCTGCGCCCACGTAGCGATCTGATCAGCCGGCACCATTGTGCGATTGTTGTCGAAGACGGTTACGTTGCGGTACGCGACTTCGGCAGTAAGAATGGCACGTTCGTTAATGGTGATCGCATCCGGGCTGAGCAGGAACTCAAAAACGGCGATCGCTTGACGATCGGTCAATTGGAGTTCCTGGTAGAACTTGTGGTCAATGTGGCTGGCAAGAAGAAGCCGAAGGTTCATAGTGTGCACGAAGCAGCGGCTCGCACGGTGGAGTCGGCTGGAGACGATGAGTTAGACTTGGCCGACTGGCTTAATGACGGAGACACGTCATCGAGTAGCTCGGCCCATGCCGAGACCCAGACGATCTCAGAAACGCCGGCCAAAGACCGTGCTGTGGTTGCCTCGGATACCCAATCCGAGGAGCCAAAGGACACGGAACAACGCGAAGCCATGAAGCAGACCACGACGGCTCCTGGTTTGTCGGCACTCCCCAAAAAGACGGCGAATTTCGGGGATAGTCGGGAAGCAGCAGCCAATGTGCTTAAGGCGTTTTTTAACCGCCGTTAAGCCTTGTCCTGCTTTCGGTCTCCACGGTCCAAGGTATAATCATAACAGGTGTACTGTGCAGCCTTGGCTGGCTGTCGGTCGATACGAAGGAGGGGCAGGCTCTGAAGTGTGAAGCAGGCTTTGATTTGGACAGAAGGCACGGTAAGCCTCTCATTGGTGGGGGGGCTGCTTAAAAGGGAAGAGGCATTCCGTGAAACCCGCGGGTAATCGTCAATACTCTGCTGCGTTGCTCGGGCTTGGCTTGGATAACGACGATGGGCACACGCGTCTTACGCGCGGCAAGAACTTTATGCTCGTCGGTGGGAGCCAAGATACGCATGCGATGATGCAAGAGACCGCTGTTAAGGTCAATGAGAAGCTTGACCAACGCGGTAAACGTCTTGAAGACGTTTCTATTCACGAACTGCGTGATATCTGCCGCGAAGTGAACGAGTCAATTCGCGGCCGCTCGTCGTAGTTTCGACACTGAATGGGCGGTTCTTTGGGAGACATGCTCCCAATTCTTTCACCCAACCCACGGTGACTACCGAAGGTTGGGGATCTCGTTGCCGTATACCTCTATAAGGTGGTATGTTGCGCTCGGCCCATATTCTTCGGCAGAGATCGTGGCGGGCAGAGGGCTTTCGTCTGACGATACTTGGCCACTTTACTTTGTCAAGGGTGAGAGGTTGTACGGCCGTTAATTTTGCGCAATCGGGAGAAGCTGTTCTTTTTGGAGAAATTGCCAAAACTAGCTATTTTTCCTGTGTGGTTTAGTCTTCCAGGAGCTCCGGTCGATGTCTTTTTGCATCAATGCTGCCCGTTGGGCACATGTGTGACGCAGGTTTCCCCGTGGGTTTCATTTTTTTGGAAGGGTAGACTCCGTGGCCAAAGCGAAGAAAGCTGTGCCCAAGAAGACGACCAAGACCACCACCAAGACCGCCGCCGAAAAGTTGGCCTCTCGGGCGGCCAGCAGTGCGGCTGATGACTGCTTCACGGTGACCGTCGACCGTCGGAAGGACGAGGATCGCCGTAAGGGGGGGGATCGCCGGAAAGTCGATATTCCGGTGGCTGTTGAGCGTCGCAAGCTGGAACGGCGGGCCAAGGTTAGTCGGCGTCGTCAGATCGACCCGACGACGTGTGAACGGGATTACTCGGTTGAAGAAGTCGAGTTCATGAACGCCCTGGACGCGTACAAGCGATCGAGCGGCCGGATGTTCCCCACCTGCAGCGAGATCCTTGAGGTCTTGCGTGGTCTGGGCTATGAGAAGCGAGCCGCCGAGGAGCAGGCCCTGCCTGCCAAGCAAGACGTCGATCTCTCCGCTTTGCAGCCTGCCGAAAGCCTGAACTGAACGGGGAAATCCGGTCTTGCGTCTTGGGAGTCGGTTCGCTATCCTCGCGTCACTTTTCCCGCCCCTGCGACCTCTCGGGGCTTACTGGGGGGGGGTTCGAGAAGCGGTTCTGACAGCGAGGCGCGAACGACGTGGCAACAAAACTAGCGACCCGTCGCGATACGGATTTCGCACTCCCTTCAGCCCGAATGACCGTAGTCTGGTTTTGTCTGGCTCTGGCTTCGGGTTGTGGGAGTTTTGCTGCGCAAGGTCGGAATGCGGAAGGGGTGCGGCTGTTTCAGCAAGCTCGCTACCAGGAAGCAATCCAGCAGTTTCATCAGGCTATTAATGCTGATCCGAACAACGCGGATAGCTACTACAATATGGCGGCCGTGTATCATCGCTTGGGATCGGTCCAGAACACGCCGTCTGATCTGAAGCAAGCGGAGCACTATTATCTGATGTGCCGCGATCGCAATCCCGATCACACCGAGTGTTATCGGGGGCTTGCCGTGCTCATGGTCCAGCAGGGACGCACTGATGCGGCTTTCCGGCTCATCGAAGACTGGGCGGCTCGGCAGCCGATGTTGGCCGATCCGAAGATCGAACTGGCCCGGCTCTATCAGGAATCGGGCAACGCCAAGGCGGCCAAGGAACGTCTGTTGGAAGCACTGGCCGTGGATCATACCAATTCGCGGGCCTTGACTGCACTTGGGAGTCTGCGCGAGCAGATGGGTGACACGGGGCAAGCCCTGGAGGACTACCAACGCTCTTTGGCCCTGAACCGCTTCCAGCCCGATGTAGCGGCTCGCATGATGGCCCTTCAATCTGGATTGAATACCGGTGTGGTCGGAATTAACTCCCCGGTGGAGGCCTCGGGGCAGAGTCGGACTGCCACAGGAGGGGGGGCGGTGCGTCGCTAAGCAGCGTTTCCCTCGGGGGCTTGTGAACCTGGGC
The DNA here is from genome assembly GCA_964558295.1 of uncultured Planctomycetaceae bacterium. Lineage (GTDB taxonomy): Bacteria > Planctomycetota > Planctomycetia > Pirellulales > Thermoguttaceae > JBDKTH01. The sequence continues at coordinate 10,492 of CAZLDQ010000002.1, read as the reverse complement.
CCGTTTTCTTGTCACTTGCCGCAAACGGCAGGTTGGATCCCCCATCGCCAAATCCGTACCGGTCGGGTAGAATCTCATCTTCTGCCGGCCGTGCAGAGTGGATGATCTCCTGTGGTCGGCGAACTGCGTGGGGAGTCTCTAGGATGCCGAAATATCGCCTCATGACCCCTGGTCCGACCCAGGTTCCGGAGCAGGCGCGACTCGCCTTGGCTCGGCAGATCCGGCACCATCGCACCGATGAGTTTCGTACGTTGTTGGGCGAGGTGCTCGATGGGTTGAAATACGTTCTCCAGACCCAGAACGACGTATTGATTCTGACCAGTTCGGGGACTGGGGCGATGGAGGCCGCCGTGGTCAACTTGGTGCCTCGCAGCGGCAAGGCGATTGTCTTGGAATCCGGCAAATTCGCCGAACGCTGGCGCAAAATCGCCGAGGTTTACGGTATCGAGGTCGTTCGTTACGAGGTACCCTGGGGACAGGCATTTCAGGCCGCGGAAGTGGCCAAGCTCCTCCAACAGCATCCGGACGCCGTGGCTGTGTTTACCACGCTCTCGGAAACGAGCACCGGGGTGGGGCATGATATCGAGGCGATCGGACGCGTCGTTGGGCCGACGCCAACCTTGCTGGTCGTTGACGGCATCAGTGGGGCAGGGGGGATAGAATGTCGTACGGATGCTTGGGGCATCGACGTGCTGGTGGTCGGCTCGCAGAAGGCCCTGATGGGACCGCCTGGGCTTGCCTTCCTCACGGTCAGCGCCGCTGCTTGGCGGCAGATTGAGTCAATTGCCCGGCCGGCTTTCTATTTCGATCTGCTGGCGTACCGCAAAGCCCTCGGGGATTCTGACACGCCTTATACGCCGGCGATTGGTTTGGTGGCTGCGATGGCCGAGAGTCTGCGGCTGTTTCGGGCCGAGGGGATCGAGAACGTCTGGAGTCGCGTGAAGACGTTGGCTGCCGCCACACGGGCGGGGATGGATGCCCTGGGGCTGCGACTAGTTGCCGAACGCCCGGCAGACAGCATGACCGCGGTCTACATTCCGGAGGAGGTAGACGGCAAGCGTTTTCTCAAGCGTTTGGAGTCACGTTTCGGCATCAAGTTGGCTGGAGGTCAGGGCCACTTGAAGGGGAAGATTTTCCGCTTGGCCCATTTCGGTCTGATCGACGAGTTGGAGGTTCTCGCGGCGATCGCCGCCATCGAATTGGTTCTGGTGGAAATGGGGCAAGCGGTTGCGTTGGGCACTGGTGTGGCTGCGGCCAGCCGGGTATTGGCCCATGCTGTAAAACACTGAAGTGGTAGCCAGTGGAGTGAAACAGGTTTAGTCGCGCTGTATTCAGGTGCGAGCCTGAAGCAGTTTCACCCTTCGAAGAATGAGGTTGAGTCACATGCCACGAGTCATCGTTTTGGACGATCTGTCGCAAGAAGGCCTGAACTTGTTGAAGTCGGCTGGGGGGATCGAAGTCGAGGTCCGCACGGGCCTCAAGGGCGACGATCTCCGCAAAGCGCTTCTGGAGGCCGATGGGGCGATCTGTCGCAGCGGCGTGAAGATCACCGCCGACGTTTTGGCCGGCAATCGCCGTCTGAAAGCGATCGCTCGGGCTGGGGTGGGCGTGGACAACATTGATCTGAAGGCCGCTACCCGGCAAGGGATTCTGGTGATGAACACTCCCGGCGGTAACACGATTTCCACCGCCGAACAGGCCATTACCCTGATGATGGCCCTCTCCCGCAATGTGTATCCGGCCTATCAGAGTCTGGTCGAAGGACGTTGGGATCGCAAGAAGTTCACCGGGACGCAATTGGCCGGCAAGACACTCGGGATCGTCGGGCTTGGACGCATCGGCCAAGCCGTCGCCACCCGCGCCTTGGCTCTGGAAATGCACGTCTTGGCTTACGATCCGTTCCTCACGCCCCAACGGGCCAAGGAACTGGGGGTCCGGCTCTGTACGTCGGTTCGGGAAATGCTGCCGGATGTTGATTACCTGACCGTTCATACACCCCTGACTGAGGAAACACGCAATCTCATCGGGATGGACGAGATCAAGATCATGAAGAAGGGCGTGCGACTGATCAATTGTGCCCGGGGTGGCATCTATAATGAGGCCGCACTGGTCGAAGGGCTCAAGAGCGGCCATCTTGGCGGCGTGGCCCTTGACGTGTTCGAAAAGGAGCCCTGCACCGACAGTCCACTGTTTGGCATGCCGAACGTCGTTTGCACGCCGCACCTCGGGGCCAGCACCGAAGAGGCCCAGTCGAACGTGGCGTTGGAAGCTGCCGAACTGCTGGTCGACTACTTCACCACCGGGGCGATCAAGCAATCGGTTAACATGTCGCCGCTAGACCCGAAGACCTTGGAGTCGCTCCGGGGCTATCTTGATGTGGCTTACCGGCTCGGAATCCTTTTGTCGCAAGTCGACGGCTTCCCGCCTGTGACCTGCAAGCTTCGTTATAAGGGTGAAGTGGCCAAAAAGGATACCAAGCTACTGTCGGCGGCCTTTGCCGCCGGCCTGATGGAACATGCGATGGAAGGCGAGGCGAACATTGTCAACGCCGAGATGCTGCTGCGGGAACGCGGCATTGAGTTGGTTGAGGAACGCACCTCGGATGTCGGCGACTTCAGTTCCTTGATCACGGCGGAAGTGATCAGTGAAGAGCGAACCGCCGTGGCTGCTGGGACCCTATTTGGCAATCACATGCCGCGGTTGGTTCAGAAAGGCGACTGCCGTCTGGAGAGCTATCTTGACGGGATCCTCTTGATCTTTGTTCATCGTGACATGCCGGGCGTGATCGGCCGAGTGGGGAGCATCTTCGGCAAGCATGAGATCAATATTGCCCAGATGTCGGTTGGCCGGGCCACCAATAAGCCGGGGGGGGAGGCGGTCGGGATTCTGGCTCTTGATGCTCAGCCACCCGCTGAAGCCCTCGCTGAGGTCCTTGCCCTCGATGCGGTGATGAAGGCTTGGATCGTCAAGCTTCCGCCTGCCGGCCAGATGCCCGCTTGGATGGGCGGATAAGGCTTGAGTGAGTCCGTGGGGGTGATTAGGATAGAAAAATCCTGGCATGTTCCTGCCGGGGGGCCTTCCTGTAACGGATGAAGGTCGAATCACGAACGTGTGAAACATAAAGGCACGAAGCCGAGGACAAGTCCGTGTCCTCGTGCTTCGTGTTTTTTCGGCGTCGTGATTCGTCGCCGTGGATTCTTCATATCCTCTTTCCCGTAGCCGCTCGATGCAGCTTAGTCTGATTGTCGCCGTCCTGGCGGCACTGGTTATCTCCGAGAACAGTCCTCGTCTGCCGGTTTCTGCGGTGGGGGGGCGGTTGCTTCTTGCCCTGGCTGCGGTGAGCTGCGTCGTTGCGTTTGCGGCCATCGGTTCGCTTCGTATTGCCCGTCGGTTGCACGAGGTACCGCAGGACGGCAAGACTCTAAGACGGTTTCGACGCTTGCGTCAGGTCCACTGTCTGTTGTGGATGTTGGCCGTCGGGGCGATCCTCTACGGCTTGGATTGGGCACGGATTGTCCACTGCAATTGGCGTCTGGATGGGATTCCCGTGCTGGACGAAGTGCTAGTGATCCTGCCGATTGTCTTGCCAATGATTTTGTCCTGGGCGTGTTTTTATGAGGTGCATCGTGTTCTGGAGGATGACGCACGCTTCAGGGAAGCCGTGGTGATCTCCCCTACCTCGCGAACTCAGTACGTGTTGCTCCATCTGCGCCACTGTCTGGGGCTGTTGTTGTCACCTGTGCTTGGGCTGGCCGCCGTCCAAGACATTGCGGAATTGGTGGCCCCAGAGTTGCTCGCGGGGAACTACGCTTTGGTGGTCTATGCGCCTCCGATGGTCCTGTTGTTCGTGTTTTTCCCGACCATGTTGCGCTACGTGTGGCGTACAGTTCCCTTGAGAGAGGGGTGCTTGTATAATCGGCTGCAGGCCGCTGCGCGACGGGCCGGCTTCCGCTGCAGGCAGATCCTCGTCTGGCATACGAATGGAACACTCGTCAACGCCGCAGTGGCTGGCTTTCTGCCACCGTTCCGTTACGTCTTCCTGACCGATGGCTTGCTGGCCCAACTGACGGATGCTGAGGTCGAGGCGGTCTTTGGCCATGAAGTGGGGCACATCCGCCATCGCCATTTGCTGTTGCGGGTTATCGCCATGGCCGCCCCGGTCAGCTTTTGGGTGCTTGTGGAACTCGTTTCGCCGCATATGGGCGACCGGTTGGGGCATTTGCTGCGTCTGGACGGTTTGAATGCCCAGGTCCTCGTGGGGCTGCTGTTCTTGGGAGCAATGGCTTCGTATGGGATGGTTGTCTTTGGAGCCTATTCACGGCTTTTGGAAGGGCAGGCCGATCTGTTTGGCTGCCGAATGCTGGAGGCACGCGGCGACAACCCTCCGGTTGAGACGTTTGTATCGGCTTTGGAGAAACTGGCCGCCTTCAGCGGTGCCGATCGGCACGCGGCCAGTTGGCAGCATGCCAGTCTTGCCCGGCGTGTCGAATTCCTGTATCGGGCCACCCAGGACCCTCGCTATGAGCAGCGATTCCACCGGCAGATTCACTTGCTCAGCGGTTTGCTTGCGACAATCGCCATTAGTCCGGTGCTCTATCTGCTGGTTCGCTGACCGCTTGGGGGCAGATTTCTGAAGCAGGGGGGCTCGTTAAAGTTCGCCGGCCAAACAGGCGATTTGGTGGGTACGAATAGGTGCTATCGTTATACGGGCCGCAGAACCCCTACATCTGAATCGTGTTGGCGAGATTTTCCAGGCTGCGCAAAGCTTCTGCTTTACCAGAATCCATCGGATTGCCGATCGGGGAGGTAGAAGCGAGTTGCTCATAGCGATTGACCCTGGGGCCACAAGGTCAATCGCGGTTTCCCCCCCAACCGATTTACGGAATTGCGCGATGAGCCAGATCGACACACCATTGAATGACAAAGTCTTAACCGCTCTTTCGCAAAACCCGCATCTGTCGGGACGCCGGCTTCGCTTTGAGATGAAAGAAGGGCGAGTCACCCTGCGTGGCGTCGTCCATTCCTACTTTCAGAAGCAAATGGCCCAAGAGGCGCTCCGTCATGTGGACGGAGTCCATGAGATCTTCAACGAACTTGAAGTGATGGCGGCTGCGTCGGTCCGGGCGGAGCCGTATTGTTCTACCGTGGCTTGTGCCTGACTCCCATCACCGCTTCCTCGATGTCTTCGTAAGGCGGGAGCCGGTCGATGAGATGGTGGTGGTTTTCCAGGATCTTTCGATTCAGCGGGGAAAGCCCACAGAGACGCATCATTCCCCTGTGTTGACGGACTCGTCGGTACAACTGGACCAGTTGGCCCAAGAGATGCCGATTCAGCACAAGGTTCTCATTCAGTTCGAGGACAAGCCGATAGACAAAATGGCTTTCCAGCAAGGACCAGAGTTGGTCGGCCAGCGGGACGGAATGTGCGGAATCGGGGGCGGGAGCAGGCAACTTGACCAGAAGCCAACCCGGACCTCGCTGCACTTCCAATTCCCATTCCGGAGCAAAAGTCTGCATCTTAGGCTCCTTCCGGCAGGTCAGCACGCGATCGAGGCAAAGGCACTCTAAATGTCATATCTTAACGCCGCGATTGGTCGCCGCAATACACGGCAAGGAAAAACGCGGCAAAATCAACAGTTCTTCCTAGCAAGCTATCGGGCGATTGGCTGAGGCCTTACGACGCAAGAGTGGCGAGAAGGTGATCAGGGAGGGGGGCTCTGATCGCAGAGGAAGGCCGACGACCCGTCTGGATTCCTGAGGCGAGGCCTTTCGGTCAGTTTGGTTCAAAGAGCGTTCGCTGCGAGCCGTTGGGAGAGGAGGACGGATCCAATCCGAGATGTGCCAGACCGGCCGCGGTCAAACGTCGTCCACGGGGAGAGCGAACGATCAGTTCGCTTCGCAACAGATACGGCTCGACCTCGTCGATCAGGGTGTCGGGGGTGAGGTTCATCGTGTGGGCCGCGGCTTCCACGCCCACGGGGCCCCCGCCAAACACGCGGGCAATGGTTTCCAGGTACTTGCGATCCAGCGGGTCGAGTCCGAGGGGATCGATCCCTTGCATCGCCAGTGCATCTTGGGCGACGGTGAGGGAAATCTGGCCGTTGGCTCGGCTTGTGGCGTAATCGCGGACCCAGCGAAGCCGGTTATTGGCCAACCGCGGCGTGCCCCGGCTTCGGCTGGCGATTTCCTCCGAGGCTGCCGTGTCGATGGGGATTTGGAGTTTGGCTGCGTTACGTTGGACAATCTGGGCCAATTCGTCGACTGAATAGAAGTCAAGATGCTCTCGCATTTGGAAGCGATCTCGCAAGGGGGCCGACAACAGGCCGGCACGAGTCGTGGCCCCAATGAGGGTGAACGGCTTCAATTGGATATTGAGCGTTCGGGCATTGATTCCTTCTCCCAGGGTCAGGTCGATGCGGAAATCCTCCATGGCCGGGTAAAGGAACTCTTCGACTGCCTTCTGCATGCGGTGGATTTCGTCGATGAACAAGACGGAGCGTTCTTCCGCATTGGTCAGATACGGGATCAGGTCCTTGGGAGCCTTGAGCGTGGCTCCGCTAGCGATCTGAAAGCTGACGCCAAGGTCGCGGGGAATGCAGGTGGCAAAGGTGGTCTTGCCCAGACCTGGGGGGCCATCGAAGAGGATATGCCCGAGCGGCTCGTCCCTCTTTAACGCAGCATCCAGGGCGATCTCCAGACGCGAATACACCGCACGCTGGCCGACCATGTCTTGCATCCGTTGGGGCCGCAAACGATCGTCTTCGGCGGCATTTTCCGAGCGATGAAGGATCGGTTCGCGGCTCATGTTGCTAGCGATAGCGGCAGGTGAACGGGTGTCAAGTACTCTGCCAGTATAGCAAATCTTTTGCCAGGAGATGAAGGGCTCTGTGGGGAAAGGCGTGGGTGCTGCCTCGCGTTTCTCGGCTTGCCAACAATCTCCCAGGAGTGTTCCCGTGTTTCGTCAACAATTCTCTCAGATCGTTGGGGAAAAGACTCTCCCGGGGGGATCGTAGGTCTTCGCCGGTGTTGGTGGGGGTAAATTGTCAAAGAACAAAACTGCGGCCGTTGGGGCGGCATGTTTGAACGTAGCAGATCTGCTGGCACAATTTCAAGGGAAAATTGTGGGGCGATGACCATTGCGGGAAATCCCGGACGAGTCAAGAAAGAAAAAAGGCGGGGACCGTCCGATCCCCGCCCGGTCGTGGCAAACGCACTTACTCGTCGATCCGGCTTTCCAGATAGCGAGCCAGTTGGTGGAAGTCCTCCTCCGGGTCGATCGGACGGGCGTGGGCCCGCAGGGTCTCTTCCTTGATGAGTTGAGCAAACGGCACATAATCCAGGCCGAGTTGGCCGCTGACCGAGATCATCACGCCATCGAGGTTCTTTTCGGCCAAGGCCCGATAGGCGCCAACGCCCAGTTGGCTTCCGAGGATGATGTCGAAGGCCACGGGACGGTGGCACCGAACCTCGTAGCCAAATTGCAGGCCATTGAACTTCCGGTCCTTGCCTGTTCGCTTTTTGTATTCCGCCGCCACCAAGTGACCAATGCGGCTGCTGAACTTCAACTGGGAGACGGGGAAGTGGCCGAACTCATCGGCTTTGAGCTGTTTGTATTCCGCTTCCGGCAGGCAGTTGTGGATTTCGGCCAGGGGAAGGAACTCTGCCAGGCCTTCGGCCATGACGACCACGCCATAATGCTTGCCGTCACGGTCGCGGGCGATGACGGTGTCGACAATCCGCTTGACGACCGCTTCCACGTTGAACACATCTCGCATCAACGGTTTGCCGGCCTTGTCGGTCATCGGCTTGCCCGTGGAGGGATCGACGGCGGGTTCTTGCGACCACCACTGCTTGGGAATGTCTTCCAGGCCGATCACCAAGGCGGCTTCACCGGCAATAGCGGCACCATAAGCGAGCCAGCCGGCTGCGCGCCCCATCACTTGCGTGATGAAATAGGCACCGGCGGCCATGGAGTCTGCCATCAGGTTGCGAAGCTCGGTGGCCAGCATGTCGACGGCGGTGAAGTAACCGAACGTGAAGTCGATTCCCTTGTAGTCGTTGTCGATCGTCTTGGGCAGATGGACCACACGGATTCGCTTCTTGTCGGCAGGCAGCTTTTCCTGAAACCGCTGGAACTTGCCGGCCGTGGTCAGGGTATCGTCTCCGCCGATGGAGATCAGGGCGTCGACGCCGAGCGACGACAGGGCGTTGTAGGTGGTTCGCAGAGGAGCGGTCTTCTCCGGGTCGTCGAGGTCTGCCGGCGAGGAGACTTTCTTGCCCGGATTTGCCCGGGCCGTGCCAATGATGATCCCCTGGCTGGTTCGGACGCCGTCCAGCTCCTTGTGATCAAGTTTGATGTAGGCGGTGCCTTCCTTGAGGGGGGTGTCATCCTTGTAGGCCATCAGGTGCGAGTAGCCCTTGAGAATTCCCAATACTTCGATCCCGTTCCGGGAGAAGCAGGTCGCTGCCGAGGCGATTACGGCATTCGCGGCCGGCGCGGGACCACCGGAGAAGAGGATTGCGACGCGACGCATGGGGCTGGATGGGCCAGGCGGGTTGGAAAGCGGGTTGCTCATGGATTACTCTCACTACTCGACTTGCTACAAAACAGGTTCAATCCAAGATGGTTACGAGTTACATCCTCGGCGTGCGGCCATCACCGGGGCGGTCGAAGAACCCACAATTTTAGCTCCCGCGGCGATCGAGGAAAACCGGGGCCTGGGGAGGGACACTGTTCGCCGGCGACGCAACCTCTCCGAAGACCGGCGGACGAGACAGGCAAAGGTCTGTTGTGGGGAGTCGCTTACCCCGGCCATGTCCGCTCAATAAAGGTCGTATCCACCCGGGCCTCCAAAAAGGCCGGATGGTTGAGGATCTCCAAGTGCCGGGGAATGGTGGTGGTAATCCCCTCAATCCGGAGTTCGGCGAGGGCTCGCTTCATCGAGGCGATTGCCTCTTCGCGGGTAGGCTGGTGCACCAGCAGCTTGCCGATCATCGAGTCGTAATGTGGGGAGACTTGGTACCCCGCATGGGCGTGGGAGTCGAAGCGGACGCCAAACCCGCCGGGGACGATCATCCGTTCGATGCGTCCGGGCGAGGGGCGGAAATTCTTGCTGGGATCTTCGGCGTTGATGCGGCACTCGATCGCCGCACCGCGACAGACAATATCTTCCTGGCGGAACGGGAGCGGTTCGCCGGCCGCCACACGGATCTGCGATTTGATCAGGTCGATCCCGGTGACCAACTCGGAGACGGGGTGTTCTACCTGAATACGGGCATTGACTTCGATGAAGTAGAAGTTGCCGGAACGGTCGACGATGAACTCCACGGTCCCGGCGTTGCTGTAATTGGCTGCTTTGATGAGCCGTACGGCCGATTCGCAGATGGCCTGACGCACCGCACAGTCTAATTGGGGGGCCGGGCTTTCTTCGATTAGTTTCTGGTGGCGGCGCTGCATGGTGCAATCGCGTTCCCAGAGGTGGACGACATTGCCGTGCGTATCGGCGAGGATCTGGACCTCGACGTGTCGAGGATGTTCGACGTATTTTTCCAGATAGACGTCGCCATTGCCGAAGGCCGCGCCGGCTTCGGCTTGTGCTTGCTGCAAGGCAGCCGTGAGGGCCTGATCGTTTAGTGCCACGCGCATTCCCCGCCCGCCACCGCCGGCAGAAGCCTTGATCAACACGGGGTAACCAATCTCGCGTGCCACGGCCAGGGCGTGATCTTCGTTTTCGATGAGTCCGTCACTGCCGGGTACGGTGGGGACGCCCACTTCCCGGGCGAGGCGGCGTGCGGCGTTCTTGTCGCCCACCATGGCCATTGCTTCATGCGGCGGGCCGATGAACTCGATCTGGCAACTGCGGCAGACCTCGGCAAAATGGGCGTTTTCCGCGAGGAACCCGTAGCCGGGGTGAATCGCCTGGGCGTTGCCGACCTCGGCGGCGCTGATCACCCGGTCGATCTTCAGATAGCTATCCGAGGCCCGGGCGGTGCCGATACAATAGGCTTCGTCGGCCAAGTCGAGATAGGCGGCGCCGCGGTCTGCCTCACTGAAGACGGCGACCGTCTCGATGCCCATCTCACGACATGCGCGAATGATCCGCAGGGCGATTTCGCCGCGATTGGCTACAAGAATACGCTTAAACATCACTCAGCCAATTTCGTTGGAAGGTGAGAAGACAGGCTGGGTTATTGCCGGGTGTCGACTTTGAACAGGGGCTGGCCGAATTCGACCGGTTCACCGTTCTCGACCAGCACGGCTACGATCTTGCCGGATACCTCGGCCTGGATTTCGTTGATGACCTTCATGGCCTCGACGATACAGACGACCGTGTCCGAGCCGATGGAATCGCCCACTTTCACATAGGGAGGGGAATCCGGGTCGGGGGCAGCGTAGAAAGTGCCGACCATCGGGCTTTTGATCAAGGCAACGTGCTCTTCGGCTGCGGATGCCGGAGCCGGGGCCGCAGGGCGGATCGCCTCGGCGGTGGTT
>CAZLDQ010000001.1:26113-73402 GCA_964558295.1 uncultured Planctomycetaceae bacterium | reverse complement strand
GGGTAACGCCCACCGGCCGCGAGGCCAGGGAAAGTGCAACAGAAAGCAAACCGCCGCGCGCCGGCATCGTCCGTAGCAAAGGCTTCGGCCGTGGCCCGCGCGGTAAGGGTGAAACGGTGAGGTAAGAGCTCACCAGCAGGTCGGGTGACCGGCTTGGCTAGGCAAACCCCACCAGGAGCAAGGTCAAACAGGAAGCAGCGGAGTAGCCGAGTGACTCGTTCACTTTGTATCTCCCGCGGGCTGGTCCGATCCGCGATCGACTTCCGGGTAGACCGCTTGAGGAGCCGGGCAACCGGCCCCCTAGAGAAATGGCCATCGCCCGCCTGACTTGTCGCGGGAACAGAACCCGGCTTATGAGCCCACTCCTCCCTATTTTTTGGGGGGGGGGGCTCAGTCTGCAGGAACGAACTGGGTGTCGATAAACTGCAGCAGTTTCGAAATGCACAGTTTGTTCATACTCGTCCGGTGCTCATGAGCCTCTGCACGGAGCATTTCGTGCAGGCTCTTGGGGAGGCGGACTGTAATAACCCGGGTCGGTTCTTGGGGGGCTCCGGCCTCGGTCTCTCGTTCGCGTAGCTTGGTAAGCATCTGCTGGATTTCCGCGTAGGCCTCAGTTCGCTCAAAGTCCTGTAATGCCTCTTGCGTAGGGTAGGTGCGGCGAACAAGCCCGTTTAGCCCAAGTATTTCACGGAAAAAAGACACCCAATCTGGGTTTTTCGCAAACAGACTCTGTGCTGCTTGGACGACCGCTTGTTGCCTCTCGTCCTTAGTGAGGACTTTTTCCGTCTCGTTCTCGTTCATCCTGAGCTCCTCGGCAAATCCTGATGGCCATCGCGCGCCGTCCTCCACTGGCACGGCTTTGCTCAACTATTCTCCGATGACATAACCGCAAGTGAAGTGAGAGGTTGCGAAACAAGCTGCGTACACTAACTCTCGTGGTTCAATTGTAAACCCTTCCAAAGTATGGATTAGGGATGTGTTCACTGTTTAGTGTGGCCTAGCGACAAGATTTCTTGCCTCCTTCGAGGGGGAGTCGCCTGCAAGCAATGACACAAATGCTGTCAAAGTATAGACATCTGGCTCTATTCACGTTTACTAAGTGTCCAGCATAGCAAAACTCAAGAATTGCTCGAACGATGCCGACAGTCAGGTGCAGTCAATCTTTCTGTCGTTAGGTGTTGGCGTGACAGTTGTCCTGGGGCGGGCCCGTGCTAGTGTCGATAAAGCGTCGGCAAGAAGATCGCGTACTTGTACCGGAGGGGGCTTTGTCCTTTCTCGCTCGTTGCTAATTGCATACATTGTGGGCATGCGGCCTAATCGATAGGCATGCTCATTTGTTGGGCAGCGGTGAGGTTCGTACCACTCGGCCGCAAGAGCTTCCTCCTTCAGTGCATAGGTGCAATGCCAAAGGCCGGGCATACGAGCCAAAGACAATCCGCCTCATGATGAAGGGATCTGCCGCTCAGCAGGGCGGACTCTATTTGAGACGAATGTGGTAAACGACTCTCAAGCAGCCCGCCAATTTGACGGCCATAAAGGGGATTTGTAGAATAGAATTACTATCTTATGGTTTTTCTATTCTTGGTCTTTTGCACCGTCGCAGCATTTTTTACCACTGCTCAGGGAATCGCAATAAATCCGATATGCGTTCAACGAAATTGCTCTTGGAAGTAGTAACTCGTTGATTTCATCCCAAAGCAGTTTCCGAGTATTTGACATGCCCCGGAGAGGCTGTCCGGCCCAGTTCGTGCGTCCGGGCACCATTGTCTCCTGACGACACGACCGCCAGAAGCCTGCCGATGCAATCTTCTTCTCGCCATTCGCCGACCGACGAAGCCGCTGGGCCTGGTCCTCCCCATCTCGATGTGGACTTGCCCCCTCAACCCGAAGATCAGCCGACTGTCATCTCCCACCGGCCTCCACTAAATGCTTCCTCGCCAACCCCGCCGGCCTCAGAGGTTGCGGTGGGGCAGCTTGCGGCTGGTATGCGTTTGGGCCATTTTGAACTGATAGAGTTTGTCGGAGGGGGGGGCATGGGGCGTGTCTATCGGGCGCTGGACACAACCTTGAATCGGGTTGTCGCGCTGAAAGTCCTCTCCCCCGAACAGGCTAGTGATTCAGAGACCCTTCTGCGGTTTCGCAACGAGGCTCGCTCTGCCGCACGGTTGAACCACGACGGGATTGTACAGGTCTACTTTGTTGGCGAGGATGCTGGTCGGCCGTTCATCGCGTTTGAGTATGTCGACGGGGTCAATATTCGTGCCCTGGTTGAACAGAAGGGGCGGTTGTCCTTAGCTGAAGCCGTCAGCTATACCCTCCAGGTAGCCGAGGCCCTTGCTCATGCCGCTTCGCGGGGTATTGTCCATCGTGATATCAAGCCATCGAACATTCTGGTGACCACCGATGGTCGAGCCAAGCTGATTGATATGGGGCTTGCACGGCTCCAGGCCGCCGACAATCCCGATGGTGACTTGACTGCCAGCGGTGTGACTCTTGGCACATTCGACTATATCTCACCTGAGCAAGCACGAGATCCCCGCAATGCCGATGTGCGAAGCGACATTTACTCGCTTGGCTGCACGTTGTTCTACATGCTAACCGGGCGTCCGCCGTTCCCCGAAGGTACGGTACTTCAGAAACTACTCCAGCACCAAGGGGATGAGCCGCCGGATGTTCGGGAGCTACGGCCCGATCTTCCGGAAGAAGTCTCCCGCGTCCTTCGCCGGATGATGGCCAAAGATCCACGAAGACGCTACCAGGATCCGAGTAAGTTGATCATGGGGCTCTTGGTGCTGGCCGAACTGGCTGGCCTCCAGCGCGTTGGTCCCGGTCAAACGGTATGGGTAGCTCCTCGGGAGCCGGAAGTCTCTTTTCTCGAGCGACATTTGCCCTGGCTCGCCCCAATCGCTGCTTTGGGCGGTATCGTTCTCCTGCTGCACCTCTTTTGGTCCTCGGCAGGATCGCCTGCCAACGAGCCATCTGCCCCGATAGTTGAAGCACCGACGGCCATTGCGTCTGACGCTCCCACGGAAGGCCTGTTGCCAGAAGGTGAGATGGTGTCGGAATCGGAAATCGACCCGCCGGATCGCAAAGCCCAACAGTCCGATCCTAACCCCCAGGTGACAAAGGGGCCAGCGGGTCAGAACACTTCCACCAATCGGACATCCTCTCCCGCAACACCAACATCGTCGCCGGTCCCAGAGTTTGGCGTGAATCAGCCTGACACTCCACTGACGGCAACAGCATCGCCTGCAACATCGGGACAAGACCCCGTCGCGATCGTAGGCCCAAACCAACGTATTGTGGCTCGGTACTCCTCACTAGCCGCAGCCTGCAGTGCTGCAGCGGATGGTGATGTGATCGAATTATGTTTCAACGGCCGTCGAGAGGCGAAGCCTGTCTCGCTGGCTGGGCGACAGGTTACAATTCGCGCAGGAGACGGATTCCAGCCGGTGCTATATTTCCGACCGACTGAGGTCGACCCAATCCGTTATTCTCGCAGTATGATTGCGTCAACGGGCAATCGCCTGACCTTGAGCAACGTGGCCATCGAGTTAGAGATTCCTCGCGAGATTCCGGCTGATAGTTGGACGCTGTTCCAAGTCAGTGAGGGACAGGAGCTTAGTTTGGAGCGTTGTGTGTTGACAATTCGCAATGCCTCAGACCAGCAGACGGCCTATCATCCGGAAGTGGCGTTTGTTCAACTCAAGGCGGCTCTGGCTGCCGATGTGGTGATGGGGGGAGAGATTGTTGCAGCGCGCCGTGCAGCCATTACCCTGGTCGACTGTGTGGCTCGGGGGGAAGCGGTTTTCCTCCGCCTGGACGACGTGCGGCCAGTCAATTTGACGTGGCAAAACGGCCTGTTGGTGACTACGGAACAACTTCTACTGACGGACGGCGGCGATCGCGATCCCTTGCCAGAGGAGACAATCCAGCTTGACCTGGAACATCTGACAGCGGTGTTCCGCTCCGGGCTATGCTGTATGAGCCAGACGGCATTTGCGCCGCACCCCTGGCCATTGCAGATTCGTGCGACGGGCAACATTTTCGTGGCAGCGGCAGCTAGCCCCCTGATTGAGCAGGAAGGGGTCGCTGATATCGCGGAAGCGATGGCGAGACTGACGTGGGAAGGCGAGCAGAATTCTTACCAAGGATTCACGGTATTCTGGCGAATCCGGCCATTGGGACCGGGCGCTGCGGAACAGGTCATGACTTTCGATGACTGGCAGGCCTATTGGCGTCCAGAGCGAGAAAGACGGCCCAAGTGGAACCAGATCCAATGGCGCCAGTTGCCTGCTTTGTCTCGCCCTTTCCACATGCACACCGCAGCCGATTATGCCTTACGGAGTGTGAATAATTCAGCCTCGGGTGAGGCAGGCGATGAACGCGAGGCGGGGGTCCAAGCCGATCGGCTGCCAGTGTTGTCAGCGACGTCGAGTGAGTTTTGACAAGTTCTGAAAGCAACGTCTCCCAGCATGTGACGACGAGGGGTTACGGCCCCTTTCTTTGCCTTATCCCCTTCCTTCAAGTTGCAATTCGTTCCAGGTGCTCCTTGTCCACCTGACGTGGGGGTGGGGTGGAGTTGACAGAACCGTCTACTGGCCAGTAGGATTGGCCTATTACGGGCGGTTAGCTCAGTTGGTTAGAGCGCAGCCCTTACAAGGCTGAAGTCATCCGTTCGAGTCGGATACCGCCCACTGAGCTTGAGAAGACTCATCTCCGGCCCTTTACCGGCAGATGATATAGCTAGAACATCCATTCCGGGACGGGCTGCACCCGTCCCTGACGATCGACGACGGCCAGCGTTGTATGGCCGACGGTTAGAAGTTCGTCGTCGCGAAACACGCGGTATTCGTGCTCAATCTTCGCGGGGGTCACACGGACAATCGTCGACTGGAGCCGCAAAAGATCGTCATATCGGGCAGGGCGGTGGTAGCGGCAGTCGACCTTCACGACCACCACGAATAGCCCGTCCTCTTCCATCTTTCGGTAGTCCCCGCCGTTAGCCCGAAAGAGCTCGGTCCGCCCCATCTCAAAGAAGGTGAGGTAGTTGGCGTGGTGCAGGAATCCCATCGGATCGCATTCTTTGTATCGTACGCGAATTTCGATTTCGTGTTGTCGGAGCATGGGAAGCGTGAACCATTGGCAAGGAAGGGGGCCAGAATCATGAGAGGTGGTCATCTTATCTTCTTTGCGGCTTGCGCCAAAGTGGTCCCGAAGTGTAGAAGTGTACGAATGGTTGACCCAACTGGCTCCATGCCATATAGTTAGGAGTCTTGTAATGATTTTCCCCTCGATTTTTTGCCTGCGGTTGGCTCATGAGCACTGACGACGCCTCTGGACTTGGCATGTCGACCCTTCGCGGGCGCAATTATCCATCGATTCGACAGTTCACTGTATTTTTGGAGAATCGCGTCGGCCAGTTGCTTGAGGTAATACGGCGGTTTGAAGGAAGTCGGGTGAAGATCGTTGCCCTATCGATCGCCGATTCCACCGAATGTGCCTTTGTGCGTTTTCTGCTGAGTCACCCCGAGGAGGGGAGGGAGATC
This sequence comes from uncultured Planctomycetaceae bacterium, assembly GCA_964558295.1. Classification (GTDB taxonomy): domain Bacteria; phylum Planctomycetota; class Planctomycetia; order Pirellulales; family Thermoguttaceae; genus JBDKTH01. The sequence continues at coordinate 67,853 of CAZLDQ010000001.1, read as the reverse complement.
CTGGAACGAGCCGGCTTGGCGATTATCGAGAGTGATTTGATTGGAGTGGAACTGCCTGAAGGACCGCAGCCCCTGTTGCAGATCTGTACGGCCCTGTTACAAGCCGAGGTGAATATCGTTCAGGCCTATCCCTTGTTGGTTCGTCCTCGCGGCCGCCCGGCTGTAGCCTTGATGGTCGACAATATAGAGATGGGCCTGGAAACGCTGGGGGCAAAAGGCTTTGCAATGATCACTGAAGGCGATCTGCAGGCCAGCGACTCTGCAGAGTCCTGAAAGCAACCAATGCCGTCGTCCGTTGACGAGGGTCAAGGTTCTCGTCTTGCCCTGCTGTTCCGCTTGACCAAGTTCTTTGTCATCGCATCCAATCGGGGAAGCGTTTGACGCCCTGAAGCTCAACGCGAGCCATCGAATCCCAGGCAATAAGCATCAACGTTAGCCGTCCCGAGGGGTCTTCAGTAGCAAACAGGCCGTATTTTTCTTGGGAGGCATTTGGGGCAAAGTGACTGGGAATCAACGTTTCACCGCTGTTCAAGTGGAGAACGAGCTTGGTGTCCGCAGTCTTTTCCCCCCACAGCTTAGCTAGTAGCCCCGCGATGGAGGATTCGCGATGACGGAAGGCCGACGAGCCGGAGTTTTCCAAACGGAACGCTGTGGTTACCTTTTCCACGTTCCGATTTGATATGCGGCTTTCCTCGATGGCTTCCGTCTCCTCGAAGGTGACTTTGGTGTCACTGTCGCTGCCAACGAGGCCGATTTGTTCTTCTGCTTCTTCCTCGTTCTCCTCAGGTACATCTTCGTAAGAGGGAATGCGGAATCGGGAACCACACTCAGGGCATTGTCCTGGGCGTCCCTGAAGACTGGCGGGTCCATGTAACCGGTGACCATTGGGGCAGAGAAACTCGATTTGCTGTCCGCCCGTTGCGGCTGGCGAATTCCCTGCAGCAACACCATTAGCCTGCCCAGCGGCCGGCCGCCCGGACTCCTCGGTCGAGGGGTCATCCAAAGAAAGGTCGGGAACCCGGAACTTCACGCCACATTTGGGACATTTCGCCGGCAGTCCGGCGCGATCCTCCGGACAACGAATCTTATGTCCATTGGGACAAAGAAATTCGATCATCATGGCAGATCAAGCTCACTAGTTCGGATGCGAAGAGATGTAAGCCGAGGGGACAACCGGCAGGACCCACCGAAGAGGAATGTCCGTCCCAGCCTCCACCCACGATCCTACCTCGGTCAGGCGTCGGAGGCAATCACCAATCGTCACAAAATGGGGGAGCGTTTCTCTGGTTGGGGATGGCGTGGGGCGGAAACGCTTGACAGGCCAGGGGACTGTGCCAAACTAGGGGCATAGAGTCGCGGCCCTTCAGATCGGATTCTCTCATGTCTATTCTTGTTGTCTGTCCCGGTTGTCATAAACGCTTTTCTGTCAGCGACCAGTTTGCTGGCCGGTCAGGGCCGTGTCCGCAATGCAAGACAATGATTGTCATTCCGAAGAAGGAGGAAGAGGTCGTTATCCACGCCCCGGAACAGTTCGTCTCCGGGGGGCGTAGTATTTCCGGCAAACTCCTTGCCAAACCCATCTCCCGCAAAGACGCGAAGCTCCGTCCAGCGGCGTTGGCCGCGGTGGCGGGGATCTCGCTTGGTGTTCTGCTTCTTGCTTGGATCGGCGGGCGGATCGGCCTGTTTCGCGACAACTACCTTCTGCCTGGGCTGGGGCTGCTTTTTGTATCGCCCGTGATTGTGATCGCCGGCTATCAGTTTCTGGTTAGCAACGATGAATTGGAAACGTACCAAGGCAAAATGCTTTGGCTCCGGGCGGGGATCTGCTCGCTGGTCTACGTGCTCTTGTGGGGCGTGTTCAGCTACGCGGCGCCGAAGGTGATCACGGAAGAGATTTGGACATGGCTCCTGTTGGCCCCACCGCTCTTGTTCACCGGTTCGCTGGCCTGTCATGCTTGTTTGGATTTTGAGCTTGGGACCGGACTGCTCCACTACAGTTTCTACATTTTTGTGACGGTGGTGCTTCGGGCTGCCGCTGGGTTGGGGTGGATCTGGCAGCTATCCAGCAGTTTAATGAGGGTATGACAACTGCACTCTTGGATATCCCCGAGGTCGTGGGCTTGGATGCCAAGCGGGGGCTCATCCGAATTCCTCCCGAGTTGGATGTCCCACTGACCGATCGTGTCCGCCATCTCATCGATACGCCTGAGTTCCGCCGTTTGGCTCGAATCAGCCAATTGGGGCTCGTTTCGTTGGTCTACCCGGCGGCGATCCATACCCGCTTCGAGCATTCGCTGGGGGTCTACCGCTTGGCGCTCTTGTTGATCAAGCAGTTGGCTCACGATGAGCGGTTTACCGAAACGGTGCGACCGGAAGATGCTGAATTGTTTATCGTCACGGCACTGTTGCACGACTTGGGACATTGGCCGTTCTGCCATCCGATCGAGGACATCCATCTGCCGGGTGTGCCGGAGCACGAGTTGTTTGCCAATAGCTTCCTTTTGGAAGGCGAAATCGCCGACTCGTTGCGTGATGACTGGGGGTTGAACCCCCGCGACGTGGTTTCGCTGTTGAGTGAAAAGCCCAACGACACGACTTCGCGACTTCTCCACAGCCTGCTTTCCGGGCCGATCGACATCGACAAGATGGACTACCTATTCCGCGACAGCATCCACGCGGGGGTACCCTATGGGCGAAACTTTGATCAGCAGCGGCTGATCGGTAGCCTCTGTCTAAACCGCTCGGGTGACGGCTTGGCCATTAGCGACAAGGGGAAGACGGCTACCGAGTTGATGGTCTTTGCTCGGTATGTCATGTTCAGCGAGGTGTACTGGCATCATGGCGTGCGGTCGGCCACGGCGATGCTTCAGCGGGCGTTCTATATGCTCTACAGTTCCCTGGAACTGGACAACCTGTTCCGGATGAACGAAGCGGAGTTGATTGCCGAGTTGATGCGAGTGGCCGATCAGAGTCCAGCGGGCGAGTTGCTCGGAGGGCTTTTTGGTCCGACCCGGCATCTGTACAAGCGTCTGGCCCAATACAACTGCTTCGAGCAAGAGGACCTCTACCGGCGCTTGGCGCGTCGGCCTTATCCCTGGCTGGTGGCTTGTGCGGAGCAGTTTGCAACGATCGCCAGCACCGCCCTGGGGCGAATCGTAGCTCCCTACGAGATCCTTTTTGATGCTCCGCCGCTGCAGCGTGAAGTGGAATTCAAGGTCGACATCTACTATACCAAGCAGGACCGTTATCGCCCGTTGGGTGAGGTCTCGCCCGTGGTACGGACTTTGGCCTTAGAACAGTTTGATGACTATGTAAAGCAGGTACGGGTCTTTGCCCATCCTCGCATCGTCAACGACTTGCGAGAGCTCGACAACCTGTCGGAATTACTCCATCAAGCGATCGATCGGATGTAAACGAGGCGGACTGCAACCACAAGTCCTATCGGGCTGCGATCTTGCCGGTCTCATCGTTGGTTTCCGCTGGCGTGGATTCGGCGGGCGCTACCGGAGCGGCCGGTGCATCGACTTCTGTTTCGGCAGGTTGCTCGGATTGTGAGGAGAGGAGTGTTTCCGTTTCCTCGGTTAGGGCTTGCACGACCAGATCATGAGCCTCGGGAGCGGCTTGGCTGGTCGGCGGACGGTGTTTGACTTTCGGCTGTGCCTGCTCGTTGGGCGGATTGGTGTTCTGTGGATCGGCCGGCGAGGTATCGTTGCCGTCGTGGTTCGGCGTCTCGTTCTTGTTCTCCTCCTGCGGCAGTGTGGAGGTATTGCCGCCAGAACCCGTGTCGGGGCCAAGTGTATTGCCGAACAATGAGCTTTGGTTGAATTCGGCTCCGGGAACCGTTGCGGTGCTTACGACTCGATGGGCGGCGGACCGACCCGAGGGTTGGCTGATGGGAGCCTGGGAAGGCTCCTGAAGCCGGTTCGAATTGTCGCGGTTTCGGCTGCGGCTCAACTCGTTCAGGGCCGCCTCCAACAGTGCGAGCCGGTAGTCCTGCACGGGGATCTGGATCGGTTGGATGACGCTCAGGCCTTCCCGGCCTTCGGAATCAATCTCCGTGGCCCGAACGACGATTGCCACGCTTTGCGAGACTAGGTTGCTAGGCACGTTCCAAGTGACCCGGCCGGTTACCGAATCGATTCTGACGCCTTCCGGGGAGCCGGGCTCCAGGCTGTAGCGAATCTCTCGCGCTGGTAGGTCGGGGTCCCAAGCGTGGACAGTGAAGTCGAGCGTTTCGCCAGGAATGGCAACGCCAACTTCGATCGGTTCGAACTGGGGCACGTCGTCAACTTCGTTCACGAGGACCTGGAACGTTCGTTCGGCGAACGCGCCGACCGAATCGGTCACGCGAACCGTCATGGTGAAATCTTGGCCGCCCTGGCTTTCATTCGGCTGCCATCGGAACCGACCTGTATTCGCGTCGATGGTCGCTCCTTGCGGAGCGCCGATCAGGGTGAAGAGCAGCTTTTGGGACGGCAGGTCAAGATCGCGACCCGCGGCGGTGAATTCGAGCAGTTGATCCTCGTCGATCGTCCAGTTGACGATTTCGTCCAAGACGGGGGGCTGATTGACTTCGCTCACGCTCACCTGGAAGGTCACAGTCGAGAGTGCCCCGGCCGCCGTGGTAACCTGGACCGTGATGGCGTATTCTCCCGGACCTTGTGCTTCGCTGGGAGTCCAACGGAATACCCCCGTCGTCGCATCAATCGTGGCGCCAGCGGGGGCGTTGGAAAGACTGAAAGTAAGCGGGTACATGTCGCTCTCAGCTTCGGTTGCGACCGTTAGGGTCAACAGTGAGCCTTCCTCGACCGATTGATTGCTGATAGGCAAGATCTCCGCAGCTGGCAGGACGACGAGGTCGAACGACTGCTCGGAGTAGTTGCCGGCGCCGTCGGTGACGCGGACCACAACACGGTGAGTTCCTCCCTGGCCGGAGGTGGGGGGCCAGGTGATTTTGCCGTTTTGCGGATTGGCAATGGTCATACCCGAGGGGGCTTGCACGAGCGAATAGGTCAGATGCCCGCCCGAGTCCTCGTTGGACTGAACGTTGTAGACGTACTCGCGTCCTTCCAAGGCCAAGAGTCCAGCAGCCGAGATGATCTGCGGATCGGTGGTGTCGATGGAGAGGGGCAGCACACTGGAAGTCGGACTGATCAGGTCGGTGGTGATGCTGTCATTGCCGATCGTGGCTGAGACGTTGGCGATCGACTGGACCACGGTAATCGCATGGTTGCCTTCGCTGAGCTGGTGGGTCCCATTGGTTTGGATAGTGATCGAGCCGCTGGAGGTGGCCGTCGCCTGGCCGATTGCCTGACCGTCGGCGTAGAGGGTAACCAGGGCGCCAGCCGTGACACCGGAGACGCGGAACTGGAGTTCGTTGCCGCCAGAATTGTCGAGACGAGTGATCCCGTCGCTGGCACCGGTATCGCTCAGAAGCGTGACGGTCGGCTGGGCAGGGCTGACATAGACGGGGACGGCCTGGTAGTCCCACACATCGCGTCCACTGTAATAGTCCGCAGGGCTCTTGGCACGCACGGCCAGTTCCACCCCATACACGCCGGGAGAGCCAATCGCAGTGATTGTTACGACTCCGGTTTCCGTGTTGACATTGACCGAGAGATTGGAGTTGTCGTTGAGAATGTCTCCCCAGTAGACCATCGCATCCCCTTCGACATCGGTGGCGGGAATGGTGAAACTCACTGAGGAGCCTGCGGTGACATGGATGGGGGCAATCTCTCCGAGGAAGGGGTAGTTGTCGGTGGGGTCCGAGAGAATGGTTACGGTGAAAGAACGGGTGACGAGACTGCCATTGGCATCGGTAGCTGTGACGGTGACGGTGGTTTGGCCTGTGGTCCCCTGGGGAGCCGTCAAGCGTAGGGTACCGTTCTGCTCGTCGACAAACACGCTCATCGAATCGATTACGACGGAATTGACGGGCGTCGAGCCGTTCGAGCCCACCGCGATGGCAGCGATTGCCTTGCGAACGCTATCGCCTTCGGTCAGGAAGCCGAAAATGGAATGCTGGAAATCGAGATGGCGAACGGCGTCGGAGGTGATGAAGAACTGGGAATCGTTGGTATCATCCGAACTCTTGGCCATTGCGAGAATGCCCGAGCTGGTGAACTGCAAGTTGGCATTGTACTCATCGTCGAACTTGACACCGCTTCCGCCGGTTCCGTTGCCGTTGGGATCCCCTCCCTGGATCATGAAGTCTTCGATGATTCGGTGGAAGGTCAATCCGTCGTAAAATCCCTGATTGACCAACTCGATGATTCGGGCGGTGGTTTCCGGCGCTTCGTCTTCAAACAGTTCGAAGATCATATCGCCATAGCCTTCGACCGACATCTTCAAGCTGCGATTGCCTTCGAGCACAGTGGCCGATAGGAGCGAGTTGCTTGTGCTGACCGAGTAGGTCAGGTGATCGCCTTCGCTATCATGTCCGTCCAGAGCGATATGGAGGGTGGTACCGGCATAGAGGGTGACGTTGGAGATCGGGGTCAAGTCGGTCGCCATGAGCCGGCGTGGTTCGAGCATTTCCACGCGGGCGCGGCGGGTGTGTTGATACGAGGGGGCCGTGTTTCCGAGGCGAAGGTTCGAGAGAAGAGGCCGTCGCAATGGGTGCTTCGTCATAGCCGGAGTAATCAGAGGGGTGCCCTTTACCGCATTGTTGTTCGACCACGGTTGCCCGCGAACGAACGATGCCGTTTGTTTCCGGACCGAGCGCATGTGTAGCCATTCGGTCGTGGAACCACAGCTTTCAGTGTAATCGGAAGTGAACATTTTGCACCGAATACTTTACGGAATCCCTCTTCCTCGCTTCGTGGCAGGACCGGTTGTGTCGATTGCGCATTCTACGTGGCTCGGCCCCCTCTGCGGGGAGTGGCTCGAAGTGGTTCCTCCCACGATCTGGCGTTTTCGGCAACAGGTTTTGGTTGTCTGCCGGGAAAAGATTCGCCCGGGGGGCACCAGGGAGGGCCTACGCCACGAGGCGAGCTGGCGGTCGACGGGGCTTCCACAGATTGCTGAGCAATGTGAGCCGGGCGATCTGGCATGCCGTGCGTAGCGTGGCCATTCGTGATCTTTTCACCATTCTCACCATCCTCCTCAAAACACTTGGCGTACTGTGTACTGTGTACTGTGTACCGTGTACTGCCATGCAATCTAGCAATCCGGCGGCGGAATTGCGAGTCAGAGAATTGGACACCTCAAGGGAGGGCCTTCAGCAACGCCAACCGAACAAGGTTCAAGGCATGCTTGGCGCAGTAAACCTTGAGCGTGGAGGGATGACCGGCGAAGGGGATTGGCTTGACGGTGACACCTTCGGCGCTGGCCAAGGCGAGGAAGAAGGGTTGGGCTTCGGTGCCGATATCCACAGAAGGAAACTGGCTGACGGCCAGCCCGTAGTCGGCCCCAAACCGCTGGCGGCAGGCGTCGGCCATGGCTTGAGCAACTGCGGCACTGGCGCCGCCATGTCGGGCGGCGAGCTCGCTGGGGATCCCCAAGAGCCGTTGGGCGGCCAGACCGTCGGGAAGGACCAAGCCGCCCAGGTAATGCCCGGTAGCGGGGAGGTCGCCGAGCCAGTCGGCAACCAAGCCGGCGGTGCCCCACTCGGCAGTCGCCAGGGTTGTGTGCTGTTGGCTCAACAACCGCACGACGGCATGTTGTAGTTCGTCATCTCCCTCGCCAAAGACCAGATTGCCGAGCGTCTGGTAGATGGTCTGGACCGTGGGGGCCATCGCCGCCAGGCAGTCCTCTTCGCTCGATCCTTCGGCAGCAATCCGCAGGATAATCGTTGACATCGAGGCATTGATACCGACGCGGGGATGCCGTCCGCGGCGGAGAAGCTCAGGAATTTGAGAGGCGATCTGGCTTTCGCCGGCTCCGAAGCACTTGATCTGGCGGTGTCGGATCATTCGGCCTTTGCCGCCGAGTCCCGAGTGTTCGAGAAGCTGGACTACCGAAGGCCACATTTCGACCATTTCCGCGGGCACGCCCGGCAGGGCGAACAAGCGGCACGGCTCCCGTCCGTTGCGTGAGACTTCCAAGGCGATTCCGGGAGCGGTCCCGTTGGGATTGCGGATTACCAGGCTGCCCGTAGGAAACCAGGCTTGGCGTTCATTCTGCGCAGGCATTTCTCGCTTGCGCCGGGCGAACATTTGGCGGATGTATTCGAGGGCGTCGGGATCGAGGTACAACTGGCGGCCGGTTGCCCGGGCTAGGGCTTCGCGAGTCAGGTCGGCGGCGGTCGGTCCCAGGCCGCCGGTGATTACGACCACGTCCGCCCGATCAATCGCCTGGCGGAAGCCCTGGACCAGCGCGTCGATCATGTCGCTCGTGCCGGAATGGTAGAAGACCCGAATTCCCAACTCTTCCAAGCGCTGGCTCAACCACTGGACATTGGTGTCCAGGATCTGGCCACTGATGACTTCGTCTCCGGTGGAAATGACTTCGGCAAGCATTACTTTGAGATGTCGATTTGGGTTTCGAGGGAGCCGATGCGGTCAGCCCCTTGGGCATCAACACGGAGTTGGAAACTACGGATGGAACTGGGAAGATCAAACTGGATAGTGGCCCGGCCGTGAGCATCAGCCTGCAGGAACGGATTCCAATAGAGCGTGCCGGCGCAGTCTTTAGCCGGGTTGGATGCTGCCGAAGCGTTTTGATACTTGTATGCGCTGGTGTCGGAGGGTTTGGGGGTTGGAGCTGTCGAGGGGGTTACGGCGGTTTTTCGCGCCTGAAGGTTGGGCTCCGGGACAAAGGGGACGAAAGCCACCGCTCGATCGGCGTCGAGATCAAGAGTCGCGGGGTTGATCAAGATCGCGCCGACTGACAGGCTGACGCCGGCTGCGAAGACAACCGGAATCCAGAGCCATAGGCCGACGGCTACATTCATCAGGGTGAGCATCGTTGCCAGCAGGACGAGTCCCGCACCACCAAAAAAGCTTAGGGTGGTGAAGAGGCTCAAGGTCTCGGTCCGGTTGGTCCGGTAAGCCTGGAGGCTTTCGCGATATCGCTTACGCAAATCGAGGAGATTATCGAACACCACAGGAGGCATCGGCTCGTTGTCGGTGAAGAGGTTGCTGTGTTTCACCGCAGGTCCGGCTTTCCGTTCTTCCCCAAGCTTCCGGTTTGGCAGAGGCGGCCTTCCCTGAGTTCCCAGGAGGAGATCAAGGGCCAGATGTGCCTTTTGATCCTCGCAGAGATAGAAGTCGGTGTCTTCCTGATTCGTACCACGTGTGAGCGCTGAGGTGAGCAGAAAATGCGTGAGCTTTTGACCGGTTGGTTGAGGAGCAGATGGGGGGTGCACTGGATCTACGACCCCGACTCCCAGGATGGCCGGCACCGGTTGACCCGCTTCGTCCGTCACGGCCAAGGTCAATTCGACGTTTTGGCCTGGACGATAGGGCTGGGATGGCTTTTCCACTCGCACGAACAACTGACGGTCTGGCCAGCGGTAGACGAGCCGTTCCGCGACCACGTGGGGGGGGGATTCGCTGTAGTCGTAGATGCATAATCGGATCACGCCGCTGGCTGCTTCGTCGAGTTCGACGACGACTTCATTGGCCCCCTTTGCGGGCACAAACATCTGATGCCCCACCAGTACACCTCGGCAGTAGGCGGCGGCGACAAGGGGAAGGTCGTCTTTGGTCGACCGTACGTTGAACTCCAACGGTTCGCCTGGAGCGAACACGCTCGAGCCGGTCGTTAGAACAAGGCGTGGACGGGATACGGCTTCGGGCAACTTTGGTTCGGCTTTGATGCCCGCCGGCGTCGCGATCCTTAGCCGATACGTCTCGCCTCCCCAAGGTTCGAGATTGAACGCTCCCATTCCCGCATAGGTGGTCTCCACGGCAGCGACTTCTTGGTCCTGGTCATCCAGGACGTGGCCGGTAAGGTGGAGGGGCTTTCCCGACGCATCTCGGGCAAGGAAGTAGACGCGGTTTTCCAGCCCTGCCACCAGATTGCCCCCTTCCGCGAAGAAGCTCACGTTGACCCCATCCAGATTAGCCGTATTTTCACCTGCGGGCTTTGATGCCGCGAGGGAAGGCGTATCCTGCTTCTGGCAAACCGTGAACGGCAATCGCTGCTCGGGCCACGTCCCATCGTTGGCGCGAGCGACCAGTATGTAGACCCCTGGGGTCGCTTGAGGGGGGATTTGGAACGTGCCCGATGCGACCGCCTGGCGGGGCTCCACGTCGATAGGAGAAGCCGCAACGACCGCTCCTTGGGAATCAAGAATCTCGAAGTGAACCGGATGGGGAAGATTGGGCGTCAGCCCAAGCTGCGAGAGGATCACGGCGCGATAGCGAATCGTTTCGCCCGGCTGATAGACCGGCTTGTCGGTAGTCAGTTGAGCGAGCTCGCCAAGTGGTTCCACAACGAGTTGCGTGGCGATCTGCTCCACTTTGTCGTTATAGGTCGCGACGATTTTCAGTTCGGCTCCCGGAGGAATCGGGGCCTCGGCCGGGATTGTCACCAACAAGAATCCGTCTTCGTCCGTCTGTTCCTTGTGCCCCATCAACAGTTGTTGGCCATCGGGTGAACTGAGCGTGAACTCGATCTGCGCAGACACAGGGTCCCCCGTGACGGCAGAGGTAATCACGGCATATTGGCTGGCCACTCCAGGACGCACGCGGGCAGGCCCGGTGACCGTCAAACGCAGGTGCTCGGCCGAGATATCCGCCAATTGTCCACGATGATACCAATAGCTGGTCAATGAGCAGAGGAGCAGACTGGCCGCGGCGGCCCAAGTGATCCAGGTGGCTACACGATTCCAGGGTGGAGGGGCATGCCGTTTGCTGGATCCCCTGGCCCGCGTCTGTGCATGAGGCCCGCGCTTGCGTGGCGACCGGGGAAAGGTCTCCAGGCCGACGGTGGCAGAGTCCGGTGGCTTCAACTCGATGGGAGCGGTCTGCAAACGGGCGGCTTCCTGCAGCAGTGCGGCGGTCTGCTGAGCTTTGCCGTAAGCCTTGGCCAGTTCGGGATCGGTTTTGATTCGCTCTCGCAACCCGATCGCCTCGTCCTCGGGAAGGACGTCATAGGCCAATTCTAAGAGACAGCGGCGGGTTTCCTCGTCAAGCCCCATGGTCGAGAGCCTCACACAATTTGCCTAAGGCCAGCCGCATCCGCATCTTCACGGTTGCCAGCGGAACCTTGATTACCTCGGCAACCTCCTCATAGCTCATCCGGCCGTTCTGGTGCAGAAGAAAGACCTCTTGCTCCTCACTGCGAAGTTGCAATAGTGCCCGGCGCAGAACGGCCACCTGTCGACGATGTTGGGGCTGGTCGGTGGCCGAAGCATCCTCCGCTTGAATCAAGGCTTCCTCCTCGGGCAACTCGCGATGCCGTCGCCGCCAAGCCACACTTCGCTTTTCCCGGCCAACGCTCAACGCAATTGGGAAGATCCATGACCGGAGTTGCTCCTCGTCGGGCATGGTTTGCCGACGTCGCCAGCAACGATTGAAAGTCTCACGGAAAGCGTCGTAGGCGTCGTCGGGATTACCGACCAGGTAGAAAAACAGGCCGAGCAGTTCCGCCTGATGGCGGGCAAAGGCTGCGCAAAGCGTCTGGGTGGCCTTTTGCTCACGGCCGACGGTCGGCGGTTGGGGCCTATTTGATGTATTCATACGCCACAGAGATCCAAGCTGGTCCAGGCGGCCTGGGTGAACGGGAGGCCAATCCGAAGTAGTGCGCAGGACGAGGGGGACACAAACCACCCCCCCTACCCACCTCCTCGGTGCTCGCCCAGGGGCTGCCTTTTTGTATTGGACGCTCTAAGAATTGTCAACTCCACCACTTGCGATGCAAGCCTCAAGGTCGAAGTGATACTCCCCCTCAGATGCTATATGCCTCGTACGGCTGAATGGCATACGTCCAGTCTTACTACTTCACTCGCTCGCATCGTTTTAGCCAGAATAATCCGCTCAAGCCACATCACCGAAGAGTCCGAGAAGAGATTATGCGGACGAATCCTGACAGAGGGGGGAAGGATGCGCTGGTGTTGGATCGCGCGATTGCTACCGATAGTGGTTCTCGTTTGGGGCTTGGGAACACTCCCAGGACGAGCCGACGATAATGCTCCGGAGTCTTCGTCGCTCTCCAGCCCCGCCCGAATCCCGGCGTCGTCCCCAGAGTCGATCCTGCCGGTTTCCGCTTCTTCCGGTCTGACGCTGGCCGCCTTGGAGCAGATGGCTTTGGAGTGCAATCCGACGCTTGCACAGGCCGCAACGAGTATCCGCGCCGCGGAAGGGAGTTACGTCCAGGAGGGGCTCTATCCCAACCCTACGGCCGGCTATATTGGGGATGAAATTGGCAATAACGGGACGGCCGGCTTTCAAGGAGCATTCGTCCGTCAGGAGATCGTGACCGCAGGGAAACTCCGCCTGGGGCGGGCCGTGGCAAGCCACGAAATCCAACAGGCCCGGTATATCTGGGAGGTTCAACGAATGCGGGTGCTCAACGACGTGCGCGCCCAGTTCAGCACGGTCCTCCTGGTTCAGAAGGTGATCGAGGTCAATGAGCAGTTGGTTCGCATTAGTGAGGAGAACCTCCGACAGACCGAACAACTCCAAAAGGCCCAAGAAGTTGGCATGGCATCAGTCTTGGAAGCCCAGGTCGAAATGGAGACTGCCAAGGTGAGTCTGGCGACTGCCAAGAATCGTCACTGGTCGGCATGGAGGCAATTGGCGGCAGTCGTCGGGCGACCGGATCTGGAGCCGGCCCAACTTCAGGGCAACTGCGAGGAACTGCTGCCCCTACTGTCTTGGGAGGCGGTCCGCAAACGCCTGCTGACGCAGAGTCCGATGCTGGCCCAAGCCCGAGCGAGGGTCGAACGGGCGCGATGCGAACTGGCGCGGCAGTATGCCCTGCGTGTGCCCAATGTCGAGCTGGAGACGGCGGTGAAGCATGACAGCAGTTCCGGCTACACCGTCGCCGACGTTCAGATTGGCGTTCCGCTTCCCATTCATAATCGGAATCAGGGAAACATCTTGCGGGCACAAGCCCAATTGCTCGCGGCGGAGAAAGAGGTTCAGCGGCTTGAGCTGGCGCTCCAGCAGGAGTTGGCCAACGTCTACGAACAGTACCTCACCGCTCACCAACAGGCAGAGGCATACGCGGAGCGGATTCTCCCCAATGCGCGTAAGTCGTTGGAGTTGATGGAGGACGGTGTTCGACAAGGGGAGTTTGGCTACCTTGACCTGCTGACAGCGCAGCGGACCTACTTTACGGCTAATCGAACGTACCTGACAAACTTGCAAGAGCTGATCACCCTTCGTGTGACACTCGAAGGCCTGCTTCTGCGAGGAGGGTTAGAGGAGCCCCTGCCGGGGGCGGGGCCTCTTGAGTGAGGGGCACGACCAACTGCCGTTGACACCCGGGCCCGCGGTCATAATATTGCAGGGGTACGGTGTCATCTGACCAGATCCTTGGGGACGGATATGACCTCGATCCTGACGGCCGTAGCGCTGGTAGCGCATGTGCTCGGGGGTTGCTGTTGGCACCACGAGCATTCTTGTCGAGAGCCGTCGACCGGGATTACCTTGACGACGATGGTGCAGGTCGTGACTCATGCGTGTGAGTGTCCGCACCATCCTGAGGCAGAAGAGCCGGCCGCCCCCATTCACGACAAGGGACAATGTGACGAGGGGCGCTGTGTCACAGCATTCCGTGACTCAGGTTCCGAACGCTGCTCGCAGGATTCGCTGCCGGTGATGGTTACTGAGGTGAATCCGACATTGGGACGGATCGAGTCGTGCGGTGTCGCCGCTCCAGCCCAACACGGTTTCACTCTACCACTCCGTATCCATCTTTTGCACCAGATCATGCTGATCTGATTCCGCGCGACGACGGCATGGTCATCGTGTCGTCCTCTTTCACCAAGCCCCACCGGGGGCGTTTGGACATCGCCACCGCAACCGACTCGTGCAGACGCAGAGTTGCAGGTAGCGCCGTGACCTCTGGTCACGTCTTCTTGACGACGGAATGCATTCGTACCGGGATCAATGATATGAGATTTCCTCTGCGTAAGGCTGTGGGCTGGCCGCTGATAGTCCTGCTTGGCGTGGGGGGCACGGTCGCCCTTTTTGCGAGCGATCGCTGGCTTCCCCGCGTTCAGCAATTGGTCTGCCAGACATTCGACCACGAGTTCGTCGCGGCTCAGCCCGACCACGACCACGATCACGAGGCGGGTGACAGGAATTTGGACCATGAGGAGCCGTCCGTCGTCCGTAGAAAAGAAACGCATTTCGAGGGAGAACATGCGCACGACGATGCGAGTCTTGGGCCTGCGGAGCACGCGGAGCCGATGGCCGCGACACGCCGCGATGACAGCCACGAGAAGCAAGCCCCTCGCCGTGAACAAGCGGGCCATGAGCATCGCGAGACGTTTGAAGCAGATGCTTGTTCCTCGCATGATGAGATTGCGATGCACCTGAGCGCTGCGGCGAGGGACAACGTGGGACTCAAGTTGGCCAAGGTAAAGCTGAGTACCTTTGAACGCACGATCAGCATACCGGCGATGGTTGTGGAACGGCGAGGCAAGTCGCACCTGAATGTGGCCGCCCCCTTCACCGGGAGAGTCACCAGGATTTGGCCGAATCAAGGGGAGACGGTCACCCCAGGGCAGCCGCTCTTCGAGCTTCGCCTGACCCATGAAGACCTGGTCGAAGCACAAAGTGACTTCCTCAAAACGGCCGAAGAACTGGATGTGGTTCGACGCGAAGTTGCCCGGCTGCAGCAGGCCACCGCGACGGGGGCAATTGCGGGAAAAACGCTGCTTGAACGGAAGTACGAGCAGGACAAACTGGAGGGTGTGCTTCGCTCTCAACGCCAGCGTCTGCTGCTGCATGGGCTGACGTCGGCGCAGATCGAGGAGATTCTCGCCAGCCACACCCTGGTCAGCAACATTACGATCTTCGCGCCTGCCTCATCAGAGCAGCCGAGCGGCGAGGAGCCCGAGCGGTTGCTCCAGGTTGAGTCGTTGAACGTCCAGATCGGCCAACATGTGACCGAAGGCCAGACGCTTTGCTCCTTGAGCGATTACGCGGAGTTGTATATCGAAGGAAAAGCGTTCGAGGACGACGCGGCGGCCCTGATCCACGCTGCCGACAACAACTGGCCGACCACGGCGATGGTCGCTTCGGGCAAGGAAAAGCCGATCCAGGTTGGCGACCTGAAGATCCTTTACCTGGCCAACCAGATTGATCCGGAGACCCGGGCGTTTCTGTTTTATGTGCAACTTCCCAACCGACTGGTCCGTGATCGGAAGGAAGGCGAGCATCGTTTTTCTGACTGGCAGTTTCGGCCGGGGCAACGGGTCCAACTCCTTGTACCCGTCGAGCAGTGGGCCAACCGGATTGTGTTGCCGGTCGATGCCGTGGTCGAGGACGGGGCGGAATCCTATGTGTTCGAGGAACACGACGGCCACTTCGATCGCCGCACGGTTCGCGTCGTGTATCGCGACCAGCACTCGGCCGTCCTGGCCAACGACGGCGCGCTTCAACCCGGCGCGACGGTGGCTGTCGCCGGCGCCTACCAATTGTACTTGGCCATGAAGAACAAAGCCGGCGGTGCGGTCGACCCCCACGCGGGCCACAGACACTAGGGAAGGCAGAAAGCTGACGGATGAGTATTGTCTACCGGATACAATGTACGCCCCCCTCGCCCTGGTCCCCTGACTTCTGAAGCCGGCATCATGCTAAATACAATCATTCGGTTTTCGCTGGAACATCGGCTGCTGATAGTTGCCGTGGCGGTGTTGCTGTTGGCCTACGGGGGCTGGGAAATGGCCCAGTTGCCGATCGACGTGTTTCCCAGTCTGGATCGGCCGCGGGTGACTGTGATGACCGAGGCGCCGGGAATGGCACCGGAAGAGGTGGAGGCCCTGATCACGTTCCCGATCGAATCGGCCTTGAACGGCGCGACGGGCGTTCAGGCGGTGCGTAGTTCGTCGGGGGTCGGGCTCTCGGTGATCTCGGTTGAGTTCGACTGGGGGACCGATATTTATGTCGACCGTCAGGTGGTCGCCGAAAAGTTGTCGTTGGTAACCGAACGCCTGCCGCCGGGGGTCAGCCCGCAGTTGGCCCCGATTTCGTCGGTGATGGGGCAAATCATGATCCTCGGCATGTGGAGCGAGGGGAACAAGACCGATCCGTTGGAGATCCGTACGCTGGCCGACTGGAGCGTACGCCAGCGATTGTTGACAATCCCCGGCGTTTCGCAGGTGTTTACGATGGGCGGGGGACGCAAGCAGTTTCAGGTGCTCGTCAACCCCGAGTCGTTGCAGAACTACGGGGTAACGTTGGCGGAGGTTGACGAGGCCGTCCAACAGAGCAATGCCAACGTGACCGGCGGCTATCTCGATTCGCAAGGCCCCAAGGAATACCTGGTCCGGGCAATCGGTCGAGTGCAATCGGTTGCGGATCTGGAGAAGCTGGTCGTCAAGATGCGCAAGGGGCGGCCCGTGCTGCTCAAGCAGGTTGCCCGGATCGTCGAAGGCCCGGAGGTCAAGCGGGGGGACAGTTCGGCTTTCGTCCATGAAGGCGAGGGGCGGTTTTCCGGCGGCCCGGCCGTGATCCTGACAGTCAACAAGCAGCCGGGGGCCGACACGCGGACCCTGACGAAGAACGTTGTCGACGCGATTGAGGAACTCAAGCCGTCGCTTCCCAAGGATATTCGCCTCTCCGTGGATCTCTATCAGCAGAAGAAGTTCATTGATCTGGCGATTGCCAACGTGGCGGAGGCGCTACGCGACGGCGGAATCCTGGTGGCCGTGATCCTGTTCCTCTTCCTGCTGAACTTCCGCACGACCTTCATCACGCTGACGGCCATTCCGTTGTCGATCGTGATCACGGCCCTGGTCTTCCGCTGGTTTGGGCTGTCGATGAACACGATGACGCTCGGAGGTCTGGCTGTGGCGATTGGCGAGTTGGTTGACGATGCGATTGTCGACGTAGAGAACATCTTCCGCCGGCTGCGGGAGAACCGCCATCGGGAGAACCCCAAGCCGGCCTTGCGGGTCGTTTACGAAGCGAGCTCGGAGATTCGCAACTCGATCGTCTTCAGCACGCTGATCATCGTGCTAGTGTTTGTTCCGCTGTTTGCGCTGACCGGCATGGAAGGGCGGCTCTTCAAGCCGTTGGGAATCGCCTACATCGTGTCGATTCTCGCATCGCTGTTGGTCTCGCTCACGGTTACGCCGGTGCTGGCCTACTGGCTGTTGCCGCGAGCGAGGGTCATGCGTCAGGAGAAGGACGGTCCGATCCTGCGATTTTTGAAATGGTTGGCGGGCGGAACGATCCGATTCGGCGTGCGTTGGTCAAAGCCGATCCTCGCGGGAGCCGTGGCTGCGGTGGTCGTTAGTGCGGTAGTCGTGTCTCGCATGGAAAGCGATTTCATGCCGCCCTTCGACGAAGGGGTTGTGCAGCTCAACGTGGTGTTGCCGCCGGGCACGTCGCTCCAGAAGTCGAAGCAGATCGCCGTTGAGGTGGAGGACCGGCTCAAGAAGATCCGCGGGATCGACACGTTCATGAGCCGGACCGGTCGGGCGGAGTTGGACGAGCATGCGATCGGGGTCAACATGACCGAGTTTATCGCCAACATCCAACCGGACAGTGGGCGAAGCCGTGAGGAAATCCTCGGCGAGATCCGCCATGCGATGGCCGACATCCCGGGGATTGTGACCAGTGTTGAACAGCCGATGGCCCACTTGATTTCCGCAATGCTTTCGGGCGTTCAGGCCCAGGTGGCGATTAAGGTCTATGGTGATGACCTGAGCATCTTGCGCACCAAGGTCCAGGAGATGAAAAAGGCGATTGAGAGTATCCCAGGAGTGACCGACTTGATGGTCGAGCCGCAAGTGCTGATCCCCCAACTCCGGATCGAGCTGGACCGTGATCAATTGGCCTTCTATGGGCTGCGGCCTCAAGAGGTCAACCAGTATGTGGAAACGGCCCTGCACGGCCGAGTGGCTTCGGAGGTTCTGCTGGGCCAGCGAACGTTTGATCTGCTGGTCCGGTTCGATGCGCCTTTCCGGGAGGATCTGGACACGCTGAAACGTCTGGCCCTGGAACTGCCCGAAGGAGGCACGATCCCGCTTGGCTCGGTCGCCAAGGTCTACGAAGCGGCGGGGCCCAACACGATCCAGCGGGAGCAGGTCCAACGACGCATCGCCTTACAGTGCAACGTGGCCGGGCGGGGACTGGTCGATGTGGTTCGCGACATCCAAGAGCGGCTCGCGCCGATCCAGGCGAAGCTTCCGGCGGGCTACTTCATCCAGTACGGCGGCCAGTTTGAAAGCCAGCAATCGGCGTCCCGGCTGATGGGGCTATTGTTCTTGATTTCGCTCCTGGGAATGTTTCTGGTGCTATTCACGATGTTTCGTTCGGTGAACTTCTCACTGCAGGTCATGGCTGCGCTGCCGATGGCGTTTATCGGGGCGGTGGCCGCTTTGGCGGTAACCCGACAAACGCTGACGATCGCCAGCATGGTGGGGTTCATTTCCTTGTGTGGCATTGCTACGCGCAACGGCATCCTGTTGTTGGACCACTATCTCCACCTGGTTCGCTACGAGGGGGAGAGTTGGACGCGGGAGATGATTGTCCGAGCGGGACGCGAGCGGTTGGCTCCGGTGTTGATGACCGCGCTGACGGCTGGGATCGGCTTAGTGCCGCTGGCCATGGCGGCCGGCGAGCCAGGCAAGGAGATCCTCTACCCGGTTGCCACCGTAATCATCGGCGGGCTTGTTAGCAGCACGCTGCTGGAGTTTCTTGTTCGTCCGGCCTTGTTCTGGACCGTTGGCCGCACGGCCGGTCCGCGGCTGGTCGAGTTGAACGACGAGGATACCTTGTCGCCTCTGGGTAAGCATCCTGCTTGAGAGACGGTTTCCAAACGCCAACCCCTCTCTCCAGAAGTGAGGCGGGCTAGGTTAGCGTCCCCGGTTTAGGCGGCTGCGGTGGTTGAGATAGTCGATGAATACCTGGCTCATGTCGCGGCTGGTGTCGACCACGACGCGCTCGATCCGGTTGCGCTGACAAAGGTTGTCGAAGTGATCGCTGAATTGGGCGAAGGCCCGCAGGTAGGCACGGCGCAGCTCTTCGGGCTGGGTGATCAGTTCCTCAGGCAGTTCGAGGCCAATGAACTTGACCATTCCGTCAAACTCGAAGGCCAACTCGTCGTGGTGCAGGATCTGGAAGAGGACGACTTCGTGACGGTGGTAACGCATTCGCTGGAGGGTTGCTTCCAGCGACTCCAGATCGGTGAAGAAGTCGCTGAAGATCATCACGATTTCGCGGCGTCGCATGCGGCCGGTCAGTTCGGTGAGGCACTCGGCCATTTGGGTCTTGTGAACCGGAGCGGTCTGGTCCAGATGTTCGGTCATGCGCACGATCTGGGCCATCGAGTTGCTCGGGGGGATGAAGCCGCGAACCTGCTCGTCGAAGGTGGCCAACGAGGCCTTGTCGCTTTGCTGAATGATGGCGTGGGCCAGCGTGGTGGCCATTTGCGAGGCATACTGGAGCTTCTGCTGGGAACCGTTGCCGTAGCGCATCGAGGCGCTCGTGTCGAGCACAAGATGGCAGACGAAGTTGGTTTCCATCTCGTACTGTTTGATCATGTACCGCTCGCGGGAATAATAGACCCGCCAATCGATGTGTTTGGGGTCGTCTCCGACGACGTATTCCCGGTGGCCGGCAAATTCGACGGCGAACCCCGACAAGGGCGATTTGTGGGCCCCGGCCAGGTTGCCCAGCACCAATCCACGCGGTTCGATCCGGCGGTTGGCGATGCGGCTGAGCACTTCAGGGTCGAGATATCGGGAGAGAATGCTTTTGGCCACGAAAAGGACGCCTTTGGGTTAGTCGAGGAAAGACCTGTTCATGAACCTCTGCTAGACCATTCCTTTCTCCGACGGCTTTTCATACTTGCGGTCGGCCGGAACAGCTTCCATGAGCATTTCTACCAGGCGGTCGCTGGTCAGTGCATTGGCCTGCGAGGCGTAGTTGCCGGCGATGCGGTGACGCAGGGCCGGCTTGGCCACCGCCTGGACGTCGCCGACCGTGGCATGGTAGCGGCCATGGAGGATCGCCCGGGCTTTGGCACAGGTGACCAGGGTGAGCATGCCGCGAGGGCCGGCGCCCCAGGATACCCAACGATCGACGAACTCGGGCGCTTCTTTGCTGGTCGGACGCGACGCGCGGACTAGCATCCAGGCGTAGCCGAGCACCTGGTCGCTGACCGGCACCCGGGTGACGAGTTGCTGGTAACCGAGGATGTCCTCGCCCGACATCAGCGGCTCGATCCGGCCTTGCTGTCCGGTGGTGATCCGCCGGGCAATCTCCCATTCTTCGGCGGCCGTGGGATAGTCGACCTTGATATAGAGGAGGAACCGGTCGAGTTGGGCTTCAGGAAGCGGATAGGTGCCTTCCTGCTCCAAGGGATTTTGGGTTGCCAGGACAAAGAATGGTTCGGGAAGCCGATGGACCTTACCGCCGGCGCTGACCTGGCGTTCCTGCATCGCTTCCAGCATTGCCGCTTGGGTCTTCGGCGGCGTGCGGTTGATCTCGTCGGCCAGGAGCATGTTGGCAAAGATCGGACCGGGAAGGAACTTGTACTGTCGCTCCTTGGTGGCCAAGTCTTCTTGGATAATCTCGGTGCCGGTCACGTCGCTGGGCATCAGGTCGGGGGTGAACTGGATTCGCTTGAAGCTCAGGTGGGTGGCCTCGGCCAACGAACTGATCAGGAGGGTCTTCGCCAGCCCGGGCACACCTTCTAGCAAGGCGTGGCCGCGGGAGAAGATGGCGATGAGCACCTGCTCGATCACCTTTTCCTGGCCGACGATTACCTTGGAGAGCTCTTGCCGGAGCCGGTCGTACGACGCTTTGCACCGTTTCACGGCGGCCACATCGTCCGGCGGGAGTTGTTCGTTGGTCATGGAATTACCTCGTTTCTTGGGAATCAGTCGAGATTCTTGAAGTATCGTTCGAGTTTGTCTTCGTAGCCCCGGGGCGGCCGGCGTTCGGCATTGGCGCGGATTGCGCTTCGCAGTTCGGGCGGCAGGTTCATGATCCACGGATCTTCGGCCGTGCGGCGGTCTTCGAGTCTTCCGTCGGCCGAGACGGTCGCACCTTGTGGCGAAGGCGGGATCGGCTCGATGGGGGGCGGCGCTGCGTTGGCAGCGTTCGGTGCTGACGGCGGCTCTGGTCCAACCGCGCCGCCCGAGTTGGCAGCCGCGCTGGCTTGGGCGGGGGGAGTCGGGAGCGTGGTGGCGGTCGTTGCCGGCGGCTCTTGGGTCGGTTGATCGGAGGCGGCCGAGGGCTGGGCCATCTGCTGGGCCGTCTCGGCCATTGCCTGGGCGGCTGCAGTCAGTTGTTGCTGCGCTTGGAGGGCTTCTTGGGACGGTTTGCCCAGAGCGGCTTGTTCGACTTGGGCCAGACGCTCGGCGGCCACCTGCTGTTGGGCGGCTAACTCGGCCAACTGTTGGGCCAGGGCCCGGTCGCGAGCAAGCTGTTGCTCGCGTGTGGCGAGTTCCGTGGCTGCTTGGTTCATCGCTTGGGCAACGCCTTCCTCGGCCGGTGAAACCTGCTCGGGAGACTCGGGAATCGCGTGGGCGGCTTCGGCAGCCTGATGCGCGGCAGCTTGCAACTGCTCCGTGGCGTTGGGACTCACGTCGGCTGCCTTGGCGGCGAGATTGTCGGCTTGTTGGGCCTGGACGTCCAGTTGTCTGGCCGCCTCTGCTGCCAACTGGGTCATCGCCTGGTCCAACTGCTTGGCCGCCTGGCCGAGTAGTTCGCTGGTCGCCTTCTGCGATGGGGCGGCCCTGCCTTGGGCCGTCTCCTGTTCGGCTTGCTTGGAGGCGGCTTTGGCTTTGTCGAGAGTCTCGCTCGCCTTGGGAGCCTCCGGCTTGGCCAACTGCTGGGCCTCAGCCACGGCTTGGCTGACGTGTTCTTGGGCCTCGGTGTTGGGTTGACTGGCAGGAAGACCGGCTGCGCGTTGCGATTCGGCCGCCACCAGGTCGCGAGCCTGTTGGAGAGAGTGACGGGCCTGCTCTTGAGCGGCGTGGGCTTCGGCTGGCTTGGCGTCGAGGACGGCACGGGCGGCCTCGGCAGCCGCTTTTTCGGCGTGGGCGAGTGCCTCGGCCAGCGCTGTCTTGCCTTCGTTTTGTGGCGGGGACTCTTGGGCTCCTTGTTGCGGGCTTTGCTCCGCAGCCCGTTCGGCGAGTTTGCCGGCCAGCTTGGCGACCTCTTGTTGCGTTGACACGGCCTCCAGCGGTTGCGAGGGATGTCCATCGCTGGTAGGCTGGGCGGCCTGCTCGGCTTGATTCTGCAATTCGAGGGCTCGTTGGATTCCGCGGGCGAGTTCCATTGCCCGGGCAACTTCCGGGCGACCGGCGGCGCGTTCTTGTTCAGCGGTCGCTTCGAGAACCTTTTCTTTGGCCTGGGCCAATCGCTCGATGCGCCGGCCAACGGGATCTGGCCGCTTGGTTACAGCCTGTTCGACCGCCTCTCGGGCTTGCTGGGCCTGTTGGTGTTGCTGGCCGGTCAGGTTGGCCAACTCCCGGGCGGCCTGGGCCATTTCTTTGCGCAACTCGGTGGCGGCTTGTGCCAATTGCCGGGCTGCCTGCTGGGCTTGGGTAGCAGCTTGCTGAGCCATGGGCTTTGACGCTTCCCCCGGCGTTTTTTGGGCAGCTTGGAGTTGTTCTTCGGCACGACTGAGCGGCGTGGCGGCGCGTTTGAGCGTCTCGGCAGCCTGGGGAGCGTTTTGTTCAGATTCTTTGGCCACCTGGGCGGCGGCCTGCTTGACCTCAGTCTGCTGCTGCCCGAGTTCTTGAGCCTTTTCGGGCGACAGGCCCTGCTCTTGGGCCGCGTGCTGGGTCTCCTGGGCGATGGCCCGTTCGGTGGTTGCGGCGCGATCGAGGGCCTCGGCGGCTTTGGAGAGTTCGCCCACTTTGGCGGCCAGTGCTTGGCGTTGCGCGTCGGCCAAGGCTGCCTCCGTCTCGGCGACGGCTTGTTGAATCGCCCGCTCGGCTTTGGCCGTGGCTTCCTGACGCTGCTGGGCAGGAGCTTTCATCTGCGAGGCCGCGTCGCGGGCTGCCTGTTCGGCTTCGGCAATGCTTTCTGTGACGTCCTTCGGAAGCTGGCGGTCTTTGGGCACGGTGTCGAGTTCCCGGGCGATCTGGTCTTCCTGCTTCTTGGCTGCCGTGGGGGTGTCCTTGGCCGTGGTCGATGCAGTCTGCTGGGCTTTCTGAATCCGCTGGAGATCGGCTTTGGTTTTTTCCAGGTCGCTGACCATTTGCCGGGCCTGATCGGCCGTGCGCGACGCATCTTGGGCAGGCGTTGCGGCTTGTTCCTGCTGAAGCTCTTGGACGGCGGCAGCCAAGTGGTCGAGCACTTCCTGTTGTTTGGTTGCGGCTGCTTCGGGCTTGTTTTCGAACAACTCGGCGGTGGCTTTCTCCGCTGCCTGTTCGGCTTGCTCCAGTGCTTTTTCCGCGGCGGTTGCCGACTGAACCTCTTCGGCCAGTTTGGCGATCTGGTTGCGGAGTTCCGACTGTCTCTGGACGAGGGTTTCCGCCTGTTCTTGGGAGAGGTCCGGTTGTCTAGTCTCGTCACGAAGCTTTTCTTGACGTTCGGCCAGTTCTCGCACAATTTGCTGGACCGAATGCTGCTCGTCCTGCATCAGCCCTTGGGCTCGTTCGATGACTTCCAATAGGGCCTGCAAGCCTCGGATGATGTTGCGTTGGCTGGTGGCTGCCTCGATGAATCGGGTGGCTTCGAGGTGCGTGACCGAGGCATCGAGTTCTTCATCGACGCGGCCGGTCTTTAGCAATTCCAGCCCGCGGGCAGCTTCCGCGGCCACGGGGGCACCCCAGGAACCCGTTTCCCGCAGCATCGCTTTGAGGCCAAGATAAACCGCTTGAATGTCGCGTTGATCTTCGATCGTCGAGAGGGTTAACGCCTCGCGTGTGGCTTGGGCCTGCTGGGGAAGCGACTCTGTCGTGCCGAGGATCTTGGTCTCCATCGCGATTAGCCGCTGAGCCTGGGCAGCCATCTCGGCGACGCGCAGGCGGCGAAGGAGTTGCTGACGCTGGAGGATGAGCGCGACAAGGATCTCTCGGCTTTTCTGGCGGGCGGCCAAGAAGTGCTTTTCGCGCTCGTCGGCCGGACCAAGCTCCACTTTGGTGAGCAGTTCGACGACTTGCGGCATGGCCGCATCGATCAAGTCATCGATGTGGTCTCGCATTTTGCGGATGTCGCGATAGAGGTCGAGGCTCACAAGGCCGTTTTCTTCGAGTTGCACCAATTGGATTTCCAAGGCCCCGGCGACCAGTTCGTGGGCCATTTGCCGGACTCGCTTCTGCGTTTCCTGCTTGGCGCGCAGGCTGTCGGGCTGGATCGTCTGGGCTTGGAGGAGGCCCGACGTTGCGCCCCAGAGCAACACTCCGATCATCACATCCCGCAGTGTGTTCACGGCCCTTCTCCTACGTCGATTTGACGTTCAATCATCGTCTGCAATTGACGGGCAGACTCCCGATCCGTCTCGGACATGGCCGCCAAAATGCCTTGCTCGTCAGTCACCTGGAGGACCAACGGCTCGCCTGAGCCCGACTTGCCCGGTTGGCTTCCGCGGTCGTCGACCGCCTGGAGCGTCAGCTTGATCTGGTCGCCCTTGACAGTGCCAAGCGGCGCGAGATCAACGCGGAACCGATCCTCCAGACTCTGCTTCGGCGGTTGCTCCTTGGGCCGTTCGTAGATGACGATTTCCTCGCGGGGCTCCGTCGTACCATCGGCGTGGAGCACTTCTGGTAAGAGGGAGATCCGGGCCAGTCCATAATCGTCCGACGCGCTGAAGGCGATGCTTGGCCGGGCCGTGGGGAGCACGTGGCGGGTGATCAGGCTCCCGGTGATTCGCGGGTGCAGATCGGGCTTGATGCGGATTATGCCTTGGATCGGTTTTTCAAGTTGGAGGCCGTGGGTGTCGGTCACCTGGATCGTGTAACGAATCGGCTCGGCCACGGCTTCCAGGGGCGTGCCGGACGGTTGGAGGGTCCAGCGGTGTTCATCGGACGCGGTGGGATCGTTCGCCATCTGATAGGGCTTGTCGTCGATCGAGAACGTGGCTTCGCGAAGGGGTTTATCGGAGATCAGACGCACGACCACTTGCGAGCCTTCGAGCACGGAGATATAGCGCAGACCGGTGGTTCCCGTTGAGGTTTCCTTGTCGTTCCGGGCATACTCAGGCGGGGTGACGATCATCTGGACGTCGATCATCGGCAACGGTACGACCAACAGCCGGGCCGGGGGTGTCCACGCATCGCCAAGATACAGTTGATAGCTGGCCGAATCCACCAACCGCGGCAGGACGCCCAGATACGCGCCCGGCTTGGCGGCCATCGGGGGGCGGGGCCCGGTGGTTTGCAGGGCGCCGCGGTCCGCCTGCAAAGCGGCATGGCCTGTGGAAGGGAGATCGCCGGAGCAGGTTACTTCGAAGCGAACCGATTGGCCGTAGGGACAGGCGGTGACTTGCTGTTGCCGAGCGTTTAGGTCGACCGGATGCCCGTTGATTGTGACGGAGTCGATCGAGGTTCGTGTGGGATAATGCCGATTGCCCAACAAGAGCCGCTGGAGAAACACCCGGGCGTAGTCGGGGAACTGCCAGGTGAGAATCGCCAGGAAAAGGGCCATGACGACCAGCAGCTTGGCTCGCCGGGTTAGGTCCTTTCGAGGCACATCGTGACTTACGTCGAGGCCCGAGCCAATCTGGGCCGTGCAGTCGATGACCTGATCTTCGAGTTGGGCAGAGCCCCAGCAGCGGGCTTCTGGCTGTTCGAACTGGAGGGCCGCCACCAGATCGCTGTCGATCTGGTGCTCACGTTCGACCAAGAGGGCCACGTCCAACTCCGTCTCCCGATAGGTAAGCCAGGGGAACGCGTAACGCATGAAGGCCCAAACCAACGTGCCCAAGGCGAACACAAGGGCGATAGCCCGCTGGAGCTGCGTCATGTGCAACAGCCAGTCGACCAGGAACAAGGCGACCAGAATCCAGAGCAGGGCGATGGCCAAAGCAGCCAAGCCGGTCGTGACACGAACCACGCGACGACGGCGGCGTAGGGCAGTCAGACGATGATGCAACGTGGCGAGTTTTGTCATGGCAGGTTCACCCACTTTCGGCCAAGCCATTCGCCGAGCATCAACAGGACCACACAGCCAAAGCAAAGCCAAGTGTTCCAGAGGGGGATGACTTCCACGTTCGTTTCGGTCTTTGCCACGAGTTGGATTTCCTCGGGAAGTCGAGCAACGGTCGTCAGGTCATAGCTCTTCCCGCCGGTCGCGTCGGCGATAGCTTGCTGCAAGGCCACATTGCGTACGGCACGCTGCCGCTCGACGGACACGCTGGCTACCCGGAAGGTGACCTCGGCCGATTCGTCGGCGATCGGGTCGTGCACCTTGACGCGATGTTCGCCAGGGGCGAAGACCGGAAGGCGAGTCTCAAAGATTCCTTCGCGCAACTGAGTAATGCCAATCGGCCGGGTTTCACTTTCCTGGGCATTTTGCCGGGGAAGAATCCACTCGGCCGAAAGACGCTTCGAGGGTAGCTTGTCTTCGGTGAGCGGTTCGAAGTTGGCGTCGTAGGCCTCCACCGTTAAGAGGACTTGGTCGTCGGCCTGATACTGGCGGCGGTCGGTACGCACGACGAAACGTTTGTGAGTTCCGAGGGCGTGGCGCAAGGCCAAGCGGTGGATCAGCTGGCCCCAGAACTGGCGGTAGTATTTCTCGCCGTAAGTGCGCCGCAGCCGCCACATTTCGTTGAAGCCGAGGTAGACCACTTCGCCGCGTCCGAAGTAGTGAGCAGCGATCAGCGGTTGTTTGGTCTTGCCATCGACGCAGGTGTCGGTCGGATGCACGGCCAGGGCTGTGGCCATGGGGCGGAGCCTTTCGACCGGCTGGTACCAGGAGAGTGGGCCGAGGTTGTCCCAAGCCTTGTCGTTTTCCGTGCTGTTGGCGCCCAGCTGCATGAAGTCATACTGGGCCGCATCGGCGGTGCGAGTCAGTTGGAACGGAGGCCGTTCGGCGAGTCGGGCATTGGGATCGAGTTTTACGGGCAACAGGTCGGCCAGGGGCGTCTGGGTCAACTGGCCAGGCCCGAACCGAGGACCGGAAAGGATCACCAGCCCGCCGCCGAATTTGCTGACGAACTCTTCGGCCATCCGGCAGAACGTCGGGCTCAAGGCGGCCGCAGGCAGGTCGCCGATGACGATCACATCATGGGCGAAGAACTCGTTGCGCGGCGGGGTGAGGGCAGGGAGAAACAATTCGTTCGTCTGCCGCACTTTGGGATCGGCTGATCGGAGGAAGGTGCGGAAGCCACGCTCTCCGACCAGCTTGTCGCGATGGAATACCTCTTTGATGAACCGCCATTCCCAGGTCGGCTCGTACTCGACGAACAAGAGCCGGATGAAATCGTCGCGCACCATGCTTTCGCGTTCAGCCCGATTGTTCTCGGCAATGACTTCCGCTTCCAGAGGCTCAACCTCGGCGGTGAAGACGAATTGCCCAGTCTGCGTGGGGACGTAGGGGAGTTCGACCGTCTGGCTGGCGGCAGCGAGGCGGACGCTCATTTCGCCAAGCGAGGTCGACTGGCCGTGGGCTTCGCCCGCCGGGCACATGGCGAAGCGAACGGTGACGACCTGGTCGGTCAGGCCGTCTTGACGCACGGTAGCGACCAGCGTGGCTCGCTCGTCCTTTTTCATCACGGGGGGGGCTTGGAGATCGATGCCGAGGTCAGCGGCGGCGACCGGCCCCACGCCGACCGTGTAAACGTTCACGCCCAGGTGAGTCGCCGCATCGAGGGCCGGAAGGCCGGCGTTCTGGTTGAAGTCGCTGACGATCACCACGCCAGCCAGATTGCTGGTGGCATGGCGCCGGGCCAGATCGTGGAGGGCGGTGCCTAAGGCGGTTACCTGGCCGTCGGTCGTCAGTTGGGACGCCAGATGTTTGGGGTCAACCTTCGTATCGCCTTGGGCAGCCAGTTCCAAGGCACGCACTCCTTCGGGCCGGTCGAACAAGAACGCCCGGAGACGGAATCTCTTGTTCAGTTGGGCCAGGAGGTTCGTATCGTCCTCCCCTTTTGCGAGCAGGGCCTTGACGTAGTCAATTCGGGAAACCCGCAGCCTGTTGGTTCCGGGACTCGTTGTGCTCGGGCTTGGTGTCCCCGCGCCGGTGGCCTCGGCCAAGCGGGCTCGTTGGTCTTCCGGCATATCGTCGGCCACAGCCATGCTGTCGGAACCGTCGAACAAGATCCACAAGGCAGGCCGCAGCCGGCTGGCGATGCGGACCGTGAGCACCGGTTCGGCAAGAATGAACACCAGCAGACTCAAGAGCAGCGCACGGCTGACAGCCAGGGCGAGCCTGGTGGTTCGTTGACGGCCATATTGATAGCGGGTATAGAACACCCCAGCCACCAGGACCGCGGCAAGGCAGGCGAACAAGACCCACGCCGGAGCACTTTGGGCCCAAGGAGCGGCGAGCGAGGGTTCAATCCGCTGGATCGCTTGCGTCTGTTCCAAGCCAAGCAGGCGACCAAGGTAGTAGGTGGCATTCATGAGGACCGCCCTCCGGTGAGTGACGGCCATGCGAGAATCACCAGTTCGACCAGCAGGCAGCCCAGGACGCCCATGATTCCATACTTCCACAGGTCCTGACCGTGAACCTGGGCGGCAGTGAGGCAGATCGGCTGTCCGTGAGCGATCCAGCGGAAATTGGCTTGGCCCATGCGCTGTTCGAGTTCGTTCTGGCCCAGGGAACGCAGGTCCGACTCGTCCACCGGCCCGTTGACGGCCACGGCGACATGCCAGATCTTGGCATCCGGGGCGGCCTGGGGCGTGTCTTTGGTGCCGTAGGCCGTGAGCTGGTAGAGGCCGCGTTCGGTGAGGTTTCGCAGCGTCACACCATAGCGATCGGGTCCCAGGGCGTCGACCGACAGAGATTCTTCGCGGCCGCTGGGGGTCGTCAAGGTGAGTCTGGCGCGACGCAACTGGGGCGCGACCGGCAAGACGAGCTGGCTGCTTGACGTAAGGTTCCGTTGGGGCAGGCCACGCTGGAGCAGGTCGCGGAAGATGCGGTCGAAGAGCAATACGGCGTTAGTTGTCGTTAGAGTGTTCCAGTCGCGGTAGACACCGGTTGAGATGAAGAGCACTTCCCCTCGGCCCAACACACGTTGCAAGAGGAAGGGAATTCGGTTTGTGTAACTGCCGAGCACGCGAGGTCGGGAGTGTTCGGCCAGTTCGACCGGCGGTCGGGCATCGTCGCCGGTCGACTCGTCTGCGGCCCAGGCGAGCCAGCGCGGCCGGACATTGGCGCGGGTTGTTTCCAGTTGCTCGCGCTTTTGACGCTGGCTGTCGGTGAGCGTCCCACGTGCCTCTTGCGCGGTCAACTCCTGGAGCTGTTGATCGAGATTGGCCACGGCAGCCCGATCTTTGGTGATCTTCTCGGTCATCGTGCGGACCAGCCGTTGAAGGACATCATCGCTCAGGTCGGGCTCGACTGCTTGAAAGAAGTAGGGAAGGCGGTAGAGATCCTCCAGTTCTTCGCGGGGAGCTTGTGGCAGAAGGAAGTAGTCGTGCACCAGACTGGCGAAATCGAGCTGGAAGGGGCGGAGCGGGCCAGCGGCGGCGTTGGGCAGTTGCCCGACGGGCGCGGGCTTCAGCGGGGCGGGAAGGATACCGAGGCCGTCTTGCCAAGCCATCTCAGTCCAGGCGGCCGGATCAAACTCGCCTCCCGCCGCAAGCACCAGAACCCCGCCTTGTTCGACATATTCTCGCAAGAGCGGTACACTCCCTTCAGGACTACGCACGCCGGCAATGACCACGAGTCGGGCGTTGGCCAAAAGCTCGCGGTCCAATTGGTCGACCGTTACATGCCGGATCTCGACAAGCTGCCGGTTCTGGTCTCCGCGACTGGTTTGTGGGTTCAGCAGGCGGCGAAGGCGATAGGTTTCGCCAATGCGATTTCGCCGCGGATCTTCGCTGGGGCCATACTGATCGACGAACACTACTGGCAGCGATGAGACGACGGGGATTACCAGCGACCGGTGGTCGTCGGCAGCCAAGCGGTCGTGCGGGATGGTCACTTCAGCGGTGACGAACGCCGGCCGGCCGGGGTCCGCCGAGACCTCAAACCGATAGGGAGGGAAGCGGACCTCGCGCTCTTGGCCGGGCTGGAGTTCGATGGTTTGCGTGGCGACCGTCACGCCGTCGAGGTTAAGCGTTACCTGCACATCATGCCGTGGGGAAGTGCCTTCGTAATGGATCGTGGCCCGAAAGACGGCGGGCGTGCTGAGGTCGGCAATTCCGTCTTCCAGGCGGAAATCGGCGATCCAGGCGTTTTCGACGTTGTCGGGAAGGACCTGGACAAGCTGCATGGGGCAGGGAAGTTGCTTCAACTGGGTGTCCAACGACTGAGCCGGCCAATTGCACCACTGTTGATCGGAGAGAAAGACCACCTGTTTCGAGGGTGGACTAGGCGTTCGGCGGCAGGCTTCCAGGGCCAGATCGATGGCCGCTGCCGCGCTGGCCTGCCGGTCCACCGATTCGATCGCGTCGAGTGCTTCCAGGGCGTCTTCTTTGGTGCTGTAGGCTCCGAGGCTGAACTCTTTGGCAGACCCGCACAGAGGGAGGACCGACACGCGGCTTCCCGGCGGCAGGCGGTTGATATACTCCGCAGCCGTTGCCTTGGCCTGGTCGAGCAAGGATTTGCCCAACTGATCGTAGCTCATGCTCAGACTGTTATCCAGAACGAGCACGGTGTGGACCGGCTGATCGGGATCGATGGCGGTTGAAGAAGCCTCGAAATAGGGGCGGGCCATCGCCAGACCGAACAGGAGCATGCAGGCGGTACGCAGGGCCAGAAGGAGCAGGTCGCGCAACTGCAAAATCCGCCGGCTGCGCCGGACCGCCTGGCGCAGGAAGTCCATCGCCGCCCACTCCACGACCCGATACCGGCGCCGATTCAACAGATGAATTGCGATCGGGCCGGCGGCGGCAACGAGACCTGCGATGGCAAACCAGGGGGCGAGGAACATGGATGGTGGATCGAGGGAAGCTATTTGTCCTTGGGGCCGAACTGTCTTTTGAGGCTGTCGATGCGGCCTTCTTGGAGGATTGGTAGATAGCGGTTGGGAATGGCCAGGACGAAGCAGCCGACGGCGGTTGTGTAGAGTCTGCCGGGCAGACCGCCAACGCGCTGGCCTTCGTTCCAACTCCCCTCCATCTCCTGCTGATTGGAATCGCGATACTGGTTGACAACCAGGTTGTCGCGCAGACGGGGATAGTATTGCCTCCAGGGCTCGCCGCCGACCTGATAGAGGGCCTGAGCGACGTAATAGAGCGTATAAGCATCGCCAAAGGGGATGCGATGGTGGTTACCCTGGTCGTTGGGGTCCACCTTGCCGATCTCTTGGGCGATCCGCTCGATGTTCTTGGCTATGCGCCAATCGCCGTATTGGCCGAACTCTTGGAGGCAGACCACGCCGGCCGCGGCCATCGCGCAGGTCCCATCACGTTGCCCTCGGGTATAGGTGAACTGACCTGGGAATCTTTGTTGCTCGTCTTCGCTGGCTTCCCGGCGGCAGCCTTGGGGGGAGTAGTGTTCGCGGACGCTCTTGATGGCCAGTTCGACAGTCTCGGGAGGCACCTCCAGGCCGCTGTCGACGGCACTGCGCAAGGCCAAGGCCTGCATGACGGCAAGGCTCAAGTCATGCCCGCGGTCCTGACGCCGTGCGTTGTAATCCCACCCGCCATCGCCGCATTGGGTTTGTACAATGAGCTTCAGCGCACGATCGAGCACCGGCCCGACACGTGAATCGCCGGTCATGCCGTAGGCTTGGCCAAGGACGAACGTCGCGAGCCCATGGTTGTACATCTCGTGCTGCGGCTCGGCGATGTTGAGCAAGCCGGAGGGCTTCGCGTTGCGTAAGACGTAGTTCAGACCTCGCTGGACGGTTTCCCCATGGCGGCCGCGGCCAGGCAAGTGGCCGTCGGCGAGAAAAGCCAGCACCCCGGTGCTGACCAGGCCGAGGTCTTTGGAACCCCAGTTTCCCTCAGGGCCTTGGTTCCGCGAGAGCCAGTCGAGCCCCCGTGCAAGGGCCTGTTGGCTTTGCGGAGTCATCTCCCAGTCGCCTTGGGCACAGGCAACGCCGAAGAGGCCGGTCACAAAAACCAGGGCAACGCCACCTTGCATCAGTCCAATGAGCGCGGTTCGCTGCATCCGGTGTGATCCTCGAAATGGGAACATGGACCACCGCCTGGGCGACAGTCCTAGTATGGTCCATCAACGACCACCGCGACAGCAGTTCCCCAGCACCGGCCCCCAAATCGCAGAAACGCTCGTCCGGACCCCAGAGATGTAGACTCTATTGTGGGCAAGTCAGGAGGGGGTTGTCAAGTTGGGAGTCCAAGAAGACGTAGAGGAGCGATTCCCACGGGGTTTGAGGAACGAGAGCGGGAAGACCGAATGTTAAGAGATCAAATGATGAAGCAGGGACAAAGCACGAATGATCCAAGCGTTCTTTGGGGGCTTTGTCCTTTCGTTACTGCTTTATCATTCGCCCCTTTTACGTTTGACATGCTCCTCCGCTTTGGAGGGGATCAATTCGAAGATCGTTCGTTTCAGGGTGTTGCCGGCAGGGCCGAAGAAGGCCCACTGTCGGCTGCCATATCCAATCATCGGTCCCAGAAGGGGCACGCTTTCCGTGGGGAGATCCCACGCCGGATTCTTGTCGACGTAGCCTGATTGCGTGTCGAGCCAGACGGGGACGAGGGAGTCTTTTCCTTCGACTTTCGTCGATTGAATGATGAGGACCGTTTTGTCGGGAACAGATAAGCGAGCCTGCTGGACGTTGTCGGCCTCGTAGAACCAGACGGTTTTACCAGAAACCGGGTCTAAGCCGAGCAGGCCATCGGAGGCTCCGGCGATCAAACGGCCTCGGGCAAGCCCAACGAGGCGTGTTAGTCCAGAGATCGCCTGACGCCACAAAAGTCGGCCGGTTTTCAATTCGAGACACTCGATGCACCACGAGCCGGGCTGCATGGCATAGACACGTCCTTCATGGATCAGCGGCGGCTGGTAGTACTGCTCGCACCACGCCTTAGCAGCCCAGTAGTCGGGCCGCAGCGGGGGGACCCAAAGCTGTCGGCGAATCCAGTCGACACTTCCGGCCGCGTTGCAGCACAAGACGGCTCCGCCGCCAAGGACCACGATCTTGTCTTCCGCGATCGCCGTTTGGATTGCGAGGCGACGCTGCCAGAGGTTGAAGAATTCGGCTACCGGTACCTGGTTCAGCGTGCGGCCGGAATCGATATCCAAACGGGTGAGCAGGAGGACCAACTTATCGGCCGTTTCTTCGCGAATGGTGAAGACCAGGAGCTCTTCGCCAAACACCATCGGATCGGATGCGACACAGCCGTCGGGTGTGCAGCTCCAAAGGAGCCGTCCGTCGGCGCTACCGAAGCAGGCCAACTCCGGTCTGGCGTTGGTCAGGCGTCGGACCAACACACGCCCGCGGACGACCAGCGGTTTCATCGGCAACAAGGGCCACGCCGATTTGACCGAGGGGCCACTTTGTACCCAGTCCTGACGACCGGTCTCCAAATCGAAGGCGTACAGCTCGACCTGATTGGAGACGAACATCTGGCCGTCGGCCACGGTAACGGCCATCTGTCGTCCGGCCCAGTCTAGTTCGCGCTCAGGCATTGAATCGGGACGCATGACACGCGAGCTTTCCAGCGTAGCCCACGGCCGAACCTGATAGGCCCCCGGAGCAAAGCAGGGAGAGGACGGGGAAGGTGGAGGATCACTGGACAACGAACAACGTGTCTGGCGCAAATGGGTGACCAAGGCTTCGAACTGCGAAGCCGACAGGCGGTTGGCGCCGATTTCGATGGGGGTGGCGATTGGCTTTCCCAACTCCTGACCAAGCATCGCGGCGGCCAGTCGCTGCCGGGCTTTGGCCGACTCGACGGAATCCTCGGCACTCATCTCGACAGCCTGACCGTAATGGCCAAGCGCTTCGGCGAACCGGCCGGCCGACAGTCTACGGTCGCCCAACCAGAGTTGGGCCTTGCGCGCCGCTGTTGTTCCGCAAAATTGTAGTGCCACGGAGGCAACGGCTTTTTCGTCGCCTTCGGCGGCCGCTTTCTTGAAGCGGAGTTCGCCGAGCGGGCCAAAGCCTTCCTGCATCGCTTGACGCAAAGGAGGATGTTCGCGCAGGGTCAACGCGACGGCTACCGGCAACGACACCCAGAGCCGGTGGTCTTTGTCGGGCAGCAGTCCCAGGCTGGCGGTCTGGGCGGCCGACGCGAGGATCTGGCAGGCCTCGCGGTAGGTTTGGCCTTCTAGAGCGGCGGAAAACTCCGCGAAGATGTTGTAGCCTTCCCGCGTGGGAGTGACCACCAGCGGGTGACGCCAGGGGCTTGGCCCGACGACCTGTTGCTCGGCGTCTTTGGGGGCCCGGCCGGTGACCTGCGATTCGGCCCAGAACACCAGATGCCTGACCTGCTCGCTCCAGGAGGCCGCATCACCGTCGCGCCGGCCGGTTCGGTTCCAGTAGCAGACTCTCCGGCACAATGCGTCGAGTTCCGGGAGCCGGTTCTCGCCGAGTTTCACGAAAATCTCCTGACGCAGAAGTTGTTCGTAGAACACTGGCAGCCGATGATCTGTCCAAAGGGAAGACCGCAACATGGCTCGACTGATCGCAGTGAAGGGGGAGTCGTATCCCCGGCGAACCAGGAGGAGGCCGAGCTGTTGGTAGTGTTGGGCCAACCGCTCCGTGGGCCGATTGTGCGAGGGATGCATCAGCAGAGCGGTTTCGTCAAGAAGGCGAAGCTTTTCCTCAAGATCGCGGGGCGCGGCGAGCACCGTTTCCTGGAGGCGATCGAGGAGATCCTGGCCCAGGGAAAGACGCGGGTTCTCGCTCAGGGTTCGCACCATACAGGCTTGCCACCACATGTCGGCCGGGACATCTGCGGGACGGCCTTGGGCGACGAGTTGTTCCCATGCGGAGACATCGCCGGCTTTCACCAAAGGAGCAACGTCAACCCGATCGCGGATTTCCTCGGGAGCCAGCGACATGAGGGCGTCGAGCCGGCGCACCTCAAGCCGGGCCAGCTTGATTGCTCGTTTGTCACGCGAAGCAATGCCGTAAAGTCCCACCTGGGTGCAGGCACCTTCCAACGTCTCGGCCGTCGGGGCATACTGGCTCCAGGACTCTCCGTCTCCGCTAGTCCAGAGTTTCACCGTGCCCGCCCCGGCGGTGATTCGAAACCACTGGCGCTGGCCGACAAACGGGGCGGGCTGATGCTTCTGGTCAAACCAACGGTCCATATCGGATGAGCCGGGGGGCAGCGGTCCAAACACGGCTCGCCCGGTTTGATGGTGCCGGAAGAATGCCAATCGACAGAGTTGCCGGCCTTCCTCGTTGCCCAGGTAGACGCCACAGCCAGGCTCGGGATCTTCGACGAGGAAGATAAACTCGTAGAGACCAGGCTTGACGACGCGCGTACCGGCCTGGAAGGCCGGCGATTTTTCGGCGGCGACGAGTTCCACCCGGCCGTCGGGCAACTTGTTCCAGGAGCATCCTTCCTGGGAGGCCACGGTCCAGTCCAATTCGGCTGGCTTCTCGGAACGAAAGGCGATCGGATGCGTCTCGGCGGGCGCTGCCACTCCGGTGGATTGGACCATCACCAATCCGCGGACGACGGCCGATTGGCATTCAAGATAGACTTCTGCCGGCGGTTCGCGGAAAGGAACGCTTACCAACACGATGTCGCCGCGGGTCAACACCAAGTGACGGTTGTGGTAATGCAGTTCCAGTGTGCCGAGGCCGCAGCGACGGTAACGCCCGTTGTCGGTGGCCCAAAGGACAAGGTCGCGGGGCTTCGGAGCATTTCCTTCACGCGTTGCGGCGTAGGCAGTCCAGGTATGGTGAAAGCCGGGAAGATAGGTTAGCGTGACCCCTTGCGCCCCATTCCAGAGATGGAACTGAAGACTGTGATGCGCCTCCAGAAAGGAGAACCGGAGCACAGAGTTGGCGTCCCACGGCTTGTTGAGCTGGAAGAGCCCCGAAATCTGGCATGCTTGCACGCGATCCCACTGGCGGGGTTTGATTTCTGACCGCTCATTTTCGACCGAACGGAGGAGTCTCTCCAGCATTTCCTGGCTGGGGTAATCCTGCTGATCGTCGAAATCATCAAAACCGGCTGGCGCAACGGCCTCTTGTGGGGGGGCGGCCCAGGTGATGCTGTTCGGGCAAACCTGCGGCAACCCGCCAACGAGCACGGCCAAGATCGGCAGAAGAGGCAGTTGCTTACAGGTTGCTCGCATGGACAGACTCGCTGGACGGAGGGAGGCCGGTCGATACAACCTTCATCCTAACCAGAGAGACGGTCTGCTGGCAAACGTCCTGTGGCACCGGCGGGCCTATTCGTGCGAAGCCAATCAGGGCATCTGTACCCAGCCGAGGGAGTAAAAGAGGTCCAGAAGCCAGGGATGGGTCCAGGGATTCCAGATTGGGTAGCTGGCCGAAAGGACCGAAACGGCCAACAACACCAGAGCCAAGCCACGCAGCCACCGCCGCTGGGCCATTGTGTCCAGGGCTGGGAGCATGGCCACCAGCCACATCGGGGTGAACCAGAACATCCAGCGCAGACCGCAGGACATTCCGCCATAATTGCGATCGTTTTGGGGCCGAGTCAGGTAGAACACGAGACATACCAGCGAGACCGTGGCGACCAACAGAGCCAACTGCCGCCGCCGCGGGTCGCCGGGCTTCCAAAGCCAGAGGCCCAGTCCCACGGCACTGAGAATCCAAATCGGTGTGAGTGAAAAAATGCCGTGGTGGCCTACTAGCGCGTGGAACGCGTAGACGGCTCGCGAAGGCTCGCCGCGGTCGATCCCGACGGGCGAACGCCAATAGCTCTGATAGGTTCGGCCATTGCGCTCGTATTCGTAATCATACCAGTGGTCTGCCGGATTCGTCGCGCTGCGGTGCATGTAGGGCGGGCGCAGACTGTGGTGGGCGATCCAATTGGTGCCGAAGAAACCGGCCACGACAACCAGAGCCGCCGGCGTGTAGTAAAGGAGCGTCGGCTTGGGAAACCGCCAGAGAAGAACCAAGGAGAGAGCGGCAAACATCGATAGGGCGGGCAGTTCGTTGGCGGCCAGAAACGCGGCGGCCAACCCGGCGATGATGAAATACCGTCCCCGCTGCTCGTTGTCAAACCAGATCCGCACGGCCGCATAAAGGGCCACGACGAGGCAAACGGCCGCCGGCAGGTGGTTATTAATTACCACGGCAAACGTGGTCAAGAACGTGCCGAATGCCGCGGCGCTCATCGCAAAAACCCGGCTCCAATCGGTCGCGCCGAAACGTTCGATCAAGCGCGCCAGGAGGACAAATGAGATGGCCAACGGGATTACATTGAGCGTAATCAACATGAAACGGCCCACGGCGTACGGATAATCCCCCAGGGTGAACCCCGTCAAGTGGTAGATCAACCAGTACTCGCCAGCCATCAGCGTGGGCAACAGCGGCGGCTTACTTGAATAGACGTGGCCATCGTGCTTCACCATGTCGATGGTATCCCAGCCGCGTTCTTGGATCACCTTATCAATCGCATAGGGGGCCCCAGGAACGCGCATCTCCGGCTCGACCAATGCGCGAAGCGTGCCCCAGCGGCTGCGGTCATTGGCGCTGAGAAACGGACGGCGCAAGCGGGCCTTTTCCCAGAGCGCGGCTTCGACGCGAGCAAGCTCCTTGTCGATTTCTTCCGCCGTCGCCCCCTTTTTCTCCAGCGATTGCCGCTTCTCGGCGAGTTGCGTCGGGATTTGCGACTGGCGGTTTCTCTCCAAAGCCAGATGGTCGACCGAGTCGACGGCCAGGATGCGGCCAAGCATGACTCCCACGCTCAGCACGATCAGGAACCAGTAGACGGAGTGACGCAGACAGGCTTGCGGGTCGGTGGGCGGAGATTTCATAGGTGTAGAGGGAAGTCGTCAGGGGGAGGGGAAACGCTTGGAATCCTGTTCGGTCGATCCGGTTCGTGCGGAGATCGAGTAGGTTTTGGCGTCGTGGCGGTGGTAGGCGATAATCAACTCGGCCAGGAAGCCGATGGACATCAACTGAGCGCCCAACAGTAGCAGGCCAACCGAGTAGATCACGGCGGGCCGCTGGTGCAAGGGCAAGAGTTGCAACTCGGGAGCACACTGGGCAACCAGCCAATAGACGGCCAGGTAGAGCATTCCCGCCCCGCCGAGGAAAAACGACAACAGGCCCACGGTTCCCAGGACATGCTGAGGCCGCTGTCCGAAACCAGTGAGGAACTTGACGGTCAACAGGTCGAGGAATCCTTTGATGAATCGGCTCACACCGTATTTCGAATGTCCGAACTTGCGGGGTCGATGCTGGATGACCAGTTCGCCGACGCGGTAGCCCCGGGCGGCGGCCAGCACGGGCACAAAGCGGTGCAGTTCGCCGTAGAGGACCACCTCGTCGAAGATCTCGCGCCGGTAGCACTTCATGCCGCAGTTGTGGTCGTGGAGCACCACGCCCGTGGTTCGGCTGACCATCCAGTTGAAGATGCGAGACGGAATGACTTTGTGCCAGGGATCGTACCGGGTCTTTTTCCAACCGCTGACCACATCGAGTCCTTCGTCCAGCTTGGCGAGGAAATGGGGGATTTCGGCTGGGTCGTCCTGGAGATCGGCGTCGAGGGTCATAACGAGTTCCCCGCGGGCTTCGGCGAAGCCCGCACTCAGGGCGGCCGCTTTGCCGAAATTGCGGCGGAAACGGATGCCACGCACCTGGGGATCGGCCGCGGCAAGCCGCTGAATCACGGCCCAGGAATTGTCGGAAGATCCATCGTCGACGAAGATCAAGTCCAAGCGGTAGTTGTGGGCCGCCGCCACCTTGCCTAGTTCCTGGTGCAAGGTCTCAAGACTCTCCTCCTCGTTGAAGACCGGAATGACAACGGACAGCAACATGGGTCAAATCCAATTCGATCGAAGTCTTAGTCGAGCGGCTTTTCTGGCACAGAGGCATCCGCCCTGCGCACACCGAAGAAGTATAGGATAGCGGAAATCACGAGTTCTGCCACCAGCCAAACCACGCGTAACATGCCGCTGGCTACAGTAGCCTCGCCAGCGCTGAACGAACCGAACAGCTTTACGATGAGATCGACCAGCATCACGTCGCGGACGCCGAAGCCACCGGGAATCATGGAAAGGATGCCGGCCACGGTGGCCAGCGAGGCACAACAGACGTAGCTGGCAAAATGAGACATGAACCCCAGGCCGTGGATTCCAATCGCGCGAAACGTGGCCCACAGGCTTAGCCCAAGCAATACCCAGGTGAGGGTCATCAACACACCCCCGGTTAGCATGGTCCCATAACCGAGGGCATCGAGTTGACTGGCGGCTCCCGCTTTAGTCTTTCCCACGCCGACCAAACGCACGAGGCGTTTGAACACTGGGGGCAGGATCGGAAGGCCGGCCACAGCCATCATGCCGAGGGAGCCGAAGAACAGGATTTGTTCCTGGCGGAAGCTGATGGCCAGAAGCCCGGCGGCCAGGAAGGCACCGACGGCGATCATCGAGAGCGTCTCGTAGAAGACGCTCACGGCGGCCGCCACCGTATCGACGCGATGGCTACGGATCATTCCGGCGCGGATGATCACGACCATCGTCTTACCGGGGACATATTTTCCCAGGTGCCCCACGTAATAGGCGCGAAGTGTCTCCAGCAGCCGTGCGTCCTGCCCGAGAGTACGGAGCACGCGGTGCCAGAAGAGACCGGCGGGGAGGAGGCCCACCAGATAGAGGAGACCTGCCCAAATCAGCCATAGGGGATTAAGGTGCCACTGGTACTCGGCCGTGGCCAACTGGTGGCTTGCTTTGACCAGGGTGTTGCGGACCCACCAGAAGACAAGAACCACGACGAGGATCTTGACCGAGAGCAGTATCCATTTCTTCGCAAGACGTTTCGGCTCATTCACTCGACCGGACTCCCTGGAAGCACGCCACATGTGGCAAGAAACTCCCATTGTGACTACTGACGCTTCGGAAGGCAAGGCTGGTGATACAAGGCGGTAGGCCAGGAGTGCGACACTCTGGTACAATACCCCCAGAGAGCCGTTGTCCTTCGTTCTAGCGAGGCTTGGCCATGTGGCGGCGGATTCTTGGAGAATCGATATGGCGCGGATCGTGTCGTTCATTGTGTTGGTGGCTGTGCTGCTGTTGATCGGGATCCTTTTCTACCAGGTCATGATCCCGTTTCTTCTGCCCCTGTTCCTGGCCGTGCTGCTGGTGGTGATTTTTCAACCGCTTTTCGATTGGATGGTGGCTCGATGCAAGGGGCGGCAGCGACTGGCAGCCTTCTTGACCACCGTGGCGATCATAGTGATTGTCGTTTTGCCGATCGGTTTGATCCTTTCCCAGGCGGTCGTCGAGGGGATTTCGCTGTATCAGAAGGCCAAGCTGGTTCCGATCGAAAATGGAGCCGTGGTCGAGCCTCCTCAGAGAGGAAAGGGCCATGCCGAACTGATGATCGATCTGGACGATGTGGCAGAGAAGATCGTCAAGTTTGCCAGCTACTTTGGGCTTAGACTTTCTCGTGAAGAATTGGCGGTGGGCATTCGCTACCGCGCAGAAGAGTTGCTGGCCCCTTTGGCGGTTAATGCTGCAAAGATTTCCGGGAAATTGATCATCGGGACGATTATCACGATCATTGCCCTCTACTATTTCCTGGCTGACGGCCGCGCGATGCTTCTGCAGCTCATGGCCCTCTCACCTCTGGATCAGCACTACGAGGAGCAGTTGGTCGATGAGTTCACGAAAATGAGCCGGGCTGTAGTGCTGGCCACACTTCTTTCGGCCGCAGCCCAAGGATTGTTGGCGGGAATAGGGTATTTTTTCGTGGGAGCCAAGCCCCTCTTTCTGCTGACGCTCCTGACGATGCTCTTGGCCATGGTGCCATTCGTGGGGGCCGGCTCGGTCTGGGTTTCGGTTTGCCTGTGGTTGTTTTTTATCGCAGACCGCCCTCTGGCCGCCGTGATTTTGGCCCTGTATGGGGCGACGATCGTGTCCACGATCGATAACGTCATCAAACCGATGGTGTTGCATGGCCGCTCGAATCTCCACCCTCTCCTGGCCCTGCTAAGCGTGTTGGGGGGCCTGCGTGCCTTGGGCCCGATCGGGATCTTCGTCGGCCCGATGGCGGTCACGTTCTTGTATGCCCTGCTCAAAATGTTTCACCACGAGGTGGAACGGATGAGCCAGCCATCTTTACGTGAACCGTAAAAAGAGGCTAACATGCAGTGTCGCCTTCTGGGGAAGGCACGTTTTGGCCGGGGGTGTCGCCGGGAGATCAGCCATGGGCGGTTCCATCTTATGCGTGGCGTTGGTCGCCTTCGGAGTGGACGCCGGATGGCAGCCACTTCCCGAAGGGGGGATGGAGTATATCATCCAGATCGAGCCGCACTTGCTTGGGCAGCTTCGGCAAAACGAAGAGATCATCAGCGATCTCGACCCTGAGGTAAAGGGGGTGCGGAGCGTTCGGATCCGCGTGGGAACGGGGGATCTGCCGCGACGCCCGCTGCCTGTGCCGGCAGGAGGCCCCTGGACGTTGCCGGAGAACGGATCCGTCGTGGAACACGCTGGACCGATCCTTGACCCCGTTTCGAGTCAGCAGTTGTTGGGGG
>CAZLDQ010000001.1:0-26103 GCA_964558295.1 uncultured Planctomycetaceae bacterium | reverse complement strand
GCTCAAACGCTCCCCGACCAGCCTCAGCACCCGAAGCCGGCGCGCCGGCTCCCCTCCCACGAGCCAGCCGGCCTTGCTCCCAACGCCCTCCACGTGGAGGCAGGCACCAAACCGATCGTCGGCCAGCCGGCCAACTTTCTCGAAGATACGCCTGCGGAAGCCTTGCCGTCTGAGAGTCAGCCGGACAGGAAAGAGCCTCAGCCGTTTCTCTGGATGGCCACGCTTGGGGCGTTGGTCGTAACGACCGGCGGAATGTTCTATCTCGGTTGGGTCGCCTGGGATTACCGCGCGCGTTACCGTCGGCTGCTGGATCGGCTGTTCGAAGGCAACCGCCAGCCGTGGTTGGACGACATGGGTGACTCGACGGCCACCGGCTAGCCAACACTTCGCTTCGTGCAGCTTAGCCGGCTTCGCGGTGTCGTGTCGGGGCTTCGGCGGGCAAACGGTGCCAATGGGGACCGGGGATCACGCTGGGGCGAGGCAGAGCCAGCGGGCCGACTAACTGCCGCGAAGTGCCGTCCCAGGCGTGCGAGTGGATTTGGGTCAGAATCTGCTCGGCCAACGCGACAGCGTTTCGGCCATGTTGACCGGTGACGCGTGGTTCACGTTGTTGCCGAATCGCGCCGACAAAATCGTCCAGTTCCAGGCACAGGGCGTCGACGGCGTCGAACTGCAACTGCTCCTGGGGGAGATGCTCTTCGAAGAGGTGCTGCTTGTAGTGTTCAAGTTGTTCGGGCGAGAGTGCGTCGATGTTGAACTGACGATTGAGCAGCGTTTCGCTGGCGCGCACGAGCATCGTCTTGCGAGTGGCGAAGTCGATTCCCGCGAAGGCCCCGAGCGTCCAGATGTGCATGCGCCTTGCCGCCTCGTAGCTCACGCGGGCTGCACTGAGCGAGGCCACACAGCCCGACTCGAATTCGATCCGGGCGTTGGCCACGTCTTCGTGACCGCCGAGGACCGAAAGGCCCAGTGCGTCGACCTTGCGCACTGGCGAGCGAACCAGCGAGAGGACCAAGTCGATATCGTGGATCATTAGATCCAGAACCACGCCGATATCG
This sequence comes from uncultured Planctomycetaceae bacterium, assembly GCA_964558295.1. Classification (GTDB taxonomy): domain Bacteria; phylum Planctomycetota; class Planctomycetia; order Pirellulales; family Thermoguttaceae; genus JBDKTH01. Next base: position 25,045 of record CAZLDQ010000001.1, on the reverse strand, counting down.
GTGGAGCGGAATGTGAATCCGCTGGAGCGCACGGCTTCGATGTATCGGGGCGCTTCCCGCAATCCGGTTCCACCAACGACCGGCACCGCGGCCGAGAATGCGGGGTTGAAGCGTTCCACGTGTCCGACTTGCAGCACAACACCCTCGTGGCGGGCCGTATCAACGAGTTCATCGGCCTCAGCATACGTCGTGGCCAGCGGTTTTTCCATGAGGACGTGGACGCCCTGCTTGAGGAAGTCCATTCCGAGACGATGATGAAGCCGTGTAGGAGCGGCGATGACGATGGCCTCGACTTGGCCGAGGAGTTGCCGATGATCGATTACCGCCTGGGTCTGGCATTGGGCGGCGACTCGCCGACACTGGGCTTCGACCGGATCGGCAATGCCGACCAGCTCCACAGCTTCCATCGCGGCCAGTTTCTGGGCGTGGAATCCACCCAAGCGGCCCGCACCGACAACACCCACGCGCACCTTGTTCACGCTGCTTTCCTCCGTTCGCGACCGCGTCCGTGACGCCCTTCGCCCTGTTCCTGGACGAAGCTCAACAAGTGGTTAACTTGGGGAACGAGTTGATTGTTGGCGCGGAGGATTTCCCGGGCATTGTTGAGCCCGACCTTGGCGCGGTAGAGAAGCCGGTGCGCTTCGGCCAGGGCCTCGATCACATGGGGTGGGAAGTCATTCCGCTTGAGCCCGACGACATTGATGCACCGTGGCCGAGCGGGCGCGCCTTCGACGAGCATGTACGGCGGGACATCGTGACGAACCGTGCTCATGCCGGCCACGAAGGCGTAGGCGCCGATGGTTGCGTAGTGATGAACGCCGACGCCACCGGAGATCGTAGCATGATCATGGACATGCACGTGACCGCCCAACAGGGTGCCGTTGGTGATGATCACCCGGCTTCCCACTTTGCAGTCGTGGGCCACATGGGAACAGGCCATCAGGAAGTTGTAGTCACCCAGCACGGTCGTCCCGTCTTCCTTTTCGGAAGCCCGGTTGATCGTCACACACTCGCGGATCACATTGTGGTGGCCAATGATTACCTTGGTGTCCGTTCCCGCGTAGCTTACGTCCTGTGGATCGCCGCCGATCACGGTTCCTGGGTAGATATGGTTGTATTCTCCGATAAGCACGTGCCCCATCAGCGTAACGTTGTTTTCCAGCCGGGTGCCGCGGCCGATCCGCACGTGCGGACCAATCACACAGAAAGGACCAATCTCCACTCCGTCCTCGATCTCGGCGCGGGGGTCGATGGACACGTTATCGGCAACATAGGTCGCCATGACTAGGGCTCCAAGGGTTCGTTATTCAGGCTTCGTCTCAGGCGCAACGCTTCCACTGATGGACCTCTTCCGCTTGATCCAGCAGGAGCTGAACCATCTCGGCATTCATTCGATGCCCGCTTCGGTAGGCACTGAAGCGCCCAAGGAGCTGGCATCCGGCCAAGGTGAGATCACCAACCATGTCGAGGAGCTTATGGCGGACACATTCATCCGGGAAACGAAGCTGATTTTCAATCGGGCCGTTCTCGTCGAAAACCAAGAGGTCGTGGCAGCTCGCTCGCCCTCCGAGACCTTGTGACAAGAGCCAGTCGGCCTCGGCCTTGAGCATGAAAGTTCGGCAGGCGGCCAACTCTCGCCGAAAGATGTCGGGGGTGAGCGAGAACTCGCAAACCTGACGGCCAATCGGGCTTTCCGGACCGTAGTCGAGGTGATACTTGACGACAGTCGATTCGGCCAACGGCGGTCGAGCCTCAAACCAACTCCGTTCGTCGCCGATCCGCAGGAACTGACGGACAACACGGACTCGCCGCGGGGCGTCTTGCCGAACGATGCCGGCCGCATCCAACGCCCGGACGAACGGCTCCGCCGAGCCATCGCAACCCGGCATCTCGGCCGCATCTGTCCAGACTTCGCAGTTGTCGATCCCTAAGCCGCCGAGTGACGCCACGATATGTTCAACCATCTCGACGTTTGCCTCGCCGCAACACAGACTGGTGCGGCGAGGAACCTCGATCCGATTGGTTACTTCGGCCCTGATTCGTGGGCAACCTGGCAGGTCACGGCGAACAAAGACAATTCCCGTATTAACGTCCGCCGGGCGGAACTCGACGCGGACATCCCGTCCGCTCCAGTAGCCAAACCCATCCACAGCGGCCGGTCCGGCGATCGTGCATTGGTTTCGTGTCGTAATCATCAAGGGGTGCAAGCCATCCGCGACTTAAGGAACAAGAGTCCTTGCTACCAGCCCACCGGGCATCCGTGCCCAACCGCTGGCCGAGGAACCGTTACGAGACTCTAGCGACGCGGGGGATAAGGAACGCCCGGCCGCTGCGTTGTTCCCTGCGAGCCGGTCATCGCACCGCCGCGGGCATTAAGCCGCTGCAGAATCGTGTCCGTAATGTCCATCCCGGGAGCGAAGCAGACTACCGGCTTGTTAATGTTCCGAAGCACGTCTTCAGGGTTCTCGCCGTCCACCGGGTCGCCATTGTAGCGGAGAACCATGGCGATCCCCATGCTGTTGGCATAGTAACTGACTTCCTGCTCGATTTCCTGGTAGACGCTGTGATAGAGTTTTGCTTCGCGAAGGAGAAACTCCTTGCGCTGCAATTGGAGTTGAACATTCAGATCTGCCTGGCGCGTAGCGATATGCTGCTCCAACTGCTTGTAGTCGGGGGAGCCGGCTTTCAAGCCCTTAAGCTGCTCGACGAGAGTGTTGATCGTTTCCCGCTCCTTCTTGACTGCCTCTTCGGCTGCCTGGACGTCGGCCTTCATGTCCGCCATCATCTGCTGGAAGCGGCTATGCTTCTTGAAGATCTGGCTGACGTCAAGTAAGGCAATACCGGCCTGCGGCTGCGCACCCACGCCCGGACGTTGCTGAGCCACAGCCGTCAAAACGGCTAGCCCGAAAACAAGAAAAATTCCGCCAACAGCGGCCACCAATCGAGGCTTCGTCACGTTCAGCACTCCTTGCTGCTAAAGACGACCTTTCGAAACCGAGCGTCCCCATCCCTAAGGACACACACCGACTCGACTCATCGGCGAGCAGAAAAGGCTCACACAAGAAGCGGTATTGTGCCGAGAAAGGCAGATTTGGTAAAGGCCAGAATTCGCAGCGAGTCGCTGCGACACAACTCCTGTTGTTCAGGCAGGTTATGGCAAGACGCGGGAAGTCGAATCGGCTGCGATGCTAGCATACCTTTTGGGGATGTCGAAATCGGACGCTTGTGCCCGGTCAACGGGGCGCTTCCAGTGTCACTTCGAATGTCCGCTCTTGGTTGTCACGCTGGACGACCACGAGTACGCGGTCGCCCCCGTGGGTGCGGCGCAGGGCAGCGTCAAAATCTTCGAGATTGCCCACCTTATTTTCCCCAAACCGGACCACAACATCCCCCGGCTGCAAGCCGGCGCGATCGGCGGGGCTGCCTTTCACTACCCCGCTCAGGGCGTATCCCTGGCCATGATGGGCAAAGTCGGGAATGCTGCCAAAATAGGGACGCTGGCCGCCCGTGCGCACCGGTGGGGGTAGGGTGACATACTCGGGCCGCTGCTCGTCGTCGGCAATCGCCACGGCCAGATCGGCGACAAACTGGGTCACGCGCCGCATGCCGCGGAGGTTCAATTTCTCGAAGTCGTCCGTTGGGCGGTGATAGTCCTCGTGCGTTCCGGTGAAGAACTGGAGCACGGGCACTTGCTTGGCGTAGAAGAGCATTTGGTCGCTAGGGGCATAGCCAGTGGACAACTTTACCAATTGAAAGCCGTGTCGGGAGTTGAGGCGGTCCAATAGCCCGTCGAACGATTTGGCAGTGCCCGAGCCGTTGACCATCAGTTTTTCGTCGCGGAGCCGGCCGACCATGTCCAGGTTGAGCATGGCAACCGTCTGATCCAGTGGCCGGAGCGGATTCTGGACATAATGGCTGCTGCCAACCAGTCCACTCTCTTCTCCGGTGAACGCAATGAAGACGACGGTGCGGCGGAGCGGCTCTGGGCGGCTGGCGAGCAGTCGGGCGACTTCCAGGAGCACGGCGACTCCCGAGGCGTTGTCGTCGGCCCCGTTGTGGATCGCTTTCTGGTTCGGTTCGAGCGAGCCTGCTCCGCCCCAACCGAGATGGTCGTAATGGGCTCCGATTACGACACATTCCTCGACCAGCGGTCCCCTCCCCTCCAACACGCCCAGGACGTTTTTCGCCTCCGCATCGCTTCGTTCGACCGACACCTCGCCGACAATCCGCCATCCTTCGACGGCTTGGCTGCGCGGCGAAGGGGCTTGATCGATCTCGCGTTCCAGGGTGGCCAGGTCTTTCCCCAAAGCGGAACGGACCATCGGATCGAGCACCGCCCGACGGCAGTGAATCACCGGAAAATCCCGGGCTTCGGCGTTCCGTTCGCCGTAGGAAAACGGCAGCACTGGGTCGTAGGCCTCGCGGAGTCCGTCGCTGGCGCGGCGGATCTGGCGAACCAACTCATCGATTCGCGTGCGCTGGATCTCAAGCTGCTCCGGCGTGGGATTCTTCACGTTCTGGAATTCGGCATGTTGTTTGACGAGTTGCTCAATCGATTCGTGCCAATGCTTTCGTGCCCGATCGAGGTCTGACTGAATCGCGTGGTCATCGGTCACAAAGAGCACGGCCGACGCACCGTGCTGAAAGGCATTGGATGCTTTTCGGCGAAGTGGGGCATGCTCGGAGTCGCCGGTACCGTTGAACGCGCTGTGGGGGTCCGATTGCCGCGGTTCATGTCGCAGGATGATGACGGCTTTTCCCGAAACGTCGATGTTGGCATAGTCGTCGTAGCCGGCCTCTGGCGCGGTGATCCCATAGCCGACAAATGCCAGAGGAAGGTCGAACTTCCCGGAACCGCTCATCGAGAGCGGCACAAAATCCGCATGGAGCTGCAACTCGGTGCGCTGCGGCCGTCCGCCCTCCTTCGGCACGGGGCCTTGGATTACCAACTGGTTGTTGGTCCCGAGGGTGGCGGTGGCGGTCATGCGAAACGTCTGGAACGGTGAGCCGTCGAACAGTCTCGTCTTCAGTCCTGCTTGGGCGAACTGACTGGCGATGTAGTCGGCCGCCCGATCGATTCCTTGGGTGCCGACCCCACGTCCTTCGAGCTCGTCCGAGGCCAGATAGCCGGCTGCATCGGCCAAACGCCGCTCGGTGGATGCTGCCTCGTTGGTCGCTTCGGCCGTGGCAACACTCAAGGCCAGACCAAGGAGGATTCCGGCGAGCCAGCCAAGGTGGTGTTCGGGATGTGGCAAGCGGGAAGGGGGGAAGTGCATCGTGCCAATAGGGAAGGGGAGGAGTGGGAAATGCGTCCGAAGAAACGACCCGCGTTTGGGGTGCCCGTGTGGTCGAGTCAAAGAATCATTCTTCACATCCTTCTGCATTTTTTGCAGTCTGCCAAGTCGAGTCAAGAAGCAATTGTTCACTCAATGAAGACTCCTTTTTGGTGGGCGCATCGCTGCTTGCGGAATTGGCCGGATTGGCTCGCGTCTTTCGTGAGCTTCTCGCGTTGCGGGGACGAGTCACGTCAGCTACCTCTCCCGCCACTTCGGCCCTGCGAGTGAGACCGGAGGTACGTTTCGTCAACAAAATCCAAGGGACGTTGGGGGAAATTTTCTTCCGGGGGGGAGCGGGTGCGGATTGACGAGAAAGCGGGGCGGCAGAACATGCCGAGTACGTCGTGGCGTTTTGTGATGGCATGCCACTCGGCTTGCGATGCAACGATCCTCGGCTTATCGTTGATTGGTTTCCCTGGTTCGTATTCCATTGACCATCTCACACCATTTCGCTTTGGCTCATCAGGTTCTGATTCTTCGTGGAGCTTAACAGATGGGCAGGCCGGATGCGAGCAAAGTTTTTGGCCACTTCCAGGCATCCCCTAAGTGGATTTCCCTTGGGAAAGAACCGCAAAGACGCGAAGCACGCAAAGGAAGGCAGGCCGAGGAAGGGAAGGGTGAGTTCTTTTTCCTTTTCGCTGCTTGGGTGCGTCAGTAGGTCCAATGGCTCCTGTCCGTAAAAAGGCAGTGACCACGGCATATTGCTCGTGTGCCATGGAGTTGGCTGCACACCCCGCGGGGCGACCCCGCTGGGTAAAGCTTTGGGAGACGACGGTATCAGCCGTAATGCAAATGAACTCGATTCGGCCTTCGGCCGGTGTGATCGAGTATCGCCCCTTTCCCGTCTACCAGCCGAATAATCAGCGGTAGAGTCAGTGTTCAAGGCCTGCCCCGGTTCTTTGACCAGGCGTACTGTGTGGCGTTTGAAATCGTCGGCCCGTTGGTATCCGTGATGGCCCGTTTTCTGGTTCCGGCGCTGATCCGGTTTGTCTTCGATGAACAAGACACTCGTCGGTTAGCCTGCGCAGACTCTGTACCATCTGCATCCGGAATCAGTCGCGGGAGTGTTGGTCCGCAGCGGACTGCGGCATGTCCCCCAAAATGTACCCCAGGATCTCCAGACTTCGCATATGGTTTTCCGAGGCCACCTCACGGATCGTCTGTTGGTCATCGCGAACACGGATTTCGCGAGCCCGAAGGGCCGCGATCAGGGAATCAGGGGTTTGTTTGACCACCTCGGCAACCACCTTCAGGGAAGACTGTTCGAGAGCCAGCATGGCTCCCATCATTGGATGGTGACGGCCGCCCGAAGAACCTCCCGACAAGAAGGAAAGGCCCCCCAGTACCAGAAGAACGGCCATGATCGCAATGCTCAGCGGTCTACGGAAATAGCTGACAAATGGCTTCCAGTTGACGGCCACATGGACGACGACGGCGATCACCAGAAGCCAGCCCAACCATTCGTGGGCCAGCTTCGACAAGCCGCCGTTCAGATGAAAGAACATCAGGATTCCCGTAGTCCCAACAACCCCGAACGATCCAATCGTCAATGCCCCCGCCCATGTCCGCATCCGAGAGAACTCTCTCATGGCGTCTCTCTCCAGTCCTGGAAACAACAAGGAAATGCAAAGCGAAGCACCCCGCCTTCAGGAGGTGGGTGGTTGCATCCTCACGGTGGAAGGGCAACATCTCTTCGCCTGTAACGCAACATACCAGATCAAACCTGCCGAGACAATGAAGCAACGGGGATCTGGTGGAAGCGATTTGCGATGGCAGTAGCCCTCCAGGGGCTCCAGCGTGAAGGTCCGCTTCTCGCCGAAGCAGACGCGACGTTGGGCGGTTCTCTGCAATTCGGGCGTCGGCCATGTCGCCTCTTGGAGACTGCCGACCGACGCAATGGCAGTGATCGGTTGGTTGCGTGGCACACGAATCCGGTCGCCGTTGGCCATCACGATCCAATCGCCGTCAGGAATCTTGAGCTTGAACCCGTTGAACTTGGCATTCAGATACCTGGGCGGCTAAGGGATTCTCCAGAGGCGAATCCGGTGATCGTCGCACCCGGCGGCCAGATATGTGCCGCTGGGGGAAAAAGCCAGACTGTGAATGTGAAACGGCTTGGCGCGAAACGTTCCTTCAGCCCGCGGACCAAGCTCCCAGGCGACTTCCAATTCATCGCGTGCGCCATGCCAGAGGAACAGGTCATCGCCTCCGGTGGCGATATATCGACCTGTGGGTGAATAGGCAACGCAACGCACTGGTCGATCCAGCAGATCGATTTGCGAGATTCGGTTGACCCCCTTCTCCGGCTTGGCCGGGGTGGGGTTGAAACTCCAGAGACAGAGTCGCCCCAACGTGTCGGCCGAGACCACGAAGCGTCCGTCTGGGGAAACGGCCGTTGCGACGAATGAGGCGCTTGGCGCATCGTGTCCACTCGAACCGAAGTTGCGATCCTCCAATTCATAGGTGAACCGGTCAGGATTGCGAGTGTCGCGGCACAGAATCCGCGGCCTCAACGAAAAGCTTCCGACGGCCTGATAAACTGAGCCGTTCCTGCAACCATAGTACATGCCGGCATTGCTTCCCGAAGCTCCCACGACAATGTACTCGCCATTCGGGGTGAAGGCCGCACTGTGCAGTGCGTCGATGAATTCCGGACAGACGAAATAACTGCATCGACTGCCGTTCTTGTCGGTGCGAGTCAACTCCTCCCCTGTTGCAACGTCCCAGAGAATCAGGTGAGGATTCTTGTCATAGTTGGCCGAGGCGCGCCCCGCATCGTATCCCCACCCCGCCAGCACGATACGGCGGCTGTCCGGAGAAAAGGCCACGGCATTGATCGCGCAGGTCTCCCCCAGCCCATACTGCTCGCGGGCAAGACCGCGGAAACGGTGAACTTCGCTCCACGCGTGGGTGTCCCAAAGGATTGCCGTGCCGGCGTTATCTGCGGAAAGGGCGTATTGGCCGTTCGGGCTGAAGGCCACTGCGCTGATCATGGCGAAGTGCCCTTTGAGTGCTTTGAGCTGACGCCCCGAGTCGACCTCCCACACCCGGAGGCGGTAATCGCCCGAGTGTTCTTCCACCTCCGTGGAGTTGACCGGCTCGTCCGGCTTGGTGGTCGAAGCCTCGTGCTTTGGCTCGTGGGCTTCGTCGGTTTCTTTGTTGCGTTGAATGTGAATCGCCCCGCCGCCAGAGAGCAGGAGGTGTCCGTCGGGAGAAAAGGCCACGGCTTTGACGATATCGGTGTGCCCGACGAATGCCCGCACTTCGGTTCGGTCGACCTCGGCGGTCGAGGTGTGTTTTGCGGGCGTCGGAGACACATGCGCGGCCGCCTCGGCAACGGGAGACTCACTTTGCCGTTGCGACTGCTTTTGAACCATCTGTCGGGCTACGGCCAGCCACACGACGACCAGCACAACACACGCCAGCACGACGCCGGTCCACAACCACTTCTGAGCCGCCTGGCCGAAGAGGGGATTGCGTCCATCGGGAACAGGGCCGGCCATAGGGCAAGCGATGGGCCGGCCTGGCAGTGCCATGGCCGAATCGGGAAACAATCCCGCCACGTTGGCTGCTCGGGTCCATTCTCTGGCAGAAGCATGGCGCACCAGTGTATCGCGGCGCACGATCCCGTCGCGAACCATGCGGAGCAACTGCTGCGTGGACACGGGACCATACTCTTGCCCGTCGAGATGAGTATACCAGGGACCGCTAGACATGGTGGTTGGCTGGGGGCCGCTCGGCCGGTTGGCGATCAGTGATCACTCCAGAATACCAGGGACCATCCCGCGCTGCAAACAGGGGTGTGACAGGGACAGTACCATCCATGCGATCGGCCGTGTCCGAAGGAGACTGCACGCTCGCGCGTCACCACTCGCCGGAGAAACAGGCACCGCCCATGGCAGTTGTCTCACATAGGCCCAGTCAGCCAAGCGGCCGAAGCTTGCGTAAACCTCAGGGAACATCCAAGTTTGGGCAAGCCCGACATTTCCGAGAGACCGGAACAAATTGTCTGCTGGCACGCGGCTTGCATGACGTCGTGAAGCACGACCTCCCCAGCGGTTCGTGCCCCCGAAGATGCCTCGCGGCAAGTCTTGACGTCGTATCACTGTCTGGAAAGGACTTACGTATGAAGAAGATTGAAGCATTGATTCGCCACTTCAAGCTCGAAGACGTCAAGAACGCTCTCACCCAGCTTGGGATCAAGGGGATGACGGTCACCGAAGTTCGCGGGTTTGGCCGGCAGAAGGGGCACACGGAAATGTACCGTGGGGCCGAGTATACCGTCGACTTTGTGCCCAAAATCAAGATCGAAGTGGTCGTGGCCGACCAGGACTTGGCCACGGTGCTTGAGACGATCACCAAAACGGCGAAGACCGGGCAGGTCGGCGACGGAAAGGTCTTTGTCTCGGATCTGGTCGATGCGATTCGCATTCGCACGGGCGAGAGGTGCGCCAATGCGATCTAGTTCGCGCGTTTTTTCTGCCGCGAACTAGTATGCGGCCTGCCTCTGCCCCCCCTCAAGGCCTGCTGCCTAGGCCCGTGTTGCAGGTTGCGTCGGCAAGTCTCTTGGCGCTCTCCATCGGGTCGTTTAGACTGACGAACCGTGTGGGGATCTGGAGATTGTCTTGCCAACGGCGGAGGGACGTGCATGATCCGGTCTGTGGGATTGCTCGGCGTGGTGGCCTATCTGGTGTGCGTCATGTGCGGGAGTCCGGTGATTGCCGGGTCGGATTCGGCGAGTCAGCCGGCGGCAACCGTGGTTGCACCGTCGACGACCACCGGCGTCTTCTCGACCGTCGGGAGCGGACAACTGGCCACCCTCGACTGGATCGTAATCGCCGGCTACTTCGTCCTCCTGTTTGGAATCACCTGGTGGGCGATCCTGCGCAACAAGGATACGGCCGACGATTACTTTCTCGCCGGGCGTAACCTCGGCTGGTTCATTGTGGCCGCGTCGATCTTTTCCTCGAACATCGGTTCGGAGCATCTCGTGGGTTTGGCTGGCTCGGGCTGCACGGACGGGGTGGCCATGGCCCACTACGAGCTCCACGCCTGGTGTCTCTTGGTGTTGGCCTGGGTCTTCGTACCGTTCTACATGCGGTCGATGGTCTACACGATGCCCGAGTTCCTCGAAAAGCGGTTTTCGCCGGCCGCCCGTTGGATGCTCTCGATCATCTCGCTGGTGGCCTATGTGGTCACCAAGCTTGCCGTGGGGATCTTTGCCGGGGGCGTGGTCTTCTACACGCTCCTGCCAGAAATCCGCCTCGATCTGGGCATTATGGTGTTAGATGCCTTTTGGATCGGCTCCGTGGTGGTCGTCGTACTGACCGGCCTCTACACGGTCTTGGGCGGCCTGCGTGCGGTGGCCTATACCGATACACTGCAGACGATGATCTTCATTATCGGCTCGGCGATGGTGACCGTGTTCGGGCTGATCGAGCTGGGGGGGTGGGATGTCTTGCGTCAGCAGTGCGGCTCGGAGATGTTCAACCTTTGGCGTCCCCTGGTGCCTGCCGGAATGGAAGGCACCTGGGAACCGGTTCGGGAAACCGGCCGGATGGCCTGGTATTTCAGTGCCGACCACCATTTTCCTTGGCTTGGGATGCTGGTTTGTGCCCCGATCGTCGGCCTCTGGTATTGGTGCACCGACCAATACATTGTGCAACGAGCCCTAGCGGCTTCCAACGAGACAATCGCTCGGCGGGGAAGCATCGCTGCCGCCTTCATGAAACTATTGCCAGTGGCCATCTTCATTATCCCGGGAATGATCTGCTTCGTGCTGGCCAAGAACGGCTACCGCGGCCTGGAGAACCTGGTGGTGGACGGGAAACCGGTGGCTGACCAGTGTCAGGCCGCTTTTCCCTTGATGGTCAAGCACATTTTGCCCGTAGGAGTCCGGGGCCTTGTCGTGGCCGGGCTTCTCTCCGCGCTGATGAGCTCGTTGGCCGGAGCCTTCAATGCCTGCTCCACGCTGTTCACGATGGATCTGTACCAGAAATTCCAGCCCAAGGCCTCGCAAGCCCAATTGGTGTGGATGGGACGGCTTGCCACGAGTGTGATGGTGCTGATCGCCCTGTTATGGATTCCAGTGATTCGCGGGCAAAACGGGTTGTACTACTACCTGCAGTCGGTTCAAGGTTATCTGGCCCCGCCGATCTTTGCGGTCTTCTTCCTCGGCGTATTCTTCAAGCGGCTCAATGGCAAAGGTTGTTTGGCGGCGTTGGTGGTCGGCTTCCTGATGGGCGTCTTCCGGTTGGCCATCGACACGCCCGTTGCCTTGGGGATCGACGGATTCAAGAACGGCTACGCAGAGGGGTCGTTGCTCTGGATTGTCAACAACACCTATTTCCAGTACTACAGCGTGGTGATCTTCCTGGTCTCGTCGGTCGTGATGGTGCTGGTCAGTCTGCTGACCGCGGCTCCGTCGCCGGAGAGCATTCGCGGGCTGACGTATGGCACGGTTACCGAAGAGCAGCGGTTGCAGTCGCGACGCAGTTGGAACTGGGGCGACGTGTTTGCGTCAGGGATGGTCCTGGCGGCAATCGCCGCGGCGTATCTCTACTTTACCGGGTGACGGCTGGGCTGCTGGAAGGGCTTGCACATCGATCACCACCTTGCCGACCCCCTCGGCGTAGGCGGCGTTCAGGGCGAACGCTTCCTTCGTTTGCGTCAGCGGGAAGTGGTGGCTGACGAGAGCGTGGAGGTCGACAGATCCAGACTCAGCCAAACGGATGGCCCGGGGATAGGTATGCTTCATGCGGCGGGCCATTTTGATGGTCAGCCCCTTGCGGCGTGCGGTGGAGTGACGAAGCGAAAGCCGATCGTCCTCGGCGATTCCCACGATAACCAACCGGCCGCCGGGGACCAGCATTTCGGCGGCCGCTTCGACCGCTTCGCCGCTCCAGGCCGCTTCAATGGCAACGTCCACACCGCGTCCCCCTGTGGCCTTGCGAACTGCGGCGACGAGGTCTTGCCCCCCATCGCACAAGGCCATGGTGGCTCCGAGACGTCGAGCCAGTTCGACACGCCAGGGAAGGCGGTCGGAGATGAAAACCGGTCCGGCGCCGCTGAGCCTGACCATCTGAAGGATACACAGGCCGATCGGTCCAGCCCCGAGAATCGCTACGCTCTGGCCGACGCGGATTTTGGCCAGGTCGGCCGCATGAATGGCCACGCCAAGCGGTTCGAGCATCGCACCAGCGACCTCGTCGAGCCGGGCAGGCAGTGGGAAGCAGTTTTTCGCCGGCAGGTGGAGCCACTGGCAAAGTGCCCCGTGATCGGGCCACAGGCCACAGAAGTGAATCTGTTGACAAAGGTTCGGATGCCCAGCCTGGCACAATTCACATTGCCCACAGGGGCTGGCTGGATCTGCTGCCACGGGTACACCTTCATGCAGCGGCTGGCCGTAGCCATCAACGCAGCCAAGTCCCACGGCTTCGACGATTCCGCTGAACTCATGCCCCAGGATCAGCGGACTTTTCAAGGCCGTGTTGCCAATGCTCGCCTGGCGGTAGGTGTGCAGATCGCTGCCGCAGATTCCAACCGTCGTGACACGAATCAGCGCATGGCCTGGCGGTGGTTCACCGGGACAGGGGACTTCTTCCACGCGGATATCCTGCGGGCCATAAAGCCGAGCGGCGAGCATGGTTGACCATGACCTCCTATGAGTGTTGTCCGTAGCCGAACCGGTACCGATCGTACCATTTTTGGACCTCTGCGGCTGGAATCTCCCGCGGTTGGCCGAGTTGCAGGGCCAGGTGCACGGTCTTAGCCACGTCCTCCGTCATGACGGCCGTCTTGAGCGCCTCGCGGGGCGTCTTACCCCAGGCGAACACGCCGTGATTCTGCAGCAGCACGGCCGGAGCCCGAGTGCGGCACTTCAGAATCGCCTGACCGATATGATCGGCTTCATTGTCCACATACGGCGTGCAGGGGATCTGGTCGCCAAACTGATCGGCGATGGCCGTCAGGCATAAGGGGATCGGCCTGCCGAGGGCGGCAAAGGCCGTGGCGTAGTTGCTGTGGGTGTGAATGAGACCACACACTCCGGGCATGTTGCGATAGAGGTAGAGGTGATGCGGCAAGTCGACGCTGGGACGTAGCGAGCCGTGGAGCACCTCGCCCGACGCCAAGTCGACCTCCACCAGATCATCGGGCGTGAGCCGGTCGTAGTCGATTCCCGACGGTTTGATCACGAGCCGTCCGCTCTCGCGGTCCAGACCGCTGGCGTTGCCCGAGTGCATGGTCACGAGGCCCGTGACCGGCAGCATCTTATTGACGTAACAGACTTCTTCACGAAGTTCGATCAGCTTCATCTCTGACCAACCTTTCTCCAATACGTTTTCGGCCACCCTTTATGCGTCCTGCCGCACACGGTCGCGGAGGGCGATCAGGTCTTTCATTACGCCGTAGAGCCCTTGCTTGTCGGCATGGCCCGGGAGACCGAAATGGTCGTGCAATTGGCGATAGAGTCGGTAGAGTTCGGCGTAAACGGCCGCGGCGGCCTTGTTGGGGCGGAAGACCTTGGACTTCACACCGGTCATGCGTCTCTGGGCCTGTTCGGTGGTCTTGTAGGCCCCGCCGACGACCGCTCCGAAAATCGCCGCGCCCAGGGCACACGTCTGCGCTGAGCGGCTGACCTTCATCGGGCGGTTGCAGATATCGGCATACACTTGCATGGCAAAGGGGTTCTTTTCAGCGATTCCGCCGCAGTTGATCACTTCGTTGACCTCGATACCGTATTCTTCAAATCGCTTGATGATCGTCAGAGCACCAAACGCGGTGGCTTCGATCAAAGCCCGATAGGTCTCCGCGGCTGTGGTGTGAAGCGTCTGCCCGATCAAGAGGCCCGTGAGCCGCGGATCGACGAGGATTGTGCGGTTGCCGTTGTTCCAATCGAGGGCGAGAAGTCCGCTTTCACCCGGCTTGAGTTTGGCGGCCGCTTCGGTGAGATTCGCATGGGGATCGCCCTTGGCCGTGTACTGTGTGGGGGCCAGGGATGTGACGAACCAGTTGAAGATGTCACCGACGGCAGACTGTCCCGCTTCCAGACCATACAGGCCAGGAAGGATCGAACCGGGCACGATCCCGCACAGTCCGGGGATGTCGGCCAGCGGTTGATCCATGGGGGCGACCATCATGTCGCAGGTGCTGGTGCCAATGATCTTAACGAGGGTGCCCGGCTTGACCCCAGCGCCGACCGCTCCCGCATGGGCATCAAACGCGCCGACCGCTACAGGAATCCCTGCCGGCAACCCGATCCGGCGAGCCACCTCCTCGGTTAACTCGCCTGCCCTATGGTCGGCGGAGACGGCCGGACTCGCATAGCGGCGGCGAAGCGGCACAAGCTCGGGATCGAGACGGGCGAGGAATTCTTCGCTGGGCAGCCCTCCCCACTGGTCGTTGTACATCGCCTTATGTCCCGCGGCACAAATCCCGCGGGGGATGATCGTCGGGTCAAGCCGACCCGTAAGATAGCCGGGGACGAAGTCGGCGAGTTCCACCCAGCCGTAAGCCGCCGTGAAGACCTGGGGGCTGGTCCGCTTGCAGTGAAGGATCTTGGACCAATACCACTCGGAACTGTAGGTGCCACCACACTTGGACAGGTAGGGCATATCCAGTTGCCGAGCCTTGTCGGTAATCTCCGCCGCCTCGGCATGGGAAGTGTGATCCTTCCAAAGCCAAGCCTGTGCGGCCAAGTTTTTCTTGAATCGGGATTGGAACGCCAGGGGCTGGCCGCTGCGATCCACCGGGATCGGCGTGGAGCCTGTGGTATCGACGCCAATGCCGACGATGTTGGCGGGCGAGAAACCGGGTTGCTTTTTGGCCGTGCGGAGAGCTGCGCGAACCGACTGGAAGAACCCCTCGATATAGTCGGCCGGGTTTTGGCGGGCAAGGTTCGGATCTTTGGCTGCCAGCAACACGCCCTTCTCGCCACTCGGATAGTCGTAGACCGCCGTGGCGATTTCCGTCCCATCGGCCACATCCACGATCAAAGCACGCACACTGTTGGTTCCGTAGTCGACACCGAGGGCATACCGCTTGGGAGACGGAGGCATAGATTCTTCCTTCATTCGCCTGGATGCGTATTATGACTAGCATGACCAAGGGGGCGATGCCAACTTAGTCCTTTTTCTGGGACTTCGCAAGCACCCCCCAACAGGGCTTGGCACGCCACTTAGACGCGTAACCTTCGTCCGACGGTTTTCCCCGAACGCGATCTGCTGTCGGTCGTTTCGCCTGGCGTCGGATCTCAGAAGAGGGCTGTTCCCCTGAGAACCGCCAGTGCCAGGAGTACGAGGAAGACCACCAGGAAGATGCCAAACAGGGCTTTGGCAACCTTGGTCGTGGGGGTAGCAACACCGCTGAACCCCATGGCTCCGGCAATTAGCGCGACGACAAGGGCGAAGGTTGCCCACCATAAAAGATCCATACGCGGCCTCCGGGGGACCCCTGAGAGTTGGAAAACCCAGTGCGTGGCTGTCTGTCACGGCACACGACATGCACGAGCCGATGCGAATGTTCAGCAGAGAATTGCACGTCGCATACCAAAGCCCGCAAAAAGGGAGAGAGAACGGATTGCCCCCGGCGAAGCAAGGGGGGGGGGCAGGCTTCACTGCATGCGCAATCCCTTGGGCAGAGCCTCGCCGAACACCAGGCCTTGCTCTTCGGTATCCAACTGCCCAACGCACTCGACCAATTCGACAAAATGCCTTGGGGCCTCGCGGCCAAGGAGCCAATCGACTACCTTGGTGCGCAGTTTCTCCGGCAGATCGCGATAGCGGTCGTCGGTCTTGCGGGCGATCTGCATCACGGCCAACAGGACCATTGCGTCGTTGCTGCCGAAATCCATCAGTCTCTGAACCCAATCGGCGGCTGACTCCACGGGAACGACCGTGTTGAGCGGACCGTACAGAGGCAAGCGTGCCCCGAGCCGGCCGAGAGCCCAGGCCATCGCAGGCCGAACCGTTTCCAACTTGCGTTTGGGGAGAAGATCGAGGAGCATGTTGCCTAATTCGATCTTTGTCGTTCCTGTGAGTAATTCAAGCGAGCCCAAGAGACGCCATACCTCGGCGCCTTCGTGGGAACCGGGGTTAAAGTCCGCTCCGCGTCCCTTGCCGGTCGTCATTTGTCGGTGTGTGGCTCGAATCGGAGCCAGGAGCGGGTCAGCGAGGGCTTGCTGCTGGCCAGCCGTCAAGCCACCGGCGATTCGCCGCCAGAGAATCCACCACTCGGCGCGGCACATCGCCGTCGGATGAATCAGGTTTCCCTGAAGCGTTCGCCAAGTCTCCGCAACGCGCCAGTCGTCAACCGCCAGCCCATAGCCGGGGCGAAGGGCAAACCCAAGAAGGTTGAGCCAGCGGGCCTCGTGGACTTGACTTTGCCGCCGACCGGCCTCGACTTCCATCAACGTCTCCCAGATTCGACGCAACAGCGACGGCGGCCAATCGCGACGATTCATTCCGGTCGTCTCAGAAAGCCGTTTGACTAAGCCTTCCGGCGTTTCGTGGCCTTGGGGGCCGAACGTGGCGACGATTTGCTGCTGGATTTCCTGCCAGGTTTCTTCTTCGAACACGCCGAGTTGCTCGCCTGCGGTTTCGTGGGCAGCTACGTCGGTTTGCGTGGCGGAACGCACGTCGAACTGCAGACGCCAACTGCCGCGGCCTTCCCGTTCGCTGCACCAGAGGTCCAGGGTGCCGATCTCCGTGAGTCGGGCGTGCAGGTTCACGGAAATCCGGCCCGTCGCGTTCCGCTTGCGGGTTTTGAGCACCGTGCGGATCGGCGGCAGGGGCGTCATCTGCTCGCGATCGAAGGGCACTGCTTGGCCCGGCCGGTCGGTCAGGCGGAGGCTCGACACATAGAGCGGAAATTCCACCGGCTCGGAAATCCGCAGTTCAAACCGTCGTTCGGTCAGATCGACGTCGTGCCCCGGTTCCACCCCGGCCGGCACCAGACAGACGGCCGTGGGCGGTTCGCTTTCGACGCCGATGTAGTACGTTCGGGCAAGTCCGGCCGCGATGCGCACACCTTGCCCACGACGCACCATGCCGTAGTAGGCGGCCCCTCGGGCAACGGCCAAGTCGAGTCGGTCATTATCGAGGACCACCGGCTTCCAGTTTTCGTGTCCGGGACCGCGGAACCAGGAGGTCAACACTTCCAAGAGCTTGTCGCGCAATACAAACGACTCAAAAACGCCGCCGTTAAACAGGACGATATCCGGCCGGGCCGGGTCATGGTCGGTGGCCGTTTCCGTCTCCTCCAGAGCCACATGCCGATGGGCGGTGAGGAAAGCGGCCAGGTAGCGGGTAATCGCCGGTTCGGGGGCGTAGGGCAAACCAAATTCTTGAAATCCCGAACGGCGACTGACCGGCTTGGCATCCAGGCGAACTTGAGGGAAGAAGCCTTCCAACAGCAGTTCCCGCACCTCATCCTGGGTGACTTCGACTTGAATCCCACCGCCGATGAGCCGGGCTCCCGTTCCGGGGAGGTTGACGGTTAACTGTGACGGCGCGTGGTTGCCTAGGAGAGTCTCTTTGACCTGTCGGCAGGTACGGACCAGGACGGCCCATTGACGCGGTTCGAGCTTGCCCTCGCCTCGTAGCTTTCGTTCGACGTGATGGGCCAGGGCCAGATCGAGATTGTCGCCACCGAGAATCAGATGTTCCCCTACGGCCACACGATGGAAGCGGATCCTCCCGTCCGGCTCGCTGCGCACGCGAATCAGCGTGAAGTCGCTGGTACCGCCCCCGATATCGCAGACCAAGATCTTCTGTCCCGGCGTGACCCGCTGCTCCCAATCGTGGGTATGTTTGTAAATCCAGGCATAGAAGGCGGCCTGAGGCTCTTCAATCAACACGACCCTGGGGAGACCTGCCTGGGCGGCGGCCTTTACGGTCAGTTCCCGGGCAACTTCGTCGAACGAGGCCGGCAGGGTCAGCACAAGATCTTGCTCGGCCAACGGAAACTGGGGGAACTTCGCGTCCCAGGCATCACGGATATGGGCCAAATAGCGGCTACTGACCTCAACCGGCGACAGCCGGTCCACGTCAGGCACACCATGCCAAGGTAGAATCGGGGCCGTACGGTCGACCCCCGAATGGCTCAGCCATGACTTGGCCGAAACGACCAAGCGACCTGGCACGAGCGTTCCGTGGTCCCGCGCATAAAAACCGACCGCATGGTCGGGGGGCTGCTTACTCCAGGGGAGTCTCAGCGCGTCGGGCGACAATTCCCCTGGGGCAGGCTGGTAATGAAATGACGGCAGCGTCTCACGCGACTCCACCACCCCCGGGGCCACCAACTGTACCACAGGGAAGGTGCGCACCTGCCAGGGCTCCTCGCTCGTATCCACATAGCAGACGGCCGAGTTGGTCGTGCCCAGGTCGATTCCGACGACATAGCGACAAGGTTGATTGCTAGTGGCGGTCACGGAGATGATGTACTCGTCAGTTCAGCTTGCAGGGATGCCACGCCCTCAGAGGAGCGAGGCTTTTCGTTCCATACCCATGGCATGAGCCCCCTCGCGAGAAGTCCTCAGGGATATCGAATGCACCCCTTGCATCGATCAAGGACTTCTGATCGCAACAACAACGGGGGAACCATTAAACATACCGATCCGGGGCAAGATGCAGAATAAGCCAAAAAGGGGGGGTGATGTTCGCTGGGAAGGGACGAAGTCGGGTGCCCTTGCCCTGCAATCCCTGAAACGGTTATAACCAAGTCTCCATGGAGTCGGCGAAGGATTGCGACGCGGATGAGGCCATCGAGGGATCGGTGGGACGCGAATGACGGCCATTCTCGGCATCTCGGCCTTCTATCACGATTCGGCCGCAGCCCTGGTGGTCGATGGACGAATCGTGGCGGCGGCCCAGGAGGAACGCTTCACACGGGTCAAGCATGACCACGAGTTCCCAAAGCAGGCAATCGATTACTGCCTGGCTGAAGCGGGGATTGGGCCGGAAGATCTCAACTATGTGGGCTTCTACGACAAGCCGCTGGTAAAATTCGAACGGCTCCTGGAAACCTACCTGGCCTTCGCGCCCCGTGGATATCGTTCTTTCCGCCAAGCGATGCCGCGGTGGCTGCGACAAAAGCTCTTCCTCCCTCGCGAGATCGGTCGAGGGCTTGCCGCGCGATACCCCGGGCCGTATGTCTTCACCGAGCATCACGAATCGCATGCAGCCAGTGCCTTCTTCCCCTCTCCGTTCGATGAAGCGGCCATTTTGACCCTCGACGGCGTTGGCGAGTGGTCGACCACCTGTTTCGGCGTTGGCCGGGGCAATCGGATCGAGTTGACCCATGAGATTCGCTTTCCCCATTCGCTCGGCCTCTTCTATTCGGCCTTCACCTACTTCACCGGATTCCGTGTCAACAGTGGGGAGTACAAGGTGATGGGCCTGGCCCCCTACGGCCAACCGATCTACAAGGACCTGATCCTGAAAAACCTCATGGACCTCAAAGAGGACGGGTCCTTCCGACTCGACATGAGCTATTTCAACTACTGCCAAGGGCTGACGATGACCTCCAAGAAGCTCGATCGGCTTCTCGGAGGTCCGCCGCGAACGCCCGAGTCGCCGATTACCCAGCGGGAAATGGACTTGGCCGCCTCGGTCCAGGCCGTGACCGAGGAGATCATGCTCCGTTCGGTTCGACATGTGCACAAGCAGACGGGAATGAAGAACCTGGTGATGGCCGGTGGCGTGGCGTTGAACTGCGTGGGCAACGGCCGCATTCTCCGCGAGGGACCGTTTGAAAACCTTTGGATACAGCCTGCCGCAGGGGATGCCGGCGGGGCGCTTGGCACGGCCCTGTTCATCTGGCACCAACTGCTGGAAAATCCTCGGGAACCCAAAGGACACGACCTGCAACAGGGCTCCTTCCTCGGGCCGGCCTTTTCCGACGACCAGATCCTCGCCACCCTCCGCCAGGAGCGGGCGTGCTACACGATCTGCGATTCGGAGGAGCAACTTTGCGACATGGTCGCTTCATTGCTCGCCGAAGAGAAGGTGGTCGGTTGGTTCCAAGGACGTATGGAATTTGGTCCCCGCGCGCTCGGCGCACGAAGCATTTTGGGTGACGCCCGCAGCGAAAAGATGCAGTCGGTAATGAACCAGAAGATCAAGTTCCGCGAGTCCTTTCGGCCCTTTGCGCCGATGGTCCTTCAGGAATACGTTGACCAGTGGTTCGAGATGCGCCCGGGCGAGGAGAGTCCCTACATGCTCGTCGTTGCTCCGGTCCGAGAGGCACGGCGCAAACCGATCAACGCTGAACAACAAGCGGCGTTCGGGATGGAGCGACTGCGTTTTCCTCGGTCCACGATCCCAGCCGTAACGCACGTCGACAATTCAGCCCGCGTGCAGACGGTTGACCGCAGGCGGCATCCACTTCTCCACCAACTGATGACCCGATTCTACGAGAAGACCGGCTGTCCCGTGCTGATCAACACGAGTTTCAATGTCCGAAGCGAGCCGATCGTATGCACCCCGGCCGACGCCTATCGGTGCTTTGCAATGACCGACATGGATGTCCTAGTGCTCGGACGCTATGTGTTGCGCAAAGAGACGCAACGGAAAAGGGCGACCGTTCACGCCCGCAAGCAGCACCTGTCCCAGTTTGCCCTCGACTGAACAACCGGACCAAGTGGAAGGACGCACATGCGATGAGACTGATTCAGATCAACTGGAATCCCAGCGACCAGCAGCTTCGGCAATTCGGCTTCGTGCCCATGATCGCACTGCCGTTGGCCGGGTGGTTTTGGAGCGGCGTGGGCACGGGCGCCTTTTGTGCAGCAATCGGGGCCGGCGTGGTGACGGCCCTTGTGGGACTGGCCCAACCGCGTGCCCTGAAACCGGCCTTCCTTGCCCTCTCGGTGGCGGCTGCTCCGATCGGAATGGTGGTCAGCGAGTTGATCCTGCTGTCGGTCTTCTTCATGGTCATTCTGCCAACCGGCATCGTGTTGCGGCTCCTCGGTCGTGACCTGCTCCAACGGCATTTTGATCGGCAGGCGTCAACCTACTGGGAGCCGAAGAAACAGCCCTCGGGGCCGGTGAGTTACTTGCGGCAATGGTAAGTTGCCAATCGGCTTTGACACACAAAACCTGTAGGGAACGCCCTCTGTGGCGTTCCAGGTCATGGAAACGACGGAACGCTACGGCTGCGTGTTCTCCACCGTCCACAGAAACCATCCCCACCATCGAAAGGCCTCATCCGATGAGTCTTGGCAACGAGTTCGAGAAAGCGTCGCAACAGAAGCAACTCCCGCTGGCCAGTCAGTTTGCCCTCTTTTTGATGGAGAACAAGAAATGGTGGCTGTTGCCGATTGTCCTCGTGTTGGGCTTGGTCAGCCTGCTCGTCGTAGTGGGTGGCACGGGAGCGGCCCCGTTTCTCTACACGATGTTTTGAGGTTCTCCCTGATTTGCGGCAGGCGTTTGGAGAACGTCTGCCTTTCTGGCCCGCAATCGCCTGTGATCACCCCCAATAGAGACGGAGAGTAACTCTCACCCGCCCACAAGCGCGAAGGAGGGCCCTCCAAGCCGAAGTCCAACGGCGGAGTGTCGCTTTGCTCACAGGAATTCGGTCTGACAACCAGGTCCAGAGGGGGGCATGGAGAGTTGCCAACACTCGGGACGGATCACGTCTGCTCGGCATCCTCGCGCACGCTGAATTCGAGCTTCCAACGGCCGTCGCTCTTCGTGCTATAGCACCAGAGTTCGAGCATCCCTAGTTCGGTAACCTTGGGATGAAAACGGACGGGAACATAGCCTTCCTCGATCGCTTCGTCGGCTGCCAGTTCCGCTTCCAGCGAATCGGTCTCTTCGATCTCGTCTTCGGACCAGGAGTCCAGCAGGTCGCCAGGCTTGTCCTGCTTCCGGGTTGGAGAACTGAAGAAACGGAAAGTGGCCGGTTCGCCGACGACCAAACCGATCTCCTCGGAAGGAACATCGGTTTCCGTGCCCTCTTCCATTCCGATCGGCACAACGCACAACGCGTTCAACGGACGCGGGGCTCCGGGAATCGCCAGGCCCGCTGTCTCAATGCCGACGTAATAGGCCCGGGCCGTACCGCCGCGAATCCGCATGCCGCCGTGCTCCTTGGCCCAGCCGTAGAAGGCTGCTCCCCGGGCCACGGCATGGTCGAGGTCGTGGGTGCCCGGGAGGATCTGGGGAGCCGCTTCGGGGAACCACTGCGCGAGGACCTCCAAGAGCCGACTGCGTAAGAGATCGGCCTTGAACACGCCGCCGTTGAACAGCACGTGGCTTGGTTGAGCCGGTTTGCCGTCGCTCCCTTGCGCTTGAAGGAAGGCCCCCAAATGGCGAGTGATGGCTGTGTCGTTCTCATACGGCAGTCCCAATTCGCGGAACCCGGAAACGCGCCGCTTTGCCGGCCGATCGGTAATCGCGCAGTAGGGGAAAAAGCCCTCGACAAGCAATTCTCCGACACTGCGGCAATCGATTTCCAACGAGACCGTCCCTCCAATCAACCGGCTGCCACGTCCGAGGATCGAGATCGGATAGGTCTCCTGGCCGGTGCCTGAAAGGAGAGCCTCTTTCGCTACGCGGCAGGAGTGCCACAACGAGACCGACTGCCAGGGGTTGAGCTTCACGCCCCGCTCGGCGAACATGCCAGCCACCTGATGAGCCAGCGCCAAGTCCATGTTGTCGCCGCCGACCAGGAGATGGTTGCCGACGGCGATTCGTTCGAGCACGAGTTCGCCGTGCTCTTCCGATACGCCGACGAGCGTCAAATCGGTCGTGCCCCCGCCAACGTCGCAGACAAGCAGCTTGTTGCCTACCTGGAGCATGCGGCGCCACCGCGGACCGGTGGCGCCCAGCCAGGCATAGACGGCAGCCTGAGGCTCTTCAAGGAGTACCAGGTTCGACGGGAGCCCAGCAGCCAGGGCCGCTTCGCGGGTCAACTCCCGTGCACTGGCATCGAAGGAGGCGGGAACGGTGAGCACCACGATTTGCTCGGCAATTGGGGCATCGGGAAAGGCCGACTCCCAAGCGGCAATCAGGTGCTCCAGGTAACGCTGCGACGCCGTCACCGGCGAGATTTTGGGAACCTCGGCGGGAGCGTTCCACGGAAGGATCGGCTGGCGACGGTCCACGCGACTGTAGGCCAGCCAGGATTTGGCCGCGCCGATTGTTCGGTCGGGCACCTCGGCGGCCTGACGCCGCGCGACTTCCCCGACGGCAAAAGCTCGCTCGGCGGCCCAAGGCACATCATATGCACCGCCGGCCGTCTCTTGGGGATGAGCCAAGTAGAGGAACGACGGCAACAAGGTCCGCGATTCCAACGTGCCGGCGGCAACCAGTTGGGGAAGAGAAAGCACCTCGACTTGGGGCTCTTCCGTGCCAAGGGCCGCATAGGCGAGCACGCAGTTCGTCGTGCCCAGGTCCATACCAATAATGTATTTTGCTGCCATCTTCCGTGGTTCTCTTACACTCACTTCAATTCCACTTCCACCGGTGCCACAATCGAAGCGGAGTCCTTCGAGCCAGTCCAGGCAGGCACCTCGCACTTTGTGGCCGTCCAGCCATGATGCATCAGTTGGCCATGGAATGGTGGCTCGCCGGTCACGTTCCCGGTGAGCCGGAAGCGATTGGCATCAAAGCCCGCCGGCACCTCAACTTCCGAGCCCTCTTCCTGCTCTAATACGGGCTTCAGGGCAAAGAGCCGTTCGAGTACCGCCCCGCAATCCCGATGCACATCCCGGGCGACCGCACCGATTTGCGCGTCGGTATACCCCGCTAGAGGCTCTTGAATAAAATCGATGAATCTCGCCTCCCTCTGAAGAGTGGCGAGCAATGTGATTGCATCGTTCCGCACCGGTTCCGGTTTGACCGGTTTGCGTGGCTCCGGCCGCGGCAATGGTTCCCGCGGCTCGGGCTCTGGAAGGCCGCGGCGCTGGAGGAGCTCGTCCACTTTGCGCGCTACCGCACCATTGAACAACACAACAAAGAAAATTTTGATGGCAATCCAAATCCGGCGCATGCGATTCCCTTAAGCTAGCAGGGGGGATTCGGTGGGGATATCCGCAACATGGAAGTCTAATGGAGAAAGTACACCAGGGCGAGTGTACGGTTGTCAACCCCACCACCCCCACCTGCGAAGTGGGTATTCCTCTCCGATATTAACCAGAATCCCCCTAAGAACGTGTTTGGAAAGGTCTTGCAACACTAGGAAAAAGCGGGTATTTGTGCGCGACGCTTGGAACTGGGGGGTATTTCCACGGAGGTTACGGCATGGACGCCACGTACCCGACAGACATGACGAACGAACAATGGCAAGCACTTTCGCGTTTGGTTCCCCCGACCAAGCCCGGCGGACGACCGCGCAGAGTGGATATGCGGAAGGTACTCAACGCGCTGTTTTACGTCGCACGCACGGGCGGTGCGTGGCGGATGTTGCCCAAGGAGTATCCACCAAAGGATACGGTTTACTACTACTTCAAGATGTTTCGCCAAGACGGCACCTGGGAACGCATTCACGACGCGATGCGCAAACGAGTGCGCGTGAAACACGGGAAAAAACGGCAGCCAAGCACAGCGATGACCGACAGCCAATCGGTGAAAACGACGGGAAAAAAGGGGGCTGTTGCGGTTACGACGCTGGCAAGAAAGTGAAGGGACGCAAACGGCATTTGTTGGTGGACATGTAGTGTTTCAGCCCAAATGGCACAGCGGCTAAGGTAGGTGACGGCCTCCTCC